>NZ_SMKO01000057.1 GCF_004348685.1 Nonomuraea deserti | reverse complement strand
ACACTCGCCTAGTGGTCGGGAGCGTCAGATGTGTTTAAGGGACAGCCAGTACGCCTCCGCCGTCGGCTCGGCCACCATGGCGCGCATGGTCGGCGGCGCCGTGGGCGTCGCCGTGGTGTCGGTCGTCATCGACCACCCGTTCATGACCGGCCCCTTCGCCGGCCTCGCGGGCGCGCTGGCGCTGTGCGTGGCCATCTCCGTGCTGATCGGCGCGCTGGCCCTCACCAAGATCACCAGGATGCGCCCCGACCCGGGCGACGTCATGGTCAAGGTGCCGCGCAAGCTCCTGCTCGAACTGCGCATGACCCTCGCCACCGTCGCGGCGGAGGCGGACGCGCTGCTGCCGGTCGAGACCCGCACGCCTCCCACGACCACCCCTCCGGCCCTCCAGCCGGACGCCCAGCCGGTTTCCCCCGTGGACACCCGGATGGGCCGGGTCCCGCTGCCGCGGGCGGCCGAAACAGGCCCGCTCGCCGGCACCCGCGGGCCCACGAACTAGTTCCACCTTCAGAAGGGCTCTCGTCATGGCAACCACATCGTGCGACGTGGCCATCGTCGGCGCCGGGCTCGGCGGCTGCTTCCTGGCCTTATTACTGGGCCGCCGCGGACAGCGCGTCGTCGTCATCGAGCAGGGACCCTCGGTCCCCAGCGCGGGCGCCGACTTCCTCAAGCCCCCGGGCCAGCGCGTGCTCGCCCGTCACGGGCTGGCGGACCTCGTCGAACGCCATGGCCTCAGGCGTGACACCATCCGCTACTACCACGACGGCGACCCGATCAGGGAATGCCGCTTCCCCGACGGCGGCTTCCTCATCCGCCCCTACCGCGAGCTGGTCGAGCTCATCTACACCTCCTGCGCCATGGAGGGCGTCGAGTTCTGGTTCGGCACCAGCATCGACGACATCGCGATCGGCGACGGCCAGGTGGAGGAGCTGACGCTCTCCGACGGCCGCACGCTCAAGGCCGGCGTCGTGATCGGCGCCGACGGCACCAAGTCCGCCGTACGCCGGGCGCTCGACATCGAGCAGCAGACGATGCCGTACGAGCGGCTGCTGATGCGGGTGGCCACCGTGCCGCTGACCGCCAGCGTCGCCCAGCTCAACCGGCTGTACTTCAGCTCCGAAGGCTGGCTGGCCTACCTCTACCCGCTCAACAGGGACCAGGCCAGGGTGTTCGTCGGCCTGCCGCCCGAGGACGACAAGGAGATCTTCCAGGACGGCATCCCCGTCCTCATCGACACGCTGAAGAGGTTCGTCACCGACAGCTCGGACGCCTTCAACGCCCTGCAGCCCGCCACCTGGCAGCGGATCAAGGTCTCGTCGCTGCGCGTGGCCGCCTACCACAAGGGCAACGCCGCGCTGCTCGGATCCGCCGCCTTCGCCTGCCACCCGATGACGGGCATGGGCATGAGCTACACGCTGCACGACGCCGAGATCCTGGCCGACGTCATCTGCACGGCCGGCGGCGACCAGGACCTGCTCGACCGGCTGCTCTACGCCCGCTACGAGCCCCGCAGGCACGCGCACAGGGAGCTCATCGACTACGGCGACGCGCTGGCCGCCACGTTCCGCGACAGGGCGGCCTATCTCGGGGCCTTCCGCCCCGACCTGCACGTCTACGGCGACGCCGCCGCGCCCGAGGAGGTGCCGGCCCTGCAGCCGATCTGAGCAGCCGATCTGAGCAGCCGATCTGAGCAGCCGATCTGAGCAGCCGATCTGAGGCGGGCGTCCCCGCCGCCCGCCCCACCCCGAAGGTGACGGCAGCCCAGGCCCAGGCGGCGGGGGCGTCGTTCCGGCGTCCGTGGTAGGGCCTGCCCTACCGCGGGAAAGGGTGACAGCGGGGGTCACACCCGGTCGCATTGTCCGCGATGCTGTTACGTAATCCCCGTACGACGCATCAGCATCGGAGAAGACTTTGACTGTGGTGGACACGTCCCGTGCCCGGCCATCAGGAGAGAGAGGAAGCGACTTCGCCAAGCTGTCGCGCCGTATGGCGCAGGCGGGCCTGCTGAAGAAGCGGCCAGGCTACTACGCGGCCAGGATCACCCTGGTCGCCGGCCTGTTCGCGGGAAGCTGGGCGCTGTTCGCCTGGGTCGGCGACTCGTGGTGGCAGCTCGCCGTCGCGGTCCTCATGGCCATGGCGTTCGGGCAGGTCACCCTGCTGGCCCACGACCTGGCGCACGGGCAGATCTCCCGCTCGCGGCGCACCAGCAGGATCGCCGGGCTGATCACCGGCAACCTGGCCATCGGGCTCAGCTACGGCTGGTGGATGGACAAGCACACCCGCCACCACGCCAACCCCAACCACGAGGACCACGACCCCGACGTCTCGCCCGACGTCCTCCTCTGGTCGGAGAAGCAGGTCGAGGCCAGCCAGGGGCTGCCCAGGTTCGTGGGCCGCTGGCAGGCGTTCCTGTTCTTCCCGCTGCTCACCCTCGAAGGGCTGAACCTGAAGGCGTCGAGCTTCCGCGCGCTGCGCAGGAAGTCGCTGAAGAACAGGAAGCTCGAAGGGCTGCTGCTGACCGGCCACGTGCTGGCCTACGCGGGCGCGCTGCTCCTGGTGCTGCCGCCGGGCCTGGCGCTGGCGTTCCTCGCCGTGCACCAGGCGTGTTACGGCGTCTACCTCGGCTGCACGTTCGCGCCCAACCACAAGGGCATGCCGGTGCTCACCGCCGAGGACGAGCTGGACTTCCTCCGGCGCCAGGTGCTGACCTCCCGCAACGTCCGCGGCGGCCGCCTGGTCAACACCGCGCTCGGCGGCCTGAACTACCAGATCGAGCACCACCTGTTCCCCAGCATGCCCACCGCGAACCTGCGCAAGGCGCAGCCGATCGTCAGGGAGTACTGCGAGTCGCTCGGCATCGACTACGTCGAATGCGGCCTGTTCCAGTCATGGGGGCAGGCACTGCGCCACCTGCACGAGGTGGGCCGGCCGCTGCGCGAAACCGCCAGGGCCTGACGCCCGGCCCCGCGAGGCGCCGGGCGGTGGGAAGCGGGACCGCCAGGGCGTGACGGTCCGGCCGGCGATGCGCCGCGGGCGGTGAGAACGCGGGACCGGCCGGCCCCTGTGTAAGGATGGCGGCTGTGCCCCTTCCGTCCTCACCCGCGCTCCCGGCGGCGTCCGGGCTGCGGCTCGCGCGGGCCGTCGTGTTCGCGGCCGTCTGCGGCGCGGTGTCGGCGGGCGGGCACGCGCTGGCGGGCGGCGGGCCGGTGCCGCTCCCGGTCCACGGCGCCGCGGTGCTGGCGGCGCTCGGCCTGGCCTACCTGATCGACGGGCGCGAGCGCGGGCCCGTCGCCGTGCTCGCGGCGACCGCGGGCACCCAGATGCTGCTGCACCAGCTCTTCGAGCGGCTGGCCCCCGCACCCGGGCCCGAGCTCGCGCATGCGCACCCGGGGCCGGGCATGGCGCTGGTCCACCTCACGGTGGCGGCGCTGACGGCGTGGTGGCTGCACCGCGGCGAGCGCGCGTTGTGGCTCATGATCCGCCTGTACGCCACGCCGCCGCCGGTCATCCGGCTGCTCGCCGCCGCCCCCGTGGAGGTCGCCCTGCCGTCATGGCGGCCCCCCACCCCCGACGTCCCCGCGTACGCGGGAGAGACCGTCTCAGGAACGGTCAGCAGGCGCGGCCCGCCCGTAAAGGCCCAGCGTTCACGCTGAAACCCGCCGCCCTGCCAGCATCCGGACGCCGGCGCCACGGGCGCGGTCGTCCGGAAGACCCTTTCTGGAGACCTGTCATGGCATTCCCGCCATCCACCATCCGCGCATCACGCCTGCGCAAGGCGGCGCTCGCCGCGTTCGCCTGCCTGCTCGCCCTCGCCCTTCCCGCCGCGCCCGCCCACGCCCACGACAAGCTCAAGAGCAGCTCGCCCGCCAAGGACGCCGAGGTGTCCGCGGTCGAGGAGATCGAGCTCGAATACACCGCGACCGTCAAGTTCCCGTTCGTGGTGCTGCGCGACGGCGCGGGCCAGCAGGTCGGGCTCGGCGAGCCCCGGCTCGACGGGCCGAAGGTGTCCGCCGCCGTGCCGCGGCCGCTCGCCCCCGGCCCGTACGTGATCGCCTGGCGGGTCGTCTCCTCCGACGGCCACCCCATCGAGGGCGAGATCCCCTTCACCGTGAAGGGCGCGGCCTCCACCTCGTCCGCACCGCCTTCTTCCGCTCCCGCCTCCGCTGAGCCGGCCTCTTCCGGGCCCGCCACCGCGAGCGGGCAGGACGCCGCCGCCTCGACGGCCGCCTCCTCCGACACGGCGTCGTCGGGCGTGCCCGCCTGGATCTGGGGCGCGATGGCGGTGCTCGTCGTGCTAGGCGCGGTCGTCGCGCTCAGGGCCGCGCGCCGCCGACCCGGAGGAGAGGAGCCGGATGCTCAATGAGCAGGCCAGACAGGTCGCCGGGCGATGGGTGGAGATGGAAGGCGCCAGGCTGCCAGGGTTCGGCGGGGCGTTCCTGACCGGGTCGGTGTTGTGGGGCGACCCGCGCGCCGAGCTGCCCCCGACCTCCGACGTCGACGTCATGCTGATCGCCGACCCCGGCGTCAGGCCGGGCAAGTTCGCCTACGAGGGCGTGCTGCTCGAGGTCTCCTCGCTGCCGGGCATCGGGTCCGCGGACGAGGTCCTGGGCGACTACCACCTGGCCGGCAGCTTCCACCTGCCGTGCGTGCTGGCCGACCCGACGGGCCGCCTGAGCGCGATCCAGCGGGTCGTGGCCCGCGACTTCGCCGCGCGACCGTGGACGACGGCCCGCTGCGCGGGCGCGATGGACCGCGTGCGCGCGTTCCTCGGCGGCATGGACGCGTCGGCGCCGCTGCCCGGCCAGGTCACCACCTGGCTGTTCGGCACCGGGGTGACCACGCACGTGCTGCTGGTGGCCGGGCTGCGCAACCCGACCGTCCGCCGCCGGTACGCGGCCGTGCGCGACCTGCTCGCCGCGCACGGCCGGCTGGACGTCCACGAGACCCTGCTCGACTGGCTGGGCTGCGCCGGCCTCGGCGCGGCGCGGGTGGAGCGCCACCTGGCGGCGCTGGAGACGGTGTTCGACGCGGCCGCGGCCGTGCGGGCGCCCGCGTACCGGTTCGACTCGGACATCACCGCCCAGGCCAGGCCCGTCGCCGTCGACGGCAGCCGGGACCTCATCGCGCGTGGGCTGCACAGGGAGGCCGTCTTCTGGATCGTCGCCACCTACGCGCGGTGCCTGGCCAAGCGGGCCGCGGCGGGGGAGCGGGGCTACGAGGACGGGCTGCTGGAACTGCTCGCGGACCTGGGAGCGGAGACGTTCGCCGACCGCAGGCGGCGCGCCGACCGCGTGCTGGCCAGGCTGCCCGGCCTGTGGGAGACGGCCATGTCGCTGTGCTGACCGGGGTCACCGGCCGTCGAGGCGGTCGACGGCGTCGCCGTAGATGCCGGGGCTGCGGTCCACCTCGCCGATGAAGTCGCCGGGGAAGCCCAGCTCGAAGTCGACCGCCGACTCCAGCCGCCGCACCGCCTCGCCGGGCAGCTCCACCCCGGTCGCCCCCAGGTCGTCCTTGAGCTGCTCGGCGCTGCTCGCGCCGAGGATCGGGTGCACCCCGCGCCGCAGCACCCACGCGATGGCCACCTGCGAGGCGGTGACGCCCAGCTCGGCGGCCACCTCCATCACGGTTCGCGCCGCCGTACGATCGCGCTCGGTGAGGGAGCCGGGGGACAGCCGCGAGGCCGCCGCGCCTGGCGCGTTGTAGCGGCCGGACAGCACCCCGCGCGCGAGCACCCCCCACGCCGCCACGCTCACCCCGTACGCCTGCGCCATCGGCAGCAGCTCCCGCTCCACGTCCCGCGACAGCAGGCTGTACGGCACCTGCAACCCGGCGAACGGCGTCCACCCGCGCCACTCGGCCAGCGTGTTGGCCCGGCTCACCACCCAGGCGGGAGCGTCGGAGACGCCGGCGTAGAGGATCTTGCCCGCGCTGACCGCGTCGTCCAGCGCCCGCATCGTCTCCTCGACCGGGGTGTGCCGGTCCCAGACGTGCACCCAGTAGAGGTCGACGTAGTCGGTGCGCAGCCGCCGCAGGCTCTGCTCCAGCGACCGGACGAGGCTCTTGCGGTGGTTGCCCGCGGCGTTCGGGTCGGTGCCGTCGATGGTGCCGGTGTACTTCGTGGCCAGGACGTAACGGTCCCGGCGGCCCTGGAGCAGTTCGCCGACGACGTTCTCGCTCTCGCCGTACATGGAGGCCGTGTCCACGACGTTGCCGCCGGCGTCGGCGTACATGTCGAAGATGCGCCGCACCTCCGGGGACGCCTCGCCGTAGGTCATCGCGCCGAGGAACAGCTGGGAGACCCTGAGCCCGTTACGGCCCAGCAGACGGTAACGCATCATGGGAGCACCCTCCTGGCACGGACGGGCGGTGCTCCGGCTTTCGATCGGGTCGTGGACGTCATGCGCACCACCCTCCCGGAGTCGGCGCGGTCGAGGGAGACCGTGCCGAGACTGGCCCTGCCGGGGCCACGATGGGGCCAAACGGATTTTCCGTACACTCGAGGGCGTGAGCGACAACGAGCTGGGCGCCTTCCTGCGCTCCCGCCGCGAGGCCGTCAAACCCGCCGACGTTGGGCTGCCCGGCGGCCCGCGGCGGCGCACGCCAGGGCTGCGCAGGTCCGAGCTGGCCACGGTGGCGGGCATCAGCGTCGAATATCTGACCAGGCTGGAGCAGGGGCGCGATCGCAACCCGTCCACGCAGGTGCTCGTGACGCTCGCCGACGCCCTGCGCATGACGCAGGAGGAACGCCTGCACCTGCGCAACCTGGCCAAGGTGGCCGGCGGGGGCGTCGCGCTGTGCATGGCGGTGGGGCAGGCGCCCTCCCGCGACGTGCGCCCCACCGTGCGCGCGCTGCTCGACCGGCTGGAGCCCGCCCCCGCCGCGGTGCTCAACAGGCTGGGTGACGTGATCGCCCACACCGAGGGGTACGCGCGGCTCTTCGAGCCCCTCGGCCTCCTGGACGGAGACCCGCCCAACGTGCACAGATTCGTGTTCGAGGACGAGCGGGCCAGGGACGCCTACCCGGAGTGGGACCGCGTCGCGGCCGAGCACGCCGCCCTGCTGAAGCTGGTCAGCGGCTACGACGACCTCTACGTCGACGACCTGGTCTCCGAGCTGTCGTTCACGGCGGGGGAGGCGTTCACGTCGCGGTTCGCCGCCCCGCCGCTGACGCCGATCGTGCCGGTGGAGCGGGTGACGCATCCCGGCGTCGGCGAGCTGCGGTTGTCGCGGGAGACGCTCGACCTGCCGGACGGCGAGCAGAGCATCGTCGTCCACCTGCCGGCCGGCGCCGACACCGCGGACGCGCTCGACCGCCTCACGGGCCGCGTGCCGGGCGGCCTCCACGCGGTGCACGGCTGACCTCGCGGCCGCTCACTCGCGGACGTCGAGGCCCAGCGCGGCGGCCACGACCGTGGCCTGGAACGGGTCGATGATCGCGCCCGTCAGCGTGACCGTGCGCGGGTCGAACGTGCCGAGGTCGCTGCCGCGAAGGTCGCACTTCGTCAGGTCGGCGCCGCGCAGCGACGCCCCCGTCAGGTCGGCCCGCCGCAGCTCGGCCCGCTCCAGCCGGGCGCCCGCCAGATCTGCCTCGCGCAGCCGGGTGCCGTGGAAGGTGCTGCCCCGCAGATCGGCCCCCGCCAGGCGGGTGTAGGACCAGTCGCCGCCCTCGACCTTGAGCAGGCCGTACGTGCAGCCGTCGAACACGCTCCCGGTGAGCTTGCACCCGGTGAACGTGGCGTCGAAGAGCGAGCACCGCGTGAACGTGCAGTTGAGGAACCTCGCGTCGGTGTGCTCCGACACGTTGAACCGCACGTTGCTGAAATGGCACTCCTCGAACGAGGATCCGTGGTCGACCAGCTCGGTCATGTCCACGTCCTGGAACAGAACCCGGTGGTGGCTCTCGCTGGATATCTCGAGCGTGTCCCAGTCCGTGGACCAGACCGTCTTCTCTGTGGGGTGGGCCATGCGAACAAGCTAGCGGATCAGGCTCGCTTCGCGATGGCGGTGATGAGGGGCTGCACGGCCTTGGCCGCCAGGGGCCCGAACGCGGCCAGGATCAGCACGTACGCCGCCGCCAGCGCTCCCAGGTCGGGATGCGCGCCCGCGCCGACCGCCAGACCGGCGATGACGATGTTGAACTCGCCGCGCGGGATGAGCGCGATGCCCGCTCGTGCCTGACCGGCCTTGGCGATGCCCGCCCGTTTGGCCGCGTACATGCCCGTGAGCAGCTTCGTGACCATGCTGACCAGGGCCAGCAGCGCGGCCAGCCCGGCCACCGGGAGGATCTTCGCCGGGTCGGTCTGGAAGCCGAAGAACACGAAGAACACCGCGGCGAACAGGTCGCGCAGCGGCGCCAGCAGCGCCTGCGCGTCCTCGGCCAGCTCGCCGGAGAGCGCGATGCCGACCAGGAACGCGCCGACCGCCGCCGACACCTGCAGCTGCTGGGCGAGACCGGCGACCAGCAGGGCCAGGCCGACGACCTTGAGCAATAACACCTCGGAGTTGGGGCTGGACACGAACGCCTCGATGAAGCGCCCGAACCGCAGCGCCACGACCAGCACCACGCTGACCGTCAGCAGCGCGATGCCCACCGAGATCGCCCCGCTCACCAGGCTCAGCCCGGCCAGCATGGTCGTCAGGATCGGCAGGTAGACCGCCATCGTGAGGTCTTCGAACACCAGCAGCGACAGGACCGTCGGCGTCTCCCGGTTACCGATCCACCCGAGGTCCGACAGCACCTTCGCGGTGATGCCCGATGAGGTGGCGTAGGTGACGCCGGCCATGGCCACGGCGGCGACCGGCCCCCAGCCCAGCAGTAACGCGATGATGGCGCCCGGCGCCGCGTTGAGCACCAGGTCGACGATGCCCGCGCGGGCGTTGCTCGTCAGGCTGGTGACGAGCTCGTCGGCGTTGTATTCCAGGCCCAGCGTCAGCAGCAGCAGGACGACGCCCAGTTCCGCGCCGACGGAGATGAACTCCTCGCTGGTGGCCAGCGGCAGCACGCCGCCGGTGCCGAACGCCAGACCGGCGATCAGATAGAGGGGGATGGGGGAGATGCCGCCGCGCAACGCCAGCGCGCCCAACACTCCGAGACCCAGCAGTACTGCACCGAATTCGAGGAAAAGGATCGCGGTATGGTGCACCCGCGGCCCTACCCTTCTGCCAAAATGCCGGCGACCTCGGCGGTGGTGTCCTCGCTGCCGACGACGACCACGACGTCACCGCCGGTGAAGACGAAGTCGGGTCCAGGACTGGCGAAAACCTTCCCGCCGCGCACGACGGCCACGATGGAGGCGCTCGTACGCGTGCGCACACGCGCGTCACCCATGGGGCGCCCCACGTACGGGGAGTCCGCCGGTATCGGCAGTTGCACGCTGACCAGGCCCTCGACCTGCTCGTGCAGCTGGTTGAGCCGCTGCACGATGCGCGGCGCCCCCAGGAGCTCGGCCAGGGTGTCCGCCTCCTCGTCATTGAGCTTGACCGTATGGCAGACGGCGTCGGGGTCCTCTTTGTCGTAGATCACGAGGTCCCGGCGCCCGGTGCGGTGAGACACGATGCCGACCCGCTGCCCTTTGCGCGTCGTGAAGTCGTGCCGCAGACCGATGCCGGGCAGTGCTGTTTGTTCGACCTCCACCTGTCCCACCTGTCCAAATCCGCATTTTTCCGGACAACCCTACCAATGCATTACCCGCGTTATACACGCGCTTACCGAACCCGCCGGCGACACCTGCGCGGGCCGGCTCACGGCCGGTCGCGCCCCCCGCCGCGCGCGGGATGGTGACTCGTGGGAGACTGCTCAACGGCGCAACGTGACGAACCGCGTTCAACGGACGGCCGACCGGCCGCACGAGACCCCCCGAGAGCAGAGGAATGGGCAGCAAGGAGGCGCAGCCGTACATCGTGGACACCCGGTTGCCCGAGGAAATGGGCAGCATCACGGCGTCACGGCAGATCGTCGGCGAGGCTCTGGCCTCACGCGGCTACCAGGGGCGGCACGAGGACGTCCTCCTGGTGGTGTCCGAGCTGGTCACGAACGCGCTCGTGCACGGCGACGGCCCGCCCTCACTCCGCATGCGGGCCGACGCGTCGAGCGTGCGGATCGAGGTGAGCGACGCCGGCGCCGGGCTGCCCCGGCCCCGCGAGCCCGGACCCGGCGACGGCTGGGGGCTGCACGTCGTCAGGCTGCTGTCCACCGGGTGGGGCGTCGCGCCGGCCGAGGACGGCAAGACGGTGTGGTGCGAGCTCGCCGCCGACCTCACCGGGATCCACCCGGCTGAGCTCTGATCCGTCCGCCGGTGACGTGTTCCGTTCGTGATTGATCTGGCCAGCCCGCCGGTGACGTGTCCCGTCCGTAAGTGATCCGGTCAGCCCGTCAATGGTCTGGTCGGTCCGTGCATGGTTTGGTCGGTCCGTCAGGGATACGTGCCGCCTGTCAGGGACCTGATGCGGTGTCCTGCTCGGGCCCCTCGCTGATCAGGGCGAGGACCTCACGGGCGATCTCCCACTCCTCGTCGGTCGGGATGACGAGTACGGCCACCTCGGCGCCGGGCGGCGACACGACGCGCTCCCCGGTCGACGCGGCCCGGTTGAGCGCCGGGTCGACGGCGATACCGAGCCGTTCGAGCCCGGCCAGCGACTCGGCGCGGGTGGCGGCGTCGTGCTCGCCGACCCCGCCCGTGAACACGATCGCGTCCACCCGGCCCAGCAGCGCGTAGTAGGCGCCGACGTACTTGCGGATGCGCCTGGTGTAGATCTCCAGGGCCAGCCGCGCCTCGTCGTCGTCGCGGGCCCGCACCTCGCGCATGTCGCCGCTGCCGGTGAGGCCGAGCAGGCCGCCCTGGCGTCCGAGCGCCTCCTCCACCTGCTCGGCGTCCATCCCGTTCACCCGGACGAGGTAGCCGCAGATCGCCGGGTCGACGTCGCCCGAGCGCGTACCCATGATCAGGCCCTCCAGCGGGGTCAGGCCCATGGAGGTGTCGACGCTGCGGCCGCCGGAGACGGCGGTGGCGCTGGCGCCGTTGCCCAGGTGCAGCACGATGAGGTCGAGCCCGGCCAGGTCGCGGCCGAGCAGGGCGGCGGCGCGGCGCGAGACGTAGGCGCAGGAGGTGCCGTGGAAGCCGAAGCGCCGCACGCCCAGCCGCTCGCGCCAGTCGCGCGGCACCGCGTACGTGTGCGCCGCCGGCGGAAGCGTCAGCTGGAAGGCGGTGTCGAACACGGCCACCTGGGGCACCCCGGGAAAGGCCTCGCCCGCGACCCGGATGCCCGTCAGATTGACCGGGTTGTGCAGGGGCGCGAGCGGCGCCAGCCGCTCGATGGCGGCGATCACGGCGTCGTCGATGAGCACGGCCCGGGTGAACGTGGTGCCGCCGTGCACGACCCGGTGCCCGACCGCGACCGGGCTCAGCTCGGGCCCGGCCGTCTCGAACGCCTCCATGACGGCGTCGAGCCCCTCGGCGTGCCCGGGGAAGCGGGCCCGCCTCTCGTAGGCGGGCCCGTCACCCGCGTGGTGCGCCAGGCGCCCCTCGTCCTCGCCGATGCGCTCGACCAGCCCCCTGGCGGGGCGCTCGCGGGTGCGGACGTCGATGAGCTCGTACTTGATGGACGAGGAACCGGTGTTCAGGACGAGGATGCGGCCGGCCACGTCCACGACCTTATGTCGGCGGGGTCCTCGCCGTGCGCGCGGGTGTGGGCGCGGGCGCGCAACCGCTCATCGCTCATGTGCTGGCGCAGGTGCGCCTGGGTGGCGCCGAGCCCGGGGACGCGGTCGATGACGTCCATGACCAGGTGGTAGCGGTCGATGTCGTTGAGCATGCACATGTCGAAGGGCGTGGTGGTGGTGCCCTCCTCCTTGTATCCGCGCACGTGGATGTTGTCGTGGCCGTTCCGCCGGTAGGTGAGCTGGTGGATGAGCGAGGGGTAGCCGTGGAAGTTGAAGATGACCGGCCTGCCCGTCGTGAAGAGCGTGTCGAACTCGGCGTCGGACATGCCGTGCGGGTGCTCTGACTGGGGCTGCAGCCGCATGAGGTCGACGACGTTGACCACGCGTACCTTCAGCTCGGGCAGGTGCTCGCGCAGCAGCGCGGCGGCGGCGAGCGCCTCGAGGGTGGGCACGTCGCCGGCGCAGGCGAGCACCACGTCGGGCTCGCCCCCCTGGTCGGTGGAGGCCCAGGGCAGGATGCCGAGGCCGCGCGTGCAGTGGGCGATGGCCTCGTCCATGGTGAACAGGTCGAGCACGGGCTGCTTGCCGGCGACGACGACGTTGACGTAGTCGCGGGAGCGCAGGCAGTGGTCGCCGACCGAGAGCAGCGTGTTGGCGTCCGGCGGCAGGTAGACCCGCACCACGGAGGCCTTCTTGTTGACCACGACGTCGAGGAAGCCGGGATCCTGGTGGCTGAAGCCGTTGTGGTCCTGTCGCCACACGTGCGACGACAGCAGGTACGTCAGCGACGCGACCGGCCGCCGCCACGGGATCTTCTGCGACGACTCCAGCCACTTGGCGTGCTGGTTGAACATGGAGTCCACGATGTGGATGAAGGCCTCGTAGCAGTTGAACAGCCCGTGGCGGCCGGTCAGCAGATAGCCCTCCAGCCAGCCCTGGCACAGGTGCTCGCTGAGTACCTCCATGACGCGCCCGCCGGCGCCGAGGTTCTCGTCGGTGGGCAGCAGCTCGGCGTCCCAGGCTCGGTCGGTGACCTCGAACACCTCCTGCAGCCGGTTGGAGGCGGTCTCGTCCGGCCCCATCAGCCGGAACGTGTGCGGGTTCCTGGCGATCACGTCGCGCAGCAGCCCGCCGAACACCCGCGTCGGCTCGGTCTCCTGGACGGCGGGCGACTTGACCTCGACCGCGTGGGTGCGGAAGTCCGGCAGCCGCAGCGGCTCCAGCAGCTCGCCGCCGTTGGCGTGCGGGTTGGCGCTCATCCTGCGCGGTCCGGCCGGCACGGTGTCCACGACCTCCGCGGCCGGGCGCCCGTCGGCGTCGAACAACTCCTCGGGGCGGTAGGAGCGCATCCACTCCTCCAGCATGGCCAGGTGGGTGGCGTTCTCGCGGACCTTCGCCAGCGGCACCTGGTGGGCCCGCCAGGTGCCCTCGACGGGCTGGCCGTCCACCTCGCGCGGCCCGGTCCACCCCTTCGGGGTGCGCAGGATGATCATGGGGAGGCGGTCGGCGTCGCCGGCCTTGTACGCGGCCATCTCGTCCCAGACGGTGTCGAGCGTGCCGGCCATCTCGGCGTGGTCAGGGCCGACCAGATGGGGGCGGTAGCCGTACCCCTCGATGAGTTTGATCAGCTCGGGCTCGGGGATGCGGGCGAGTACGGTCGGGTTGGCGATCTTGTATCCGTTCAGGTGCAGGATGGGCAGCACCACGCCGTCGCGGCGGCGGTCGGCGAACTTGTTGGCGTGCCAGCCGGCGGCCAGGGGGCCGGTCTCGGCCTCGCCGTCGCCGATGACGCAGGCCACGACCAGGTCCGGGTTGTCGAAGGCGGCGCCGTAGGCGTGCGCGAGCGAGTAGCCCAGCTCGCCGCCCTCGTGGATGGACCCGGGCGTCTCGGGCGCGACGTGACTGGGCACGCCACCCGGGAAGGAGAACTGGCGGAACAGCCGCCGCATGCCCTCGACGTCCTGCGAGACGTCGGGGTAGCGCTCGGTGTAGGAGCCCTCCAGCCAGGCGTGCGCGACCGCCGCCGGGCCGCCGTGGCCGGGACCGGCGATGTAGATCATGTCCTGGTCGCGCTCTCTGATCACCCGGTTGAGGTGGGCGAAGCAGAAGTTCAGCCCCGGCGTGGTGCCCCAGTGGCCGAGCAGGCGCGGCTTGATGTGCTCCGGCCGCAGCGGCTCGCTCAGCAGCGGGTTGTCCAGCAGGTAGATCTGCCCGACGGACAGATAGTTGGCTGCCCGCCAGTATGCGTCGATATGCTCCATGCTCCTGCTGCTTCCTCCATAGAGCGAGCTGAATCCACTTTCCACCCGGCAAGGTGCGGGACATGACGTGAGTCCCGCGTACGCAAAAGGTCTCCTCCGCCACGCGCGGAATCAACGCCGGGGGGTACGTGGTTACGGGACGATGGTGATCGGTTTGGCGACGCGAGGAGGAAGAGCGTGAACGGCGACATCACCCGGAGCCAGGAGTGGGCGGCCCTCGACAAGCACCACGGCGAGCTGGCGGGCAAAGAGCTCCGCGAGCTGTTCGCGGATGACCCGGGCCGCGCCGACCGCATGACGGCGACCGCCGGCGACCTCTACCTCGACTACTCCAAGCACCGCGCCACGCGCGAGACGGTCGACCTGCTGCTGGCCCTGGCCGAGCGGGCCGGGCTGCGCGAGCGGATCGCGGCCATGTTCGGCGGCGAGCACATCAACGTCAGCGAGGACCGCGCCGTGCTGCACGTCGCGCTGCGCATGCCTCGCGAGACGCGGCTGGTGGTCGACGGCCAGGACGTCGTGGCCGACGTGCACGCCGTGCTCGACAAGATGAGCGCCTTCTCCGGCCGGATCCGCTCGCAGGAGTGGAAGGGCGCCACGGGCAGGCCCATCGAGACCGTCGTCAACATCGGCATCGGCGGCTCCGACCTGGGCCCCGCCATGGCCTACGAAGCGCTGCGCGACTACGCCGACGCGGGCATCGCGGCCAGGTTCGTCTCCAACATCGACCCGGCCGACATCACCGGCGCCCTCGCCGGGCTCGACCCCGCGACCACGCTCTTCGTGATCAGCTCCAAGACGTTCACCACGCTGGAGACGCTGACCAACGCCAGGGTCGCGCGCCGCTGGCTGGTCGACGCGCTGGGCGAGGAGGCGGTGTCCCGGCACTTCGTGGCCGTCTCCACCAACGCCGCGAAGGTCGCCGAGTTCGGCATCGACACCGACAACATGTTCGGCTTCTGGGACTGGGTGGGCGGCCGCTACTCCTATGACGGCGCCATCGGCCTCTCGCTGATGATCGCGATCGGGCCCGAGCGGTTCCGCGAGATGCTGGCCGGCTTCCACGCCATCGACGAGCACTTCCGCACGGCGCCGTTCGAGGCCAACATGCCGGTGCTGATGGCCCTGCTCGGCGTCTGGTACAACGACTTCTTCGGCGCGGAGACCCGCGCCGTGCTGCCCTACAGCCAGCGGATGCACCGCTTCCCGGCCTACCTGCAGCAGCTCACGATGGAGTCCAACGGCAAGTCCGTGCGCGCCGACGGCGCTCCCGTGACCGCCGCCACCGGCGAGATCTTCTGGGGCGAGCCGGGCACCAACGGCCAGCACGCCTTCTACCAGCTGCTCCACCAGGGCACCCGGCTGGTGCCCGCCGACTTCATCGGTTTCGCCGAGCCCTTCGAAGATCGTGACGGCATGCACGACCAGCTCGTCGCCAACCTGCTCGCGCAGACCTCGGCGCTGGCGTTCGGCAAGACGGCCGAGGAGATTGCGGGCGAGGGCACCGCGGCCGAGATCGTCCCCCACAAGGTGATGCCGGGCAACCGTCCCTCCTCCACCATCCTCGTGCCCAAGCTGACCCCGTCCACGCTGGGCCAGCTCGTCGCCCTCTACGAGCACATCGTCTTCGCCGAGGGCGCCATCTGGGGCGTCGACTCCTTCGACCAGTGGGGCGTCGAGCTGGGCAAGAAGATGGCGCTCGACCTGGCGCCCGCGCTCACCTCCGGCGAGCCGCCCGAGGCGAGCGCGGCCACGCTGCCCGACCCCTCCACCGAGCGGCTCGTGCGCCGATACCGCGAGCTGCGCGGCCGCCGCGTCTGAGCCCGCACCTGCGACATTGGCCAGGCGGGCGGCGCGGGGCCACGATGGGGGCATGGACATCATGGAGCTGGTGGAGCAGTCCAAGGACGCGGCGACCGTCAACCGTGTGTTCGGCGAGCCCATTCACCACGGTGACATCGTCGTCATCCCCGTCGCCAGGGTCGCCCAAGGAGGCGGCGGCGGCCAAGGGCAGGGCGCGAAGGAGAAGGGCGAGAAGGGGGAGGGCAGCGGGGGCGGCTTCGGGTTCAGCGCCACTCCGGCGGGCGTGTTCGTGCTCATAAACGGCGAGGCCCAATGGCGGCCCGCCGTCGACGTCAACCGCATCGTCATCGGCGGCCAGATCGTGGCCGTCGTGCTCCTGCTGACCGTGCGTTCCATCCTCAAGCGGCGCCGCCGGCGCAGGCACTGACCGCCGTCTCGCCGCCGGAACGGACACGGGACGCCGGGCGATCGAGGGACACGGGGCCCGTAAGGTGGACGCCATGACCTCTGTGACGCAGCTTGTCGCTTTCGGCGGGGTGGTGCTGCTCGGCGCCATGGCGCCCGGCCCCGACTTCGCGGTCGTCGTACGCCGCTCGGCCGTCTCCGGGCGCGGGCACGGCATGGCGGCGGCGACGGGGATCTCCGTGGGCGTCTTCGTCTGGGTGGTGGCCGCGGCCACCGGCGTCGCTGCGCTGCTGGCCGCCTCGGCCATCGCGTTCACCGTGGTGAAGGTGGCCGGCGCGGCCTACCTGCTCTACCTCGGGGTCAAGGCGCTGCGCGCCGCCCTGCGCCGGGGCGGCGACCTGACGCTCGACGTGCCGGACCCGGGAGGGCAGGGAGCGTGGGCGGCGTTCGCGGAAGGGCTGCTCACCAACGTGCTCAACCCCAAGGCCGCCCTGTTCTTCGTGGCCCTCATGCCCCAGTTCGTCAGCTCCGGCGCCTCGCTGCCGGACACCCTGGTGCTGTCGGTGATCGCGCTGGCGGGCACGGTCGCGTGGTTCCTGGTGGTGGCCAACATCGTGGGGACACTCCGCAAGATCTTCGCCAGGCCCGCCGTACGCAAGGCCGTGGACGGCCTGACGGGCGCCGCCCTGATCGCCCTGGGCGTCAAGCTGGCCACCTCCGGCAACCCCTAGCTACACCGTTGACCTCGAGCGGCGGGAGATGACGGCGTACGCGAGGCTGACGATCACGAAGAACGGGACGCCCGCCCACCACGCCGGCCGCAGCGACTCGATGAACAACGTCGAGACGAGCACCGCGGCGAGGAAGATCATCACGAGCCCCGACGTGACGGGCGCGCCCCAGAGCCGGACCGGCGAGGGCGGCAGCCCCTGCGCGGCGCGGGTGCGCCGGAAGGCGTGGTGCGTGAGGAGGATCAGCAGCCACACGACCAGCGCGCCGAACACCGAGACGCCGAACAGCGCCAGGTAGGCCTCGCTCTCGCTGGCCGCCGACACGACCGCGGCGAGCGCGAGGCCGAGCGCCGACAGCGCGAGCGCGTTGCGCGGCACGCCGGCCGCGCTGAGCCGCCCGGTCCAGGCGGGGGCGTACCTGTTGGCGGCGAGCGAGTGCATCATCCTGGTGGTCAGGTAGAGGTTCGTGTTGGCGCTGGACAGCGCGGCGGTCAGCACGACGAAGTTCATGACGGTCGCCGCGGCCGGGATGCCCGCGGCGGAGAACACGCTGACGAACGGGCTCTCGGTCACGGAGCCGCCCTGGGCGGTGGTGGTCCACGGCACCACCGTGAGCACGATCGCGATGGCCAGCACGTAGAAGAGGGCCAGCCGGGTGACCATGCGGTGGGCGGCGCGCGGGATGTCGCGCACCGGGTTCTCCGACTCGGCGGCGGTGACCGAGACGACCTCGGTGCCGATGTAGCTGAACAGCACGAACACCATGGCGAGGAACAGCCCGCTCATCCCGTTGGGCAGGAAGCCGCCGTGCGCGGTGAGGTTCGAGACGCCGGTGGCTCCCGCGCCGGGCAGGCCGACGGTGACGAGCAGCACGCCGAGCAGGATGAACACGATGATCGCCACCACCTTGATCATCGCGAACCAGTACTCGACCTCGCCGAACAGCTTGACCGCGGCGGTGTTCACAACGAGCACCACGGCAGAGAACACGGTGACGGGCAACCACAGCGGCAGCGACGGCCACCAGAACTGCACGTAGATCCCGGCCGCGATGACCTCGCCGCCGATGGCGATGACCTGGATCGTCCAGTACGTCCACCGGACCACGAACCCGGCCCACGGGCCGAGGTACCGGTGCGCGATGACGCCGAAGGCGCCCGCCTCGGGGTGGACGACGACCATCTCGGCCAGCGACCAGCCGATCACCAGGGCGACGCCCGCGCAGATGATGTAGGCGACGATGGTCGCCGGGCCGGCCTGGGAGATCGCCAGGCTGGAGCCGAGGAAGAGCCCGGTGCCGATCGCGCCGCCCAGCCCGATCATGGTGAGCTGGCGCCCGGTCAGCCTGCGTCGCAATCCGAATGCGTTGTCCACAAGAGACCTTTCGGGGGTGATCAGGCCCGGCGGCAGGCGCTGATGGCTTCGACGGCCGCGTCCACGTCGGACCGGTCGTTGTAGTAGTGAAAGGACAGCCGCAGCAGGTCGCCCCGCGGCGCGGTCCAGATGCGGCGCTCGGCCAGCCGGGCCGCCAGCCGGGCCGGGTCGTCGTCGGCGATGGCCACCTGCGGGCCGCGTGCTCCCGCCGGGCTCGCCACGCGCTCGCCGGCCGCTGACAGCCGCTCCGCCAGCTCCTCGACCAGGGCGGACACGTGCTCCTCCACGGCGTCCATGCCGACCCGTTCGACGAGGTCGAATCCGGCGTTGGCCGCGTAGGCGGACGGGATGGGCGGCGTGCCGGTCTCGAAGCGCCGGGCGTCGGCGGGGAAGTCGAGCAGCCGGGGGTCGAAGGCGAACGGGTCGGTGCGGCCGAACCAGCCGGTGAGCTCGGGCTCGCGCTGCTGCTCCATGCCGCCGCGTACGTAGAGGAACGCGATGCCGGGCAGGCCGAGCAGGTATTTGAGCGACCCGGCCGCCAGGTAGTCGCAGCCGAGCCGTTTCACGTCGATCGGGGTGACGCCGGCGCCCTGGTAGGCGTCCACGAACACGCGCGCGCCCTGCTCGTGCGCCAGGCGGACGACGTCCTCGACCGGGAGGCGGGCGCCGTTGCGGTAGGTGTGCAGCGGCACCGACACCAGGTTGACGGTCTCGTCGACGACCTGCTCGTACGCCTCGGCCGCGACGTTCTCTCCGGTGTCGGCGGCCACCTTGACCGTGGCGCCGCGCCCGCGCTGGGCCAGCCACACGTGCGCGATGGACGGGAACTCGAGGTCGTTGGTGACGAGGCCGGGACGGCGCGACCAGTCGAGCGACGACGCGGCCTGGAAGGCGGCCTCCGAGGCGCACGACAGCACGGCCACCTCGTCGGGCTCGGCGCCGATGAGCCGGGCGAACCGCTGCCTGGCGCGACCGACCTCCGCCATCCACACCTCCCAGGGGGCGCCTCTGTCGCGCAGCGTATGGCCGATCTCCTGGAGCGCGTACGAGAGCCGCGACGACAGGGCGCCCTGGCTGCAGCTCGCCAGGTGCACGGAGTCGGTCAGGGAGGGAAACTCGGCCCGGAACTGAGTGGCGTTCAGCAGATGCGACATTTCGGGCACCTTATCCGGACCGATTTAACCAGGTCAATATCTCTTCAACGGCATTAACGCCCGGTAGGATCTGCGCGTGATTGGCGCCAGGATCCGTGAGCTCCGCACCGGACGCGGGCTGACCCTCGCCCAGCTGGCCGCGGAGGCTGGCGTGTCGAGCGGGCTGATCAGCCAGGTCGAGCGCGACCTGGCCGACCCCAGCCTGGAAACGCTCAGGAAGATCGCGAAGGTGCTCGACCTGCCGCTGTTCAGCCTGTTCCAGGAGCCCGACGCGGCCGCCGTGGCCGTGGTCAGGCGCGACGGGCGGATGCTGGTCAGGTCGCCCGCGGGCGGGATCACCTACACCCGCGTGTCGCCCGGGCACGGGCGGCTGGAGGTGCTGGAAGGGCACCTGCTGCCCGGCGGATCGTCGGCCGCCGAGCCGTGGTCGCACCCGTCCGAGGAGTGCGTGCTCGTGCTGCGGGGACGGCTCGTCGTCGAGGTGTCCGGGGCCGAGCACGTGCTGGAGGCGGGGGACAGCTGCTACTTCGACTCGTCGCTGCCGCACCGCTATCTCAACACCGGGGACGAGCCGGTCGACTTCGTGATCGTCGCCACTCCGCCCAGCTACTGAGCCGGCGCGACCGCAGGCGAGCGCGTCGATCACGTAACACGCCCACGCGTCGGGATTTATCCCGTTAAGGTGCATGAGTTCCGTCCCAGCCGCCACAGGAGTCATCCCCCTCATGCCGAACGCAGAGCCGCTGCGCCCAGACGATCCTGAGGCGATCGCGGCCTACCGGCTCGTCGGGCGGCTCGGGGAGGGCGGCCAGGGCACCGTCTACCTCGGACAGGCCCCCGACGGCCGGCCGGTGGCCGTCAAGGTGCTGCGCCAGCCCGTCGCCGGGGGCAACGGCTTCGCCAAGGAGATCGCCGCGGCCCGGCGCGTGGAGCCGTTCTGCATCGCGCAGGTGCTCGACGCCTCGATGAGCGGGCGTCCGTACATCGTCAGCGAGTACGTCGAAGGCCCGTCCCTGCAGGAGGCGGGCCCCCATCGCGGCGCCGATCTGCAGCGCCTGGCCGTCAGCACGGCCACGGCGCTGGCCGCCATCCACGAGGCGGGGGTCGTGCACCGCGACTTCAAGCCCTCCAACGTGCTGCTCGGACGGGACGGGCCGCGCGTCGTCGACTTCGGCATCGCCCGCCTCGCCGACTCCGCGGTCACCGTGACCAGCAGCGTGGTCGGGACGCCCGCGTACATGGCCCCCGAGCAGCTCGCGGGCGCGTACGTCGGCCCGGCGGCGGACGTCTTCGCCTGGGCGTCGGTCATGGTGTTCGCGGGGACGGGCACGCCGCCGTTCGGCGAGGACTCGCTGCCCGCGGTCATCAACCGGGTGCTCAACCAGGAACCGTTCCTGGGCGACCTGCCGGAGCCGCTGCGCCACGTCGTGTACGCCTGCCTGGCCAAGGACCCGGCCGCCCGGCCGCGGATGCGGGACGTCCTGCTGCGCATGCTCGGCGGATCACGGCCCCACCCGGCCGGGACGCCACCGGAGGCCGCCCAAGTCCCCCGGCCAGGCACGCCCGGTCACCCGCACCCCGCGGTGGGCGGCGAGCCGCATGGCACCCTTCCGCCGCGCCGCACGAGAGCGCGGGTGCCGCTGATCGCCGCCGTCTCCGGGGCGGTCGCCGTGTGCCTGGCGGCCGGCGTCGTCGTGTGGAACGCCTCGGCGGACGGGAGTCCCGCCCCGTCGGTGCTGGCCGCCGGCTCCAGCGAGCCGTCCCCCTCCGCCACCACCACGCCCCGGCGCGAGAGGACCGCCCCGCCCAGGAAGAAGACGCGTACGGCGTCGGCCGTTCCCGAGACCACGCGCTCGCGACCCGTCACGCAGCCGTCACGGGAGCGCACCGCCGCGCGGCGAACGCCCACGAGCACCCCGGAGCCGACGAGGAGGCCGGCGACCAGGAAGCCGGTGACCAGGCGGCCGTCGCCCACCGCGAGCAAGAAGAGCACGAAGGCCGCCTCGTTCAGCCTCGCCTACGTCCGGGTCGCCGGCGCGTCCAAGATCAACAGCGCGGGCGTCACCTGTTACACGGGCTCGCTGGGCTTCGGCGTCGGGCTGGACGCGTCCGAGATGGGCGCCCCGTTCTCCTACCGGTGGCTGGTCGACGGCCAGGTGATCGAGAGCGGGTCGAGGCGGATCCCGTCCCACGCCCGGTCCGACTATTTCGGCTCGAAGGAGCAGATCAGCCCCGACCTCGGCACCGAGCACACGGTCGTCTTCCAGCTCACCTCGCCGGTGCGGAAGAGCCGGTCCACCTCGTGGACCATGTGCTGAACGCGGCGTCAGCCGAGCTTCTTCGTCAGGGTCTCGAACGCCAGGTCGTCACGCATGGGCACGCCGAACCGCTCATCGCCGTACGGGAAGGGCGTCACCTCGCCGGTGCGGACGTAGCCGCGGCGCACGTACCAGGCGATGAGGTCCTCGCGCTGGACGATCACCGTCATCCGCAGCTCGCCGGCCCCCCACTCGTCGCGGGCGAGCCGCTCGGCCTCGGCGAGCAGCGCCCGCCCCGTGCCCGCGCCCTGCAGGTCGGGCGCGACGGCGAACGTCCCGAAGTAGGCGTGGCTGTCATGGCGCTCGACCTGGCAGCAGCCCACCATGACGCCACCGGCCTCGGCGACGATCACGGTCGTGGCCGGATCGTCGATCATCTCGGTCACCATCGCCGCGTCGACGCGCTGCCCCTGGAGGAGATCCGCCTCACCGGTCCACCCGTTGCGGCTCCTCTCTCCCCGGTACGCCGACTGCACCAGGTCGACCAGCGCGGGGACGTCGGAACGGCGGGCGGGACGGAACGTGTGCTCACGGGGGCTGCTCATGCTCATTCTCCAGGGACGTGTCCGGTGGCCATGGAAGACCGTGGCATACGATCCGCGCGGTGGCCGCCATCAGGAGACGGCTACGCCGAGCAGGTGTCCCAGTCCGAAGGTGACGGACGCCGCCCCCACACCCAGCACCAGCTGGCGCAGCCCGCCCAGCCACCACGGCCGCGCCGTCATCCGCGCCACCGTGGCCCCGAATCCGAACAGTCCCAGCACGCTCATCACCAGGGCCACCGCCAGCCCTGACGCTCCGAAGAGGAAGGGCGCCAGCGGCACCAGCGCCCCCGCGGCGAACGCGCAGAACGAGGACCCCGCCGCCACGTACGGCGAGGGCAGGTCGTCGGGGTCCACGCCCAGCTCTTCGCGGACGTGGACCCGCAGCGCCTGCTCGGGATCGGCGGACAGCCCCTGGGCCACCCGGTGCGCCAGCGCGGGGTCGAGCCCCCGCGCCTGGTAGAGGGCCGCCAGCTCAGCCAGCTCGCCCTCGGGGTTCCTGGCCAGCTCGCGCCGCTCGACGGCGATCTCCGCCCGCATCAGCTCGGTCTGGGACTTCACGGACGTGTACTCGCCGGCCGCCATGGAACACGCGCCGGCGACGAGACCGGCGAACCCCGCGAGTACCGCGCCGCGCCCGGCGCCCGCCGCGCCGACGACGCCGGCGATCAACGCGAAATTGGACACGAGCCCATCCATCGCCCCGAACACGGCCGGACGCAGCCAGCCGCCGGTCACGTCCCGGTGGCTGTGATGCTTCTCGGGCGAGTACGGCCGGGTGAGCTCGATGGTCATGCAGTTCCTCCGCTTTCGGGTGCCTTATCCCGAAATGTAGGCATATGCCGCCAAGATCCGCAACGAAGGAAAGCCTTCCCTGACCAGGCATTTCGCATGAAACAGCTCGGCGGGCGTAGTGCAGGGGTGCTCACCGGCGTCCGCAGGTCGCGCGGCCGTGGTGGAGCATCCCGGCGTGATCAGCCGGCGGTGACGGTGACGGTGCCGAAGAGGATGCGGTGATCCGAGCAGGACCCCGCGGGGTACTTCTCGGTGGCCGGGATCCCCGTGCAGGACGTGGAGATGCCGAGGGAGTCCCCCATGTAGGGGCCGGCGATCCGGTCCTGGCGTACGAAGATCATGTCGATCTTCGCCCGGGGCTGGACGGCGGCACACGGCGGGGCCGGTGACGGTGTCCCCGTCGCCGTCCACTCGCCGTATCCCGGGCAGTGG
The DNA here is from genome assembly GCF_004348685.1 of Nonomuraea deserti. Lineage (GTDB taxonomy): Bacteria > Actinomycetota > Actinomycetes > Streptosporangiales > Streptosporangiaceae > Nonomuraea > Nonomuraea deserti. The sequence continues at coordinate 25,956 of NZ_SMKO01000057.1, read as the reverse complement.
CCGAGGTCATTGTCGTCCAATTCTCGATAATGTCCGGTGTTTCCGCTGTTGTGGGCTGTGTCCAGCGTGCTGGAGTACCAGGTGTTGAGCCTGCCGTAATGTGGTTGCGCGTTGAAGTCGCCCGCGATGATCACGGTGTCGCCCTCCGCGCCGTAGCCTTCGAGCCGGTCGAGCACGAAGGTCAGCTGGTTGACGTTGTGTTTCTGCCCGTTGTCGCCGATCGCGTTGCTCGGGGTGATGTGGGTCGTGCAGAAGCGCACCCTGGGTGCGTCGAGCAGGTGGCCGCACAGGAGGTTCCGCTGCTCCCGGCTGCCGTCGGACGGAAGGGTGAACCGGCTCGCCGGGCCCAGCGGCCGCTTGCTGAAGATGGCGTTGCCGTAGTTCTCGTTCCCGTCGCACACGCCGGGTGTGGGTCCGAGAATCGTGGCGAAACGGGAGTAGTTGGTCGGATCGGCGGGCCAGCCTCCCGACCGGAGCTCGGCCTGGATCGATCTGTACTGTCCCCAGCACAGCTCGTTGAACGCGACGAGATCAGCGTCGCGGTTGAGGATCGAGGCCACAGCCCCGGCGACCATTCCGTCGCTCGTCGAGCCGTGGTGCATCTTGTTGCCGGCCACGTTCCAGTGCCAGACGGTGTAGGCGGCCGTGGCCGTCGCGGACGCCGGAGGGCTCGGCAGGGTCGTGGCCAGGACGGCGATCAGCGCCGTCAGGCACGCCGCCGTCCGTTCGAGGTGACGCACGGTGACTCCTATGAGGGATAGGGATCTTCGGGAAACGTGGTGGGCCCGGCTCAGCGCGCGGGCGTCCCGTCGGCGCCGACGTCGATCACCACGTGGTCGGAGTAGGTCCGCCGCTCGGTACGGAGCACCGTCAGCGTGTCGTCCATGACCGGGAAGACATGGACGGGTGTCAGGGTGATCCGCGCCTTCCGGCCGCTCTTTCCCCGAACCCGGTCGACGTCGATCTCGAGGTGACCGTAGTGCTTGCCGCCCGAAAGCAGCCGCGGCGTCCCGCCGACGACGTCCCACACCTCGGGCTCGCCCTGGTCAGCCGTCCACCGGCTGAAGGCGTTGTACGCCAGGGGCGGGCTGTCGAGCGTGGGGCCGTCCCGGCGCACGCCCCGCAGGCCGTCGCCCGACACACCCACGTCGTAGTAGTGCACACCGGTGCCGTCGCCGTCCGTGTCGACGAAACTCCGCTCGAACATCTCGCTGTGGCCGGAGACGACGGCGGTCACCCCGTACCGTTCGAACAGGGGATGGTAGACGCGCATCGGGGTGCCGCCCTGGCCCGAGGTCAGCGCGTGGTTCATGGGCAGGCCGTGCTCCCCGCTGCTGTAGGGGGCGTGGTGGAACTGCACGAGCACGATCTGACCTGCGGCTCTGGCATCGCGGAGCTGCTGCTCCACCCACGTCCATTGCCGGCCGCCAGGGCTGTGGTCCGACAGGTCACGGCCGCCGGCCGCCTCGTACTCCGGACGCGTGAAGTTCTCCTGGGTGTCGGTGCCCGGCCCGGTGTACTCGCGACCGGTCAGCTTCTCCTCGGGCGGGTAGCTCGCCGCGCTGTCATCCGGTTCGCCGTTGTTGCTGTCGATCGTCAGCACGGTGACCGGCCCGTAGTCGATGCGGTGGTAGTTGTCGCGGTGCTCCGGCGTTCCGTTGCCCGGCGCGTCGAAGTAGGCGTGGAACTTGGCGCGCGATCGTACGACCGGCGTCCGGTCCTCCGGCGTGCCGTACCCGCCGTTGATCGCCCCGTAGCTCTCCCAGTTCCCGAACGCGGGGATGATGGGCACGTCGGTCAGCAGGTCGCCGGAGGCGCCGGCGGTGTGACGGAAGAACTCGTCCCAGCCGGGCTGGTAGCCGCCGCCCTGGACGAGGTCTCCGGTGAAGAGCACCGCGTCGGGCGATCTGTCGCGCACGACCGCGAGGTTGCGGCGCAGGCCCTCGTCCTCGGTGAGCGGATAGCGCAGGACGCGCGTCCCGGACAGGACCGTGGTGCCGTACGTTCGATCCCAGAGCGAACCCGGATCGGCCGAGGGCCGGCCGGCGGCGCCGGCGCCCGGCGCCCACTCCCGGCGCTGAACGCGCCCGCGTGGCTCGGTCTCGGAGTCGGACATGGCGATCAACCTGATGTGCTGCCAGCGGTCGGCGGCCGGGGCGGTGCGGAAGCGGCCGCGGAAGGTCTCCCCGCCCTGTTCCACCGTGTAGTGGTACTGGGCGCCCGGTCGCAGGCCGCTCACCTGCGTGGAGTGCTTGTAGTTGTCCGGCCCTTCGAGCCATGATCCCTGCTCCAGCCCGGGGATCTCCTGGGTGAGCTCGGCGGTCGTGTAGGCCAGGTCCGGCTGTAGCTCGCCGGCGACCCGCGCGATCTGGCGGCCCCGGGGGCCCGGGCCGCGGACGGTCAACCGGCCTGGCCCGCCGTCCTCGGTGAACCAGGTGATGGTGATGCCCGAGGAACTCGGGCTCTGCAGATACGGAAGGATGCGGAAGTCCGCCTGCCGGGTGGCCGCCGTGGCCTGACCTGACAGGGTCCCCGCCGGAAGGAGGGCCGCGGTCAGCGCCGCGGCGCACAGTCTCGTTCGCCTGCGCATGTGCGGACCCTTCAGTGCTTCAGCGCGACGTCGCCGACGACGATGCGGTGGTCGGAGTACGGCGTCGAGACGACCCAGCCGGACGTGGGGCCCACCTTGAAATGACGGCGATCGACGAAGATGTAGTCGATCTTCCGGTTGCTCTGGTAGGACCGGTGGTAGTCGTCGGGCAGACCTTCGGCGCCCATGGTCCACTCGCCCTGGCGGTGCGGGCACGCCTCCGTCCCGAGGTGCCATCGCCTGATGTTGCCGCGCCAGCGCGGGTCCGCTCCGTCGACCTCGTTGAACACCCCCGTCCCGCCGCACTTGGCGTAGAAGTGGGTGAGCGAGGGCAGGAACGGCAACTCGTTCAGGTCGCCGAGCAGGGCGACCGGCATCCGGGCGGCCATCGGCGTGATGGTGTCGGCGATCAGCTTCGACTGGGCGTAGTTGATGGAGCGGCCGTAATAGGGGTCGCCGGCGATGTCCGGGTCGTCGGGGAAGGAGCCCTCGTCGATGATGACCAGGGGCACCTCGGTATGGGTCACGCACGCGCGCACGGCCACCGCGCGGGGCACGTGGACGTCACCGCAGACGAGCTTGCGGAACCGCTGGCGATAGTGGTAGCCGAGGTCCAGGTACGGCGTGTCACCGAACATCACCCGGTCGGACGGGTGCTTGCTCAGCAGTCCCATGACGTACCAGCCGCCGGGGTTGACGTCCGCGTCGTGGCAGTTGGGGATGTCGTAGTTCGTCACGACGACCTGCTCGGTGAGACCGCCGTACCCCGGCTTCGCCTTCAGCCGGTCCCGCAGCGCGACCCACTGCGTGTAGCACATCTCGTTGAGCGAGATGATCTCGGCGCCCTGCTCGTAGATCTTCGTCACGGCGTCGTCGACCGGGGCGCCCGTGTTCCCGCCGTTGAAGCCGTTTCCGGCGAAGTTGAAGTCCAGCATCCGGATCCTTAGCTCGGCCTGCCCGGCCGGAGCGCCGCCCGGCGGCTCCGCGGCGGCGACGGCGGGCGTCGCCAGGAGTAATGCGGCCGCTGCCACGACCGCGGTGACTCCGAATCTCATGGTGCGTCTCCCTGGGGGTGAGTCTCCGCCCAGACATTCCTGTCTAGACCAGTATTCGGCGGAAACGTAACACCGCGTGGAGGGAGTGACAAGGGGGAGACGCGTGCAGGGGAGGGGCCTGGCAGCTCGCGGTGAGGGTCCGCCGGGCCGGGGTCAGTCGACGGCCGGGGGCCGGCTGACGTGCATCTGGATGACGTAGCGATCGCCGCGGTACAGCGAGCGGCCGAACTCGACCACGTTGCCCATGGTGTCCACGGCGACCCGTTCCACGAGGAACGCCGGATCATAGTCCGGCACCTCCAGCCGTCTGGCCTCCGACCGGCTCAGCCGGGCGATGGAGACGGTTTGCTCCGCGGTCTCCAGCCGCACGCCGAACAGGCGTCCAAGGAGCTCGAAGAGCGAGTCGTCCCGCCCCATCTCGGCGAGCAGACCCGGGAACCGCGCGGCGGACAGGTTCGTGCGCTCCAGCGCCATGGGGACGCCGTCAGCGGTCCGCACCCGCTCGATGGAGTGGACCGGATCGCCGGAGGCGAGGCCGAGGCGGGCCGCGATGTCGCGCGGCGCGGGCCGGGTGCGGCCCCGGTAGCTCTTGGCGCCGGGAACCATCCCGCGCATCCGCATGTCCTCGCTGAAGGAGCGGAAGTTCTCCGAGTGCGTGAGGGTGGGCTGCTGCACGAACGTGCCCCGCCCCGCGACGCGCCTGACCAGCCCGCGCGCCTCCAGGTCGTTGATCGCTCCGCGGACCGTCATCCTGGCCACGCCGAACCGCTCGGCGAGGACGCGTTCGGAGGGGAGCAGGGCGCCGTCGCGCATGTCGAGCACCAGGGCGGTGAGGACGTCCTGGATGTGCTTGCCCTTCGGGCTTCCCTCGCCCGCCGAGAACACCTCTGGTGCGACATCACGCGGTTCGTGTCGCGGCCTCGCCACCGCCGGCTCCCTCCCAGTCCTGTCGGCGCACCATCTTATGGCCTCCCGCCTGTTGACTTACGGTCTATACCAGTATTACCTTCCAGTCCATCGCATGAGCGCCCGATATGGAGAAATGCGTATGTTTCGTACACGGCGCGGCTTGCTCGCGGCGGCCGGGGTGCTGGCCATGGCTCTGTCGGCCTGCGCCCCGAGCGCCCCCGAGGGGCAGACGAGCTCCGGCACCACCTCCGAACAGGTCACTCTCGACGTCTGGGGATGGCGGCAGGAGGACGTCGCCGCCTACGAGAAGATCTTCAAGATCTACGAAGACGCCCATCCGGGCGTGAAGGTGAAGTACGTGCCCTACAAGGCCGACGAGTACGACACGATCCTGCGGACGGGGCTCAGCGACGCCAACGGCCCCGACGTCGCCCAGCTGCGCTCGTACGGGTTGCTCCAGCCGCTCGTCGCCGCCAAGAGTCTGGTCCCCCTGGACGGCCAGGTCCAGGAGCTGGCCGGCTTCCCCGAGCCGGTCCTGGACGGCGCCCGCGGCGAGCGCGACAAGCGGGTGTACGGCGTGCCGTTCGCCATCCAGACCCTGCACGTCATCTACGACAAGGCCCTCTTCGGCAAGCACGGGCTGACCCCGCCGAAGACCTGGGACGAGATGATCGCGGCCTTCGACAAGCTGGCGGCGGCCGACCTCGTCCCCCTCGCGACGACGGTGACCGACACGTGGATGCTCCCCATCCAGCAGGAGATCTTCGGCGCGACGACCTACGGCGGCCACGACTACCTCGGCAGGATGCTGGCCGGCCAGGCCAAGTTCACCGACCGGCCCTGGGTCGACTCGCTGACGAGGTGGAAGAGCACGAGCAAGTACTGGCCCGAGCAGTACGAGGGCGTGAGCTACGTTGACGCCCAGGCGCTGTTCACCTCCGGGCGGGCGGCGATGTTCCCCGGCGGGGTCTGGGAGCTGGCGGTCTTCGGGAAATCCAACCCGGAACTCGAGCTCGGCATCTTCAACGTCCCGCCACCGCCGGGCGCGGCGGCCACCCAGACGCTCGTCCCCGGCTACGTCGACGGCTCGTTCGGTGTCTCGGCCAAGTCGCCCGACCAGAAGGCAGCCATGGACCTGGTGCGCTGGATGGCCTCCCCCGAGTTCGGCCAGGCGTTCTCCACCGAGCTCCGGCAGATCTCGGCGGTGCCTGGCGTGCGGCCCCAGGACCCGCTGCTCGCGCAGGCGCTGGCCGCCTACCAGGCCGATCCCAGCCCGTACGTCACCTACGCGTACTTCTCCGGCGGCTCGCCGACCGCCTGGGACCTGGCCTCGGAGGCGTTCTCGACGTTCGTCGCCGGGCGCTCCGGCGCCGAGGACGCCGCCGAACACATTCAGCAAGGTGTGGATCAGTGGTTCAGGCCGACCCAGTGACCGCCGGGCGCCTCGGGCCGGCGCGCTACCGTGCCGGCTACCGGGCCGGCTACCGGGCCGGCTACCGGGCCGGCCGCACCTCCCCGGCCTGGATCGCGGCGTTCTGCCTGCCGGCCCTCGTGCTCTACGGCGTGTTCGTCGTCGTCCCGCTGGTCACGGCCTTGTACTACGGCCTGTTCCGGTGGGAGGGCATCCGCCGGGGGGAGTTCGCCGGGCTCGGCAACTATCTCGAGGTGCTGACCAGGTATCCGCTCAACCAGGAGATTCCCGCCGCGCTCTGGCACAACGTGCTGTTCTTCGCCGGCACGATGGCCATCCAGAACACCGTCGGCCTCGGGCTCGCGGTGCTGCTGTATCGCAACCCCCGCGGCAAGCGCTTCCTCCAGACGATCTTCTCCCTGCCGTACCTCATCAGCCCGCTGATCGTCGGATACGTCTGGTCACTGCTGCTGAGCCCCACGTTCGGGCCGATCAACTTCCTGCTGCGGGCGGCCGGCCTGGAATCGTGGGCCCGGCCATGGCTGGGCGCTCCCGACACGGCGCTTCCCGTCCTGGTTCTGGTGAACGCCTGGCAGTGGATCGGGGGCCCGATGCTGATCTTTCTCGCCGCGCTGGGCGGCATCCCCCGGGAGCTGGAGGAGGCCGCCGCGATGGACGGCGCCTCCCCGTTCCGGGCCTTCTGGAGCGTTCGGTTCCCGCTCCTCATGCCCGCAGTCGGGGTCATCACCGTGCTGACCTTCATCGGCTGCTTCAACCTCTTCGACCTGGTCTACGCGCTCGGCGGATCGGACGGCGGCCCGGGCGGCGCGATGGACGTGCTGGGCCTGCTCTACTACCGCACGGCCTTCGAGGGCGGCACGAACGCGATCGGGGAGTCCTCCGCGCTCGCCATCATGATTTTCATCCTCGTCTTCGGCGCCTCCGCGGTCCTGGAGCGCTTCCTGCGGCGCCGGGAGGTGACCTCGTGACCACGAGACGCCGAGGCGTACGGGTCCTGGTCGTCCACGCCCTGTTGTGGTCCTACGCCGCGGTCGCGTTCGGCCCGCTCCTCCTGGTGGCGATCGGCTCGTTCCGCACCAACGCCGACATCCTGCGGCAGCCGGTCGGGCTGCCGGAGTCGCTCACCCTCGACAACTACCTGCGAGCCTGGGAGACCGCGTCGATCTCCACGTACTTCGCCAACTCGCTCCTGGTCACCGTCGGGGCCGTCGCGCTGTGCGTGGCGGTGTCGGCCACGGCCGCCTACGCGCTGTCGCGCTGGCGGTTTCGCGGGCGTGCGCTCCTGGCCGCCTTCTTCCTGTCAGGGCTGATGATCCCGGCCAAGCTCGGGCTGCTCCCGGTCTTCTACATGTACCTGTCCATGGGGTTGATCGACACACGGCCCGGCTTGATGCTGCTGTACGCGGCGAGCGGCGTGCCCTTCTCGATCTTCGTGATCATGGGTTTCATGCGAGGGCTGCCCACCGGACTCGAAGAAGCCGCCCGCCTGGACGGCGCGAACGAGGGACGGCTCTTCGTGTCGATCGCCCTGCCGCTCATGCGACCGGCCCTGGCCGTGGTCACCGTCTTCCAGTTCGCGCCCACGTGGAACGACTTCTTCTACCCGCTCGTCCTGCTGCGCAGCGACGCGAAGTACACCGTTCCCGTCGGCCTGACCCGCTTCTTCGGCGAGTTCGCCACCGACCGGGCGACGCTCTTCGCCGGGCTGGTGATCGCCCTCGTGCCGCTGGCGCTGGTGTTCGCGCTCGCGACCAAGCAGATCATCGCCGGGCTGACGGCAGGTATGTCCCGTTGACGGCGGATCACAGGTCACACATCAGCATCGACGGCGGCAAGTCCGAGCTTCGCCTGCTCGTGAGCACCGGCCGGAACCGGCAGTACGGCGTCGGGCCTGGCATGTCGTACGAGCCGGGCGAGGATGGCGTCGCCCGGATCCTCGGCAGCGTCCGGGCCGCCGCCGAGGCGGTCCGTCTGCCGGCGGACCCGGCCGGTGTGGCCGCCGGCCTCACCGGCGTCCCCGGCGACCCGGCGGCGAGGCGCCGGCTGGTCTACCTCCTCGAGGAGTTCTTCGCATGCCCGGCTCTCGTCGTGGAGGACAGCCTGCTCGCCCACGCCGGGGCCCTGGAGGGCGCGGGCACGGTGTTGTGCGTGGGCACCGGGACCACCGTTCTCGCGATCGGCGACTCCGGGCACAGCGTCAGGATCGACGGCTGGGGGCCGCTGCTGGGAGACCGCGGCAGCGCCCACGCCATCGGCCTGGCCGGGCTGCGCGCCGCCACGGCGGCGTACGACGGCGTGGGGCCGGCGACCGAGCTGGCCGACCGGCTCGTGGAGGAACTGGGCGGCACGGATCTGGCCGGCCTGCAGCGCTTCTACCGGGACGCCGCGCTGGTCGCGCGGACCGCCGCCTTCGCGCGTGCCGTCCTGGAGGCCGCGGAACACGACGCGGTGGCCCGCGGCATCTGCGTCGAGGCGGCCGAGGCTCTCGCCGCGGCCGCCTCGGTGGCGGTGTCGCGCCTGCCGGACGCCGGCCGGCGGGTCTCCTACAGCGGGCGCCTCCTGGTTCCCGGCAACCTCCTGCACACTTCTCTGGTCGCGAGCCTGTCCGGCCGCGGGTTGGACCTGGCCGCGCCGCTCGCCACATCTCTGGAAGGTGGATTGACCTTGCTCCGCTCGCAAGAACCGTATCGAGGCCTGCTGCGGCGGCTCACCACCCAGCCGGGAGGCCAGGCGTGAGAGCCGGGCATGGCGTCGAGCGACTCGACGTCGTCGTGGGCGAGGCCATGGGCGGGTACGCCGACCGGACGGAGGGCATCACCGGCACCCTCGACCCGCTGGAGGTCCACGCCGTCACCTTCACCGACGGCGGGCACCGATTCGTGTTGATCGTCGCCGACCTCGTGTGTGTGAACACCGATGTGGTGGAGCGGATCCGGGTCGCCGTCCGCGACCTGGGCGTCGACTCCTGCTGGGTGGCGGCGACGCACACCCACGCGAGCCCGGAGGCCGGGTGCGTCCCCGGGGGCGCACCCACCCCTGCCTCGCTGGCCGAACGCCTGGTCGGAGCGTCGCTCCAGGCCGTCAGGGCCGCGCTCGCGGACGAGCGGGACGCGCGGCTCCACACGATACGGGCGAATGTCCCGAATCTGGGCGGCCGGCGCGTGCTCCCGGACCGCCACGCCGCCGACCTGCCGGTCGACGCGCTCGTCGTCTCGTCCCCCGCGGGAGAGACCGTCGGCGTCATCGTGGTCTCGCCCGTGCATCCCACGGTGCTCCCGGCGGGCAACAGCGGTGCCGGCGCGGACCTCACCGGCGGCATCCGGCGTGCCCTCCAGGCCGGTGACCGGTGGATCGTGGCGGCGACCGGCGCCGCGGGCGACATCAGCACGCGGAACACGCGGCGGGCGCGGGACCGGGCGGAGATCGATCGGCTCGGCATGCTGGTGGCCGAGCGGCTCCCCATTGCGGCGCCTCCCCCGGGCGAGCCGGGGGAGGCGTCCGTCCTCGCACCGGCTTCCGTCCGCGTCGAGCTCGCGCCCAAGCGGCCCGAGGAGTTCGCCGCCGCCAGCGCCGCGGCGGCCGACGCGCAGGGCGCCGGCGAACGCCACCGGAGCGTGGTCCACCAGGGCCGGCGAATCGCGCGTGATCTCCAGGCCCAGGGGCGCACACGACCCTACGAGATCGAGGTCCAGGCGATCCGGCTCGGCGACGTCACCCTCGTGGCCGTGCCGGGCGAGCTCTTCCTCGACCTGGGCGAGGCCGTCCGCGCGGCGTCCCCGGCGCACGGTTCACCCGTCGTCGTCCTCGGCTACACCAACGGCTACCTGGGGTACCTGCCCAGCCGTGGCACTCCGGCCACGTACGAGACCCTTGTCAGCCCGGTCGCGGAGGGCAGCGGCGAGCGCGTCGTGGCGGCCGCGGTCCATGCCGTCGAGACATCAGGAAGGAACGGACACCCCATGGGCGAATCACAGTTCGCAGCCCGCGCCGGGTCACTCGTGGACCAGGTGCTGACGACGCAGATGACCGCCATTCACCAGGCGGCCGAGCTCGTCGCCGACTCGATAGCCGCCGGCGGGGTGCTCCAGGCGTTCGCCACCGGGCACTCGCGGGCGGTCGCGCTGGAGCTCACCGGTCGCGCCGGCGGGCTGGCGGCCGTGAGCATGCTCGCGGTCAAGGACCTGGTGATGTTCGGGGGCGTGGACCCGGCGCTCATCCTGGATCCGACGTACGAGCGGACGCCCGGCCTCGCCGAGCGGATCTACACGCTGGCGCGGCCTGAACCGGCCGACGTGTTCCTGATCGTGTCGAACTCCGGCATCAACGCGGCGGTCGTCGAGATGGCGAAACTCGCGCGCGGCAACGGCCATCGGGTGATCGCGCTCACGTCCCTCGAACACACCCGCTCGTCGTTCGCGCGAAAGGCGGGGGGACCCCGCCTGGCCGATCTCGCGGACGTCGTGATCGACAACTGTGCTCCGGCCGGCGACGCCGCGGTCGAGCTCAGCCCCGGGACACGTATCGGCGCGGTCTCCTCCTTCACGGGGGTGCTCATAGCGCAGGTGCTCGCCGAGCTCGTCTGCCGGAGGCTGCTCGAACGGCGAGTCGACATCCCGGTGTTCGTCTCGGCGAACCTGGCGAGCGGCGACGACCACAACGCCGCGCTGTACGAGCGCTATCGCGAACGCGTGCGCCCGCTCGAGCCGTAGTCCCCGGTGCTCGTGGGCGTTGCCGGGGCGATGAGGTCGAGCAGGCCGGGATCGTCGGGCGGCGCGGATCCCGGCGGCCGCCGAGCAGCGCGCGGTCAGAGGCGGCCGTCGCCGTGCTGAGGACACGCGCCGATCACAGGAGGGCGTCCCCGGCGGGCGCCGGGGACGCCGCGCCGTTTCAGGCGTGGGCCGGGGCGGTGATGGTGCCGGAGGTGTCGGCTTGCCGGCCGCGGATCATGGCGTCGCAGTCGGCGATGGTCTCCTCCAGGAGCCGGCGCAGCAGCGAGTCCGGGTCGGGGATGCAGGCCTGGACGATGCCGACCACCGACAGTTGCACCGCGTTGGGGGCGGCGTACCGGCGGAAGCCCTTCTGGGTGATCCTGGCCGCGCGGCTGAAGCGGCGCGCCTGCTCGGCCGCGTGGGGGACGTCCTCCATCACCCGCACGCTCGGCTCGCTCAGCCGCCCCGGCGGAGCACCGTCGAGCCTGGCCAGCATCTCCTCGGCAGCCAGCACCGACACCGCCAGCGCGAGCTGGCGCTCGGCCGCCGCCACGGGCAGCGCCGTGGTGGCGCAGCGCAGCGCGATCCGCGCGTCCACGCGCAGGTCGTCGCTGGCCAGGCCGATGATGGACGGCACCAGGTGGACGAGCCCGGCCCGGCTCTCGTCGCTGGTGTTGTCGTTGACCAGGCGGGCGAGCGCGGCCAGCAACGGATGTGTGCAGGCCGGATGGTCGCTCCAGCGCTCTCCGGCCAGATAGGAGGCCAGCTCCATGAAACAGGCACCGCGTTTCGGGTTGCGATGTCTGCCTCGGGACAGAACCGGCATGTGATCAAGGTGATAGTCCACGGGTGCTCCACTGCTCCACGCGATCGCCGTCTATCCAGTCTGCGTCGTCATGCGGCTGAAAGCCATGGGTTTTTGACCTGTGGGTTCCCCCTACCCAGCACACCCGTCGTCTACCGGCTTCGTTCACCGGGCCGCGACGAAGACCGCGACCGTGCGGGCCGGGACCGACAGGGTGCCGGTGGCCGGGTCGAACGCCGAGCCCCGCACCACCGCGTCGCCGGAGCGCTCCTGCACGGGATGGAGCGACACGTCCTGACCCGCCAGGCCGGGCATCGCCTGCGCCTGCGCGTACGGAGTCGCGTTGAACACGACGGTGACGGACGTCCGGCGCGGGTCGAGTCCCGTCGTGTCGATGTGCATGGCGATCACGCCCTCCGCCGAGGCGGGGAACGACAACCGCCGCCGCACCTCGGCCGCCGAGCCCAGGGCGAACGCCGGTGACGACGCCCTGATCCGCAGCAGCTCGCCGAACCTCGCCCGGCAGGCGTTGATGGCCGCGCAGTCCGGCCGCAGGGCCGGGTCGTCGAGCAGGGGTCTCGCGTACGGCCACGCGGCCTCGTTGGCGGCCCTGGGTGGCAGGCCGGCGCCGAAGCCGTTGCCCGCCGAGCAGTCCCACAACAGCCGGTTGAACCAGTCGCCCGAGTCGTAGGAGTTGCGGTCCAGCGACTTCGACCGCAGCCGCTCGCTGCCCGCGTGCACGAACGCCGTCCCCTGCGCCAGCACCGCCGTGGCCAGCGAGAGCACCTGCATGCGCACCCGGTCGGCCATCGGCGTCCGTTGCGGCAGCTTGTACGCCAGCGCGTCGAACAACGTCTCGTTGTCGTGCGCATCGACGTACGCCACCGCCTCGCCCGGCGCGGCGGTGTAGCCGGCGGGTGAGCCGTTGTAGTCGACCTCGGAGCTCTTCCTGCCCGAGGGCAGGACGTAGTCGCGCAGGCTGCCGGTCAGCCCCACCTTGATCAGCTCGGTGCAGGCGGCCAGCCTGGCCCGCCGCTCCTCCTCGGTGCCGTTGGCCGGTGCGCCGTTGGGCGCGCCCGCCAGGCCGGAGCCGAACCCCTGCACGCGCGGGTCGGCGTCGAACGGGCCGCCGCCGCGCACCGCGTCGCGCAGCCGGTCGGTGAACGTGCCGATGCCGGTGCCGGCCAGATTCGCCTGCGTGGCCTGCTCGAACCTGGCGTCGTAGGCCACCTCGCCGAAGTTCCAGCCCTCGCCGTAGAGGATGATCGATTGTCCGTCGACGCCGTCCTTCTTCGGGGTCAGCCGGTCGAGGGCCGCGCGGACGGCGAGCATGCCGGCCTTCGGGTGGTGGCCCATCAGGTCGAAGCGGAAACCGTCGATCTTGTACCGGGTGGCCCACGTGACGACCGAGTCGACGACCAGCCTGCCCATCATGGTGTGCTCGGGCGCGGTGTTGGCGCAGCACGTGGAGGTGGCCACCGTGCCGTCGTCGAGCAGCCGGTGGTAGTAGCCGGGCACGATCGGGTCGAGCACCTCGGTGGAGTGGGTGTGGTTGTAGACGACGTCCATCACCACGCGCAGCCCGGCCCGGTTGAGCCCGGCGACCATGCCGCGGAACTCTTTCGCGCGATCGTCGGGGTCCGTCGCGTACGATCCCTCGGGCACCGTGTAGTGCAGCGGGTCGTACCCCCAGTTGAAGGAGTCCTTCGCCGCGGTCCTCGCCACGCACTCCTGCTGCCGCTCGGAGCCGGGCGGGAACGCGGCCAGGTCGCAGCCGGGCTCGGTGCGGTCGGCCGCCCGCTCGGGCACGGTGGCGAAGTCGAAGACCGGCAGCAGGTGCACGTGTGTCAGCCCGTCGCCGGCCAGCGCCCGCAACTCCCGCATCCCGGCGCCGTCGCCGCCGAAGGCCGCGTACGTGCCGCGCAGCGCGGCCGGGACGGTGGCGTCGGAGGCGGAGAAGTCGCGTACGTGCAGCTCGTAGATCGACGCCCGGTGCTGCGGCACGGCCGCGGGCTTGACCAGCCGGTCCCAGCCGCGCGGCTTGTGCGCGGCGCCGTCCAGGCTGACGAGCCTGCTGCGCGCGCCGTCGGGGGCGACGGCCAGGCTGTACGGGTCGGTGACCTCGTTCGTCACGATCCCGCCCATCCTGGGGGAGTAGACCGTGACGAGGAACGTGTACTCGCGGCCCAGCCACGTCGGCAGCCCGCGCACCGACCAGACGCCGGTCCGGTCGTCGCGCCGCATCCGGTGCACGCGGCGCCGGTCGGTGCCGGGCGCGTAGAGCGCCAGCTCGACCGTGCGCGCGGTCGGCGCCCACAACGACAACGACGGGAACACCCGCCCCGCCGGGCCCAGCCTGGCGGTGGCGGCCTCGGCGTAGACGTCGTCGAGCACGCCGGGCAGCTGCACGCCGGTCGCGGCCAGCAGCTCGCCCGCGGCGTCTCGCTCCACGGCCACGATCTGGCCGCGCAGGGCACCCTTCACCAGGCCGGCGTCGCGAGGGTCCACCTTGAGAGCGGCGAAGGAGGCCAGGTGGGGCCACCGCCGCCGCTGCTCCTCGCTCATCGTGCCGGGTGCGAGCCGGATGTGCCGCGGGTCGCCGGTCAGCTCGCCTCCGTCGAGGGCGATGTCGCCCTCGGCGCTGAAGGCGAGCGCGTGCCGCAGCGACGGCTCGACGCGCCAGGCCACCGTGTCGCGGTCGATCCAGCAGGCCCTCGCCCTGGTCAGGTCGACGTCCGCACGCGGTGGCCGCGGTGTCCGGTCGCCTTCGGCGCCGGCGTGAGCCGGCCGACGGCGACTCACGTGGAACCCCGCATCGCCACTCCCGCAGTTCACCCTCTGTGATCGTCAGATTACCATCTATGTCCGGCTCGGGCGGAACGCCTGAGCGACCCGGCGGTCACCATCGCTTGCAAGCATTTCTGGAAATTTCTGCAACCTCCCATCCAATTCCCGGCTTGCCTGGTGCCTGCCGTCCGCCGTCCGACCGTCCACCATGTGGAACGGCTCTGCCTGCACCTGCGGAAACTCCCGGGGATGCGGCGTACGGCGGGCGGAAGGCTCCGCGTGCGGATCAATGTAACAACTTGCAGAAATCTTGCGTCCCCATCTATCCGAGAACGCCGCGTCGGCGTAACCTCCGGCGTACCCCGACCGTTGATCCAGACAGCTGTGAGGACAAGGACATGCGACGACTCTTAGCGGCCTCGGCCGTGGCGGCGCTCACCCTGACGGCCACCGCCTGCGGCGGCGGGGGTGGTGAGGCCGCCGCTCCCACCGCCTCCGTCACCGACCCGTCGAAGATCACCGGTGAGCTGACGTGGTGGGACACGACCAGGCCCGACAGCGAGGGCCCGACGTTCCAGGCGTTGATCAAGGAGTTCGAGGCGCAATACCCCGGCATCAAGGTCAAATATGTGAACGTGCCGTCCGACCAGGCCCAGAACCAGTTCCAGACGGCGGCGCAGGCCGGCACCGGGGCGCCCGACGTGATCCGCTCCGAGGTGGCGTGGACACCGCAGTTCGCGTCGCTGGGCTACCTGCAGCCCCTTGACGGCTCCCGGGCGGTGGATGACGAGCCCGACTTCCTGCCCGGGCCGTTGAGCAGCACCAAGTACAACGGCAAGACCTACGCGGTGCCGCAGGTCACCGACACGCTGGCGTTGATCTACAACAAGCGGCTGCTGAAGGAGGCCGGCCACGAGGAGCCGCCCAAGACGATCGCCGAGCTGAAGCAGGCCGCCCTCGACGTCAAGGACAGGACCGACGCCGACGGCCTGGCGCTCAACGTCGACTCCTACTTCCTGCTGCCGTTCATGTACGGCGAGGGCGGCGACCTGCTCGACGTGCAGAGCAAGAAGATCGTGGTCAACTCGCCGGCCAACGTGAAGGCCATCGAGACCGTGGCCGACCTGATCAACTCCGGCGCCGCGCCCAAGCCGGCCACGACCGACAGCTACGCCAACGCCATGACGGCCCTCAAGGAGGGCAAGGCGGCCATGATCTACAACGGGCCGTGGGCGCTGTCGGAGATCTACCAGGGCAAGGAGTTCAAGGACAAGTCCAATCTCGGCATCGCCCCCGTCCCGGCCGGCTCGGTCAAGGCGGGTGCCCCCACGGGCGGCTGGAACCTCGCGATCTACGCCGGGTCGAAGAACATCCCGGCCGCGTACGAGTTCGTGCGGTTCATGACCACCGCCAAGGCCCAGGCGAAGATCGCCAAGGAGATCAGCCTGCTGCCCACCCGCACCTCCGCCTACGCCGACCCCGACGTGCAGGGCAACCCCGACGTCGCGGTGTTCAAGCCGATCATGGACACCGCCGTGCCGCGCCCGTGGATCCCCGAGGGCGGGCAGCTGTTCCAGCCGCTGCTGGAGGGCTACCAGTCGCTCGTCGGCGGCCAGACCACGCCCGCCGACATGCTCAAGAAGGTGGACGAGCAGTACCACGGCATCATGAAGGACTGGAGCTGACCGGTGGCAGTCTCGACCGGACGGGCTCCGGCCGCGGGCGAGTCCGCCCGCGGCCGGAGCCGCCGCCATGACAGCCCCGGACGGCTGAGACGCGCCCTGTCGGCCCACTGGTACGCCTGGGCGATGATCGCGCCGGTGGTGGTCGTGATGCTGGTGCTGATCGGCTGGCCGCTGGCCAGGGGCGTCTACCTGTCGCTGACCGACGCGACCGAGGCCAACATGGGCCGCACCATCGGGGTCAACGTGATCCCGTCCACGTACGAGTTCGTCGGCCTGGACAACTACCTCCAGATCCTGACCAGCAGCGTGTTCTGGGACAAGGTGCTCTGGACCGTGACGTGGACGGTGGTGTGCGTCGGCCTCCACTACGGCATCGGGCTCGGCCTGGCCGTGATGCTCAACCGCAAGCTGCGCCTCCGGTCGGTCTACCGGGTGCTGCTGATCCTTCCGTGGGCCGTGCCGGCGTTCGTGGCCGCGTTCATCTGGCGCTACCTCTACAACAGCGACTACGGCGTGATCAACGGGTTTCTCAAGATCGCCGGACTGTCCGGCGTGGGATGGCTGGACGACCCGGTCACCGCCAAGATCGCGGTGATCGCGGTCAACGTGTGGATCGGGGTGCCGTTCATGATGGTCGCCATGCTCGGCGGCCTGCAGTCGATCCCGGCCGAGCTGTACGAAGCGGCCGAGGTCGACGGCGCCTCCCCGTGGCAGCGCTTCAAGGCGATCACGCTGCCCGGGCTGCGGCAGGTCTCCACCACCGTGGTCCTGCTCGGCACGATCTGGACGTTCAACATGTTCCCGATCATCTTCCTGGTCACGCGGGGCGGGCCGGGCAGCGAGACCGAGATCCTGGTCACCTACGCCTTCCGCGAGGCCTTCACCGGCATCCGCAACTACTCCGGCTCGGCCGCATGGGGCGTGATCATCCTCGCCATGCTGGTCGTGCTGGCCATCGGCTACCGCCGCACCCTGCGCAGTCAAGGAGGACCCTGGTGACC
Organism: Nonomuraea deserti; assembly: GCF_004348685.1. Lineage (GTDB taxonomy): Bacteria > Actinomycetota > Actinomycetes > Streptosporangiales > Streptosporangiaceae > Nonomuraea > Nonomuraea deserti. The sequence continues at coordinate 8,983 of NZ_SMKO01000057.1, read as the reverse complement.
CGCGCGACCCGGCCCCGCGGCGAGCGGGGGCCGCTGGCCTCCGTCGGCCTGCACGCCGGCCTGCTCATCGCCGTGGCGATCTCGTTGTTCCCGGTGGTGTGGCTGGTGCTCACCTCGCTCAAGCCGCGCGACAGCTGGCTGTCGGCCGAGCTCCAGCTGTTCGACGACTCCTCGCTGGACAACTACGCCCGCGTGCTGACCGCCACCGCCTTCCCGCGGTGGCTGCTCAACAGCGTGCTGACGGCGGGGCTGACCATGGTGCTCGGCGTGTTCCTCGCCGCGACCACCGGCTACGCCGTCAGCCGCTTCCGCTTCCCCGGTCACCGCTCGGTCATGTGGCTGCTGCTGATCACCCAGATGTTCCCGGTGGCCATCCTCATCGTCCCGCTGTACAACCTGATGGCCGGGCTCGGCCTGCTCAACCAGATCCCCGGCCTGGTGATCGCCTACATGACGATCGCGGTGCCGTTCTGCGCCTGGATGATGAAGAGCTACTTCGACACCGTGCCGGTGGAGATCGACCAGGCCGCGATGGTGGACGGGCTGACGCCGTTCGGCACGTTCTGGCGGGTCGTGCTGCCGCTGGCCCGTCCGGGCATCGCGGTGACCGCTTTCTACTGCTTCATGACCGCCTGGGGCGAGGTCGGCTACGCCACGGTGTTCATGTCGCAGGAGGACAAACGCACGCTGGGGGTGGGCCTGCAGCAGTTCGTCGGCCAGCACTGGTCGGACTGGGGGCTGATGACCGCCTCCGCCGTGCTGATCGCCATCCCGGCGGGCGCGGTCTTCCTCCTCGTGCAGCGCCACCTGATCACCGGGCTCACCGCCGGCGCGACCAAAGCGTAAAGTATCCGACCGATCACTGTACGTGACGGGTGCGCCGCAGGATCCTTGTCCACATGGACGGATTCCTCGACGAGACCTGCGGCGGGGTGACGGAGCTGCGCGTCCACGGTGTCTCCGGCACGCCGCCGGCGGGCATGCTCAACCATCCCCATCCCCGGCTGGTCGCCGGGGACCGGACCACCGGGTTCTACCGGCGCTGGTGGACGGCGGGCCGGCCGGTGGGCGACCGGGCCGACGTGCCGGGCGTCCGCCGGCGGGAGGCGTACGCGTGGGGCGGCCTCACCTCCGGCGGGCGGACGATCGCGCTGTGGCTGCTCCTGCTGCCGTTCTCGCTGGCGAACCTGTCCTACTTCATGCTGCCCAGACCGCGGGGCGGCGACCGGCTGCGGCACCTGGCGGAGGCGGCGCAGCGGCTGTTCGCCCTGCTGCTCACCGGCACCCTCGTGGGCGCCGTGACCAGGGCCTGCGTTGACCTCGTCGGCTGGCAGTGCACGGCCGCGGGGCGGGCCTGCACCGATGAGCTCGCGCCCGTCTGGCTGCGGTGGATGGGCGCGATGTGGGGGCACGAGCCGTCCAAGCGCCTGGCCGTCACCGCGCTGGCGCCGCTGCTGGTGGTCGTCCTGCTGTGGTGGATCGCCCGCCGCACCTGGCGCCGCGACGAGCGCAAGGTCGTCCCCGACGGCGATCCCGACAGCGGTCACGCCGGAAATCCCGACGGCGGTCACGACGGCGGTCACGCCGGAAATCCCGACGGCGGTCACGACGGCGGTCACGACGGCGATCCCGGGGCCGGGTCCGGGGCCGGGTCCGGTGGCGATCTCGGGGGTGAGTCCGGGGCCGGGTCCGGTGGCGGGTCCGGTGGCGAGCCAGGGGCCGGGCCCGTGGACGGGCCTGCGCGTGAGCGGCTGCTGCTGGCGCGGGCGCGGCTGTGGCACGGCGGCGCGCCGGTGTGGCGGCTGCGCATCGTCCACGTCGCCTTCGCGATCGCCTCGATCGGGCTGGCCGTCGCCGCGCCCTTCGCGGGCACCCCGCTGGGGCTGGCGCTCACGGCGGCGAACGCGGGCGTCGAACTCGCCGCCGCCGTGCTGGTGGTGCTGCCGTGGACCGGCCGGCGGCTGGACCCGCACTCCGGCGGGCGCGAGCCCACCTGGCTCAAGGTCGCGTGCCACGCGTTGCGGGTGGCCGCGCCGCTGGTGTTCCTGGCCACGTTCTGGGCGACGCTGGCCGGTCTGCCGCCGAGCGCGGAGGGGCTCGTGCTGCCCGGCATGGGCGCGGGGCCCGTCCAGTTCGCGCTCATGCTGGGGCTCGGGGCGTTCATCCTGGCCGCCACCTGGGTGCTGGCCCGCATGGACCGGCCAGGCGCCGGCCGGGACCCGCTGGACCGGCCGGCGATGGGCGGGCTCGCCGCGTGGTTCATGCTGATGGTGGCCGCAGGCTGCGCGAACGTGCTGGCGCTCGGCGTGCTGTTCTGGACCGCCACGTTCTTCGGCGTGCCCGGCAGCCTGGGCGACCCGGGGCCGCCCGGCAGGAGGCTCTTCATCGACGACCCGGTCTGGTGGACGGCCGCCCTGGTGCCGCTGCTGGCGGCGGCGTTCGCCGGGGTGGCGATCGCCCTCTGGCTGATCCGCCGCGCCGAGGCGGGCAGGCTGGTGCCCGAGCTGGAGGCCCACTACGGGGAGAGCGGCGGCGCCGCGGTCGCCCGGAAGTGGGCGCTGGCCGCGCTCACCGACCGGGCCGGGCTGGTGCTGGGCGTGCTCACCGGCATCGGGGTGGCCGGGTTCGCCGTGGTGACCGTGATCTACCAGCTGCAGCTGTACACGCCGAAGGCGGGGTTCGCAGGGCTGCTCGCCTCGATCGGGAGCTGGGCCACGGCCGCCACCGTCGTCGGCCTGGCGCTGCTCGGCCGCCGCACGTACGGCAGCTCGCGGCTGCGCAGGACCGTCGGGATCGTCTGGGACGTGTCCACCTTCTGGCCCAGGGCCATCCACCCGCTGGCCCCGCCCTGCTACACCGAGCGCGTCATCCCCGAGCTGGTGGCCCGCGTCGGCAGGCTGGCCGCGACCGACCGGGACACCGTCGTCCTGTCCGGGCACAGCCAGGGCAGCGTCATCGCGGCCGCGCTGGTGCTGCAGCTCGACCCTGACGCGCGCCGGCGGGTCAGGCTGCTCACCCACGGGTCGCCGCTGCGCCGCCTGTACGCCGCGTTCTTCCCCGCCTACTTCGCCGGCCATGGCCTGCCGGCCTTGCGCGACGCGGTCGCCTGGCGCAACCTGTACCGGCTGAGCGACCCCATCGGCGGCCCGGCGTTCCGCCGCGTCGACCCCCTCGCCGCCGAACCCGATCGCGGCAACACGGTGGACCGGTTCTGCTGGGATCCGCTCCGGCCGGCGCCCGGCGAGCCGCTGCCCGAGGCGCGCTGGCACTCGGGTTACTGGCTCGACCCGCCCTACCACGACGAGCTGGCCCGGCTGATCAGCCCGAGCCTGCCGCCCGAACGTACGGCTCGGTAGCGACGCGAGCGCCCCAGGCCAGGGCGGGCCCGGATCACCAGGCCAGGACGAGCTTCTCCGGGGCGCGGTGGATCGGGGTGGCCGCCATGGTGACCTCGCCTTCGGCGAGGCGCAGCCCGGGCAGCTCGCGTACGAGCAGCTCCAGCGTGATCCGCACCTGCTCGCGGGCCAGGAGCGCGCCGGGGCAGCCGTGCACGCCGTGCCCGAACGACAGGTGACGCGCCGGTTCCCGCGCGATGTCGAACACGTCCTGCTCCGCGAACACGGCCTCGTCCCGGCCCGCCGAGGCGAACGACACGAACACCGTGTCGCCCTCGTCCAGCCGCGTGCCGCTCAGCGTGAGCGGCCTGGTGACCCGGCGGCGGAATCCCTGCACCGGCGCCTCGAACCTGGCCGCCTCCTCGATCGCCGCCGGGATCAGCTCGGGCCGCTCGCACAGCAGCTCCCACTGGCGGCGGTCCCGCAGCAGGCGGTGCACGGCGGTGCCGAGCAGCGCGGTGGTGGTGAGGTGGCCGGCCAGCATGAGGTTCTGGGTGTTGGACACGATCTCGTCGCGCTGCCGGGTGGTCGGCTCGCCGGGGCCTGGGGCAAGGCCGCGGACCAGCTCGCCCGTCAGGTTGTCCTGCTCGCGCGAACGGGCGGCGTGCGCGACCAGCCGGTGCCGCAGCGCGGCCACCTCGCGGGCGGCGGCGATCTGCTCGTCCTCCGGCATGGGCGTGAAGATCAGGTCCTCGGCGCGGTCGCCCGCCCGGATGGCGGCGGGCACGTCGGCCGGGTCGAGGCCGAGCAGGTGGCCGATGACCGTCGCGGGCAGCGGCCTGGCGTATCCGCCCATCCACTCCACCCCGCCCTCCGCCGCGAACGACGCGACCAGCCCGGCCGCCGCGGCCCGGATGAACGGCCGTGCGGCGGCCACCCTGGTGGCCGACAGGCCGCGGGTGAGCGGCCTGCGGTAACGCTGGTGGGCCTCGCCGTCCGAGCTGAGCACCACGGGGGCGTTGCCGGGCGCGCCCGCCAGCTCGGCGAAGGCGCGCGGGCTCGGCGTCACGTCGCCGCGGAAGGCGCCCTGGGAGGAGAAGTCGGCCGGCCGGCTCAGCACCTCGCGCACGTCCGCGTGCCGGGCCACGAGCCAGGCGTCCAGCTCGCCGGCGAAGGTCAGCCCCCGGGCGGCGCGGGCGCGGGCGTAGACGGGGTACGGGTCGCGGTAGAAGGCCTGTCGATCCACGCGTTCCATCGTGGTGGGCCGCGCGCGAGGCGTACAAGATCTGAAATTTTCTTTTAGTTCATGCTTAAGCCTTGAAAGTTATATCCATGAGCGATTGAGTTCGGTCGTGCAGACCCTCAGATTGCTGGCCGCCGCCGCGCTCGTGTTAGCCCCCGTGGCCCTGAGCGCGCCCGCGCAAGCCGACCCCGCACCCCCCGTAGAGGACGCCCAGAAAGCGTCGTCCTACCCGCCGCCGTCCACGCTGATCACCAAGGCCGCCGAAGGGCGGCAGCGGCTGGAGACGGCCAAGAGGACCCGGCCGGTGGCGCCGGGGATCTCGCTGACCTCGTTCGACACCTACGACCCGCTCGGCTGGCTGCGCGCCGACGCGATCACCGCTGACCTGGGCGGAGAGCACGGAGCCAAGGCCGACTACGTGTTCTCCGGCGAGGTGTCCAAGACCGAGCCGCTGTCCGGGCCCGCCAAGCGTTCCCACGCCGTCGCCGCCGTCAACGGCGACTTCTTCGACATCAACAACTCCGGCGCCGCCCAGGGCATCGGCGTCCAGGACGGCACGCTCGTCCAGTCGCCCGTCGCCGGGCACGAGAACGCGGTCGCGATCACCGGCGACGGCGTCGGGCGCGTGCTCAAGATGTACTTCGAGGGCACCGCCACGCCCGACGGCGGCTCGCCGATCACGCTCACCCAGTTCAACCAGATCGTGCAGGACGGCGGCGTGGGGCTCTTCACGCCGCTGTGGGGCTCCTACAACCGGGCCCGCGCCGTCGAGGGCGCCACGACCGTCGCCGAGGTCGTCCTGGAAGACGGCGTGGTGACCGAGGTGCGCACCTCCGCGGGCACCGGACCGATCCCGGCGGGCACCTCGATCCTGCTCGGCCGCGACGCCGGCGCCGAGGCGCTGTCCGCACTGAAGCAGGGCGACCGGATCGACGTGAAGTACCAGCCCAAGGCGTCGGACGGCAGCACGGTCAAGGCGGCCGTCGGCGGCAACTGGGTGCTGGTCAAGGACGGTGCCGTACAGAACTCCACCGACACCAGCGCCCACCCGCGCACCGCTGTCGGGTTCTCGGCCGACGGCAGGAAGATGTACCTGCTGACCGTGGACGGCCGCCAGGCCGACAGCCGCGGCGTCACGCTCAACGAGCTCGCGGCGATGATGGTCGAGCTGGGCGCGGCCCACGCGCTCAACCTCGACGGCGGCGGCTCCTCCACCATGCTCGCCCGCGAGCCCGGCTCGGCCGACGTCCAGGTGGAGAACAGCCCCTCCGACGGCGGCGAGCGGCACGTCCCCAACGGCCTGGCGCTCTACGCGCCCGAGGGCAGCGGCAAGCTGAAGGGCTTCTGGCTGGAGACGGCGAGCGACCCCTCCAAGGCGGCCGGCGTCGCGCCCGTCGCCGGTGGCCGCCCCGACCGGGTCTTCCCCGGCCTCACCAGGCGCCTGACCGCCGCCGGGTACGACGAGACGTACGGCCCCGCCAAGGGCGCGCCCTCCTGGCGAGCGAAGCCCGCCGTGCACGGCGTCGTCCGCGACGGCAGGTTCCACGCCCTGGTGCCCGGCCAGACCACCGTCACCGCCTCCCGCGGCCGTGCCAAGGGCAGCATCGAGCTGACCGTCCTGCAGCCGCTCGAGCGGCTCGGCGCCACCGCCGACCGGCTCGGCATCGCCGGCGCGGACGGCGTGGCCACGTTCGGCGTGGTCGGCTACGACCGCAACGGCAACTCCGCGCCCATCGAGCCCGCCGACCTCAGGCTCGACTACGACAAGAACCTCTTCGAGGTGACCGCCGCCGAGCACGGCTTCTTCACCGTCAAGGCCAAGCAGGCCTCGGGAGCGGGGCTGATCACCGCCAAGGTCGGCAAGCTCACCACCGCCGTGCCCGTCACCGTGGGGTTCGACGAGAAACCGGTCGCCGACTTCGAGGACGCGGCCGCGTGGAAGTTCGCCGCCGCCCGCGCGACCGGCTCGCTGTCGGCCGCGCCCGGTCACGACGGCGGCGGCCTCAAGCTGTCGTACGACTTCAGCACCTCGACCGCCACCCGGGCCGCGTACGCCAGCCCGCCGGGGGAGATCGTGGTGGAGGGGCAGCCGCAGGCGTTCGGGTTGTGGATCCACTCCACCGGCAAGGGGGAGTGGCCGAGCCTGGAGTTCTACGACGCGCTCGGACAGTCGCAGATCCTGCGCGGGCCGTACATGACCTGGACCGGCTGGAAGTACGTCGAGTTCGCCGTGCCGCCCGGCGTCAATTATCCGCTGCGGCTGCGGCGCTTCTACGTGGCCGAGACCAAGGCCGGCGTGCAGTACACCAACGAGATCATGATCGACGGCCTGGTCGCCAAGGTGCCGCCGCCGGTCGACGCGCCGCCCGCGCCGAAGGTCGCCGACCCGGTGGTCATGGAGGAGGTGGCGACGATGCCGTGGCGGTTCGCGGTCATGTCGGACGCGCAGTTCGTGGCCAGGGAGCCGGACAGCGACCTCGTCAAGAACGCCCGCCGCACGCTGCGCGAGATCAAGGCGGCCGAGCCCGACTTCCTGCTCATCAACGGTGACCTGGTGGACGAGGCGTCGCCCGAGGATTTCGCGCTGGCCAGGCGGATCCTCGACGAGGAACTGGGCGGAAAGCTGAAATATCACTACATCCCCGGTAACCATGAGGTGATGGGCGGCGCGATTGACAACTTCAAGGCCGCCTTCGGCGACACGTACCGGACCTTCGACCACAAGGGCACCCGCTTCATCACCTTGGACACCTCCCGCCTGAACCTGCGGGGCGGCGGCTTCGAGCAGGTGGCCATGCTCAGGTCCGAACTGGACAAGGCGGCGAAGGAGCCCTCGATCGGGTCGGTCACCGTCGTGTTCCACGTCCCGCCGCGCGACCCCACGCCGGGCAAGGGCAGCCAGCTCGGCGACCGCAAGGAGGCGGCGCTCGTGGAGGGCTGGCTGGCCGACTTCCAGCGCACCACCGGCAAGGGCGCCGCTCACATCGGGGCGCACGTGGGGACGTTCCACGCCGCCCGCGTGGACGCGGTGCCGTACTTCATCAACGGCAACTCCGGCAAGAACCCCGCCACCGCACCCGAGGACGGCGGGTTCACCGGCTGGTCGCTGTGGGGCGTCGACCCGGTCACGCCGGCCGAGGCCGAGCACGTCAAGCGGAACTGGTTCGCCGACGCGCCCGACTGGATCGGCACCCAGGTGCGCCCGCACGTGGACGAGCTCACGCTGACCGCCCCGGCCACCGTCGCCGTCGGCACGCCCGCCGAGGTGACGGCCGCCGTCAGGCAGGACGACAGGACGGTGCCCGCCGCCTACCCCGTCTCGGCGGCGTGGTCGGGCTCGCCCAACCTGCACGTCGGCAGCGGCAGGACCGCCAAACCCTGGCACGTCGCCGTGCTAGACCCGTCGAAGGGCACGCTCACGGCGCTGCGCGAGGGGAAGGTGACGGTCGCCGTGACCGTCAACGGCGTCACCGAGCGGGCGTCGGTAGCGGCCACCGCCAAGGCCGCCGCCTGACCCCCGCCTGATCCCTCCTGTCCAGGCGTGTCCACGCCGGGGCCGGGTCGCGTCGTCGAGGCGCGGCGCGGCCCCGGCGGCATCCCCGTCCCGTCCTGGACGCGATGTGCGGGTGTTGTATACCCTTTCAGGAGGTTTTCCTGGTGCTCGAGGAGCCTATGGACAGACTCTCTGACGACGACCTGGCGCTGCTGCTCCTGATCCGATCCTTCGAGCTGAAGCTCCTCGAGCTCTTCGGGCGGGGCGAGCTCAACGGCACCACCCATACCTGCCTGGGGCAGGAGTACGTCCCCGTGTCCCTGCGCCCGCTCCTGCGCGAACCCGACTGGGTGTTCAGCAACCACCGCGGGCACGGGCACTACCTGGCCAGGTTCGGCGACCCCGAAGGGCTGCTCGCCGAGATCATGGGCAGGAAGGGCGCGGTCTGCGAGGGCGTCGGCGGCAGCCAGCACCTGCGGCGGGACCGTTACCTGTCGACCGGGGTGCAGGGCCAGAGCCTGCCGGTCGCCGCCGGGGTGGCGCTGCGGCTGAAGCGGCACGAGCCCGGCGCGCTGGCCTGCGTGTACATCGGTGACGGCACGTGGGGCGAGGGCTCCGTGTACGAGGCCCTGAACCTGGCACAACTGTGGCGCCTGCCGCTGCTGGTCGTGGTCGAGCACAACGGCATCGCCCAGTCCACGCCCACCGCTCTGCAGATGGCGGGGACGATCGAGGGCCGGGCGGGGGCGTTCGGCATCGGCCACCACCGCGTGGACCTGTTCGAGATCCCCCGCATCCGGGACGGCCTGGCGCCCCTGATCGGCTCCTTGCGCGCCGACCCCCGGCCCCTGATCGTCGAGTTCGCCACCCACCGCCTCGGCCCTCACAGCAAGGGCGACGACACCCGCCCGC
>NZ_SMKO01000056.1 GCF_004348685.1 Nonomuraea deserti | reverse complement strand
ATAAGAGACAGCCCATGCTCAGCGCCCCGCCCTCGCTCAGCGACGGTCGCTTGCTCGGGGCCCGCCGTCTGCTCGGCACCCTGCGCCCGCTCGGGGCCCGCCGTCTGCTCGGGGCTTCGCGCCCGTTCGGGGCCGCCTGCGCGAGTCTGATCGGCCAGCAGGTCGCGCAACGCCCGGGCCGCCTGCGCGGGCGAGTCCGCCAGCGCCACCGCCCGGCGCAGGTGGCCGCCCCGGCGGCGGGTGGAGGTGTAGGCGCAGTCGTACCAGGCCTCCTCGTCGTCGCCCAGGCGCGTCAGACGGTCGGCGGTGCGTTCGATCGCCTCACGCAACGCCGTGTCGGTCTGGGCCGACACCAGCACCGGCAGCACCGGCCGCGCCGTCTCCGAGCCCGGTTCGGGCCCGGGAAGGCGTGCCGGAGGGGGCGGCGTGGTGAGGGTGACGTGCACATTGCTGCCGCCGAAACCGAAACTGTTCACCCCCGCCAGCGCTCTCCCGCCGTCGGGTGCGCTCACCGTGGTGGCCTGCGTCGTCACCGACAGGTTGAGGCCGTCGAAGTCGATGCGCGGACTGAGCTCCTCGGCGTGCAAGGAGGCGGGAATCCTGCCATGCCGCAGCACCAGCAGCGCCTTGAACAGTCCCGGCATGCCCGAAGCCGGCTCCAGATGGCCGAGGTTCGACTTGACCGACCCGATGGGCAACGGCCCCCGCGCGCGTCCGCGGCCGAGCACCCGGCCGAGCGCCTCGCATTCGGCAGGGTCCCCGGCCTGGGTGCCGGTGCCGTGCGCTTCCACGTACACCAGGTCGTCCGGGTCGAGCGCGTCCGGCCCGTACACCTGGCGCAGCAGCGCCTCCTGCGCCTCGGGGTTGGGCAGTGCCAGCCCCATGGTGCGGCCGTCGTTGTTGGTGCCGGCGCCGACGATGACGCCGTGGATGCGGTCGCCGTCCGCCAGCGCGTCGGCCAGCCGTTTCAGCACCACCACGCCGCCGCCCTCGGCCCGTACGAACCCGTCGGCATGGGCGGAGAAGGCGGCGCACCGGCCCGTGGGGGAGAGCATCTGCGCCTGGCTGAACCCGGTGAAGCTGCCGGGTGACACCAGCACGTTCACGCCACCGGCCAGCGCCAGCCTGCTGGTGCCCGCGAGCAGCGTCCGGTAGGCGCGCTCCACCGCCAGCAGGGAGGACGAGCACGCGGTGTCCACCGCCATGCTGGGGCCGTGCAGGTCGAAGGTGTGGGAGATGCGGTTGGCCGCGATCGACAGCGTGGCCCCCGCCATGGTGTAGGGGCTGACGTCCTGTTTCTCCAGCATCTGCTGGAAGCCGTACGAGGTGTCGGAGATGCCGACGAACACCGCGGTGTCGCTTCCGGCGAGCGCCGCCGGGTCCACGCCCGCGTCGTCCAGTGCCTCGGCCGTCATCTCCAGCAGCAGACGCTGCTGGGGGTCCATGGCGGCCGCTTCCTTGGGTGAGATCTTGAAGTAGGCGGCGTCGAAGCCGGCGATGTCGTCGAGGAAACCGCCGGCCCGCGTATAGCTCTTGCCCGGGCGGGGCGTGTGCTCGTCGACGAAGCGATCGGCGTCGAAGCGGTCGGGCGGCACCTGACCGACCAGGTCGGAGCCCTGCTCCAGGGCCTGCCAGAGGCCGTTCATGTCGGTGATGCCGCCCGGCAGGCGGCAGCCCACGCCGATCACCGCCACCGCCGTGTCTGTCCCCTTGGTACCGCTCATGCGCCCCAGCTCCCTCTATGTCACTCACCGCAAACGATCAACTACTATGCGATGAAGGCGGGGACTGCAACGAGTGAGCAGGTCACGGCGCGGCGGTGCCGTACGCGCCGGCGCCGGCGGCCGCGGTCCGCCGAGCCGGGACGCACCCTTGGCGCGCGGCTCCTACCAGCGCAGCAGCACGGTGCCCGCGCTGAGCCCGCTGGCCACGCCCACCAGGGCGACGAGGTCACCCCGCTTGAGCCGGCCGGCCCGCTCGGCCAGGTGCAACTGCATCGGCAGCGTGGAGGCGGCGAGGTTGCCGTGGTCGACGATCGTCACCTCGGCCTTGCCGGGGGAAGCTCCCATGAGCTCGCACCCCCAGTGCAGCGCCGCCAGCGACGGCTGGTGCACGCACACCACGGCCATGTCGTCCCAGCCGAGCCCGCGCTCCGCCAGCGGCTGCCGCAGCACGCCGAAGTCCAGCTTCTGCACGCCGATGGCCAGGCCCACCGGGTCGATGGTGAAAGGTCCGGTGCGGAACCCGCCGGAGGCGTCACGGATGAACGGCATGATGGAGGCCCGCCAGTCCGCGGAGTTCGCGCCGAACGCGTGTCCGAGCACGCCCGGGGTGCCGCTGAGCTCCAGCAGCAGCGCCGTGCCCGAATCCGAGACCGTGTAGGACGGGATCGCCGGCTCGAAGTCCTCCTGCGACTCCACGTGCCACTGGATGCTCGAGGTGATGACCTCGCCGCAGACGATGAGGACCGTACGGTGATGGCCGGCGGTGATGAGCGCGTCGGCGAGGTGAATCGCGCGCAGGACGCTGTTGCACGCGTCCCGGACGTCGAAGACGGGGCAGCCGGCACCGAGCTTGGCCGCGACCATGTGTCCCGTCGCGGGTTCGACGGTGTCGCCGGACACGCCCGCGTAGATGATCAGGTCGATCGAGGGCGGCGTGTGCCCGGTCTGCCGGAGCAGCCGGCTCGCGGCCTCCGCCGCCAGATCGGATGCCGCGCACTCCGGCGGGGCGACGTGGCGGCGTCTCACCCCGCTGTGCCGTTCGATCAGGCCGCGCGGAATGTCGATGCGGGGGTTGCGCTCGGCCAGCAGGTCTTCCAGCTGCGCCGTCGTCAGGCTGTCATCCGGCACATGTGCCGCCACCCCCGCCACCCGGGAGTATCGTGACCCGCTCATTCCACTCCGCCCCGCATACGTACGGACCGCATGGCCGGATGGCGGCGCCAGCGCCGGGATCGCCGTTCGAGCATGCCACGTCCGCTCTCTTAGGAAACAGGCGCTCACGATAAGCAGGATCCGGCCGCGGACATAGGTGAACCGCCGAGGGGACGACCTTGCTTGCCCCGGCTTTGACCTGCGTCGTCACGGGAGCTCGGCCTTCGGGCATGGGCCTGTCACGTCAGGTCGTCGTGGCTGACGAGGCCCAGGCTCCGCTGCCAGAGTTCGGCGCGGGCGCGGGTGTCGTAGGCCTGGGCGTCGGCCCTGGCCTCGCGGGTGCGGTCGAAGAACCGGCCGGTGGTCGTGGCGAGGGCGCCGTCGCTGATCAGCCGGTGCGTGGCCGCGGTGCCGTCCTCGATGCTGTCGATGTGGTGGCCGACCTCCTGCAGGACCATCTTGGTCGGCATGTAGGCGGCCGGGTGGTGGCTGTTGACGGTGACCTGGCCGGCGGGGATGCGAGTGGCCAGTTCGAAGCCCGACATGATCTGGGCGAGTTAGCTCTGGCCGTAGGCGCGGGTGCCGCTGTAGCCGCCTTCGATCATCAGGTCGTCGAGTCGAGCGGGTGCCGGCCGAGGGAGGCGACGTTGACGATCCTGGCCGGCGCCGATCGGCGCAGCAGCGGGAGCAGGCGGAGGGTGAGGAGGAAGCCCGCGAGATAGTCGACGGCGAAACGGAGTTCGTGTCCGTCGGCGTTGGTGCGGCGGGTGCGCCCGTCGGGATGTCCGCTGCCGATCCCGGCGTTGCTGACGAACACGTCGAGCCGGTCGGCCGCCTGTTGCACGTCGGTGGCCAGGCGGCGCACCTGGGACAGGTCGGCGAGGTCGGCCATGACGGTGCGTGGCCGCGGCACGCGGTGGGTGTCGCGGATGTCGTCGGCGGTCGGGTCGAGCTTGCCGGGGTCCCGGCCGTGCAGGATCAGGGTGGCGCCGTCGGAGGCGAGCCGGTGGGCGAGGGCCCGGCCGAGGCCGTCGGTGGCGCCGGTGACGAAGATCGTTCGCTGGTCGGTCACGGCTGCCTCCTGCGGAGTGCGGCGGCCTCGATCGCGGTGAGGTGGGCGGCGAGGATCTCTTCGAACACGGCGTGGCGGTTCTCGGACAGGGGGCGGATGTCGCGGGAGAAGTGGGCCAGGGCGGGGAAGCGCGCGGGGTCGGCGCCCAGCACCGCGACGCGGAACGACTCGAGGCCCTGCTCGTGCTCTTCGGGTGTGATGCTGCCGGCCGCCGCCTCGGAGGAGATCAACGCAGCGAGGAGGATCGCGAGCCGGTGGTAGTGCGCCGGGATCTCCTCCTCGGGCAGGCCCGATGCCCGCAGGGCCGTCAGCGTCTCCTCTATGACCAGCCGGGAGCCGGTGCCGCCGGATACGTAGCGTGCCCAGATCGCGGCGACCTGTGGATGCCGGCCGAAGGCCCCCCTCAACCGTGTGGCCACGGTGGTGATGCGCTGCTTCCAGTCTCCCTCGGGGCGGTAGCCGTCCATGGCGGCGATGAGTATCCGGTCGGTGACCGCGCGCAACAACTCGGTCTTGTTGCGGAAGTGCCGGTAGAGGCTGGAGGAGTCGGTGCCGAGGACTGCGGCGAGCCGGCGCACGCTGAAGGACTCGGCGTCGCTCGTGCGGAGCAGCTCCGCCGCCGTGTCCAGGATCTCCTCGGTCGACCAACGCCTTCGGCCTGCCATGTCACCTCTCTCGTCCGAACCAACCTAACCCATGCACCCACTGTTGCACGCGCCGCGTGCATAATGGGGACAAATCTCCGATGCACCCATGAACGAGAGGACGCGTGTCGTGCAGAACCCCCTTGATGCCGTGGCGCTGGAAACCGCCATGGAAAACGTCCACCGCGCAGGGATGCCCGGAGTGTTCGCCGAGGTGCGTGACGGCGACCAGGTCTGGCGGGGCGCCGCCGGGGTCGCCGACGTCGCCACCGGCCGCCCCGTCACGGCCGGCATGCGGCACCGCGTCGGCAGCATCACCAAGACCTTCACCGCCGCCGCGGTGCTGCAGCTGGTCGAAACCGGTCAGATCGGTCTCGACACGTCGATCGGCCACTACCTGCCGCGGCTGGTCCCCGGAGACCGCGGCGACGCCATCACCGTCCGGATGCTGATCAACCACACCAGCGGCCTCGCCGAATACCTCCCGCATGCCTACCCGTCCCTCAAGGCGTTCCCCTCCTTGGCGGACACGGGGCCCGAAAGCATGGACGACCACCGGCTCACACGGTTCGACCCCACCGATCTGATCGGGATGGGAGTCGCGGCGCCTGCTGTCGGTGCGCCGGGCGGCACTCCGGGGTTGTACTCCAACACCAACTACCTGCTCCTCGGCCAACTCCTGGAGCACGTGACCGGCACTCCCGCGGAGAAGCTGATCACCCGGAACGTCATCGACCGCGCCGGGCTACCGGACACCCGGTTTCCGGACGGGCCGCAGGTCCAGGGGCCGCACTCGCGGATCTACGAGGCGTGGTTCGGCATGATCGACCCGCCGCGCGACTACAGCCTCTACGACATGTCGTGGGTGGGCCCTTCGGCCTCGCTGATATCGACCATGGCAGATCTCAACCGCTTCTTCGGCATGCTGCTCGCCGGGGAGATCGTCGCCCCGTCGTCGCTGGCCCAGATGCGGCACACCGTTCCGGTCATCTCCCAAGAGGGCAAAGTGATCGACTACGGTCTCGGCCTGCACCCGATGGAGGTCCCCGGCGGCGGCACCTTCTGGGGCCATGGCGGCACGGTCTGGGGCGGCGGGACACTGTCCATGACGCGCGCCGACGGCAGGCGGCAGATGTCCGTCGCGATCAACCTGCAGCGGTGGAACAGGCTCGACGCCTCGGGAAAGCCGCAGCCCCATCCCATCGACGACGCGCTCGCGGCTCTCTACCGGGTGGCGATGTGCGGTCAGCCCGCGGACACCAGGAATGTGGTGTCGCCGCGGCCCCGAGCGTCGTAGATCGGGTCGAGCCGGAGCAGGTGATCGAAGTGCCGTAGGTACCGGTCGGGGTGGTTGTCGGACCGGAGCGACATCCACGACGCTTCGGCCAGCCCGGCGACCTGGCGGAACGTGGCGTCCGCCGCGAAGGTGGCGGTGCCGTCGTCCCGCGCGAGCACGAAGTCGAAGCCGTGGTGCCGCAGATAGTGGCCGGGGAAGTTCACCGACGCGAACGACACGGAGCCGGACGCGTGCGCCAGCCCCGGCACCAGCCTGAACGAGGCGTCCTGGGCCGGGCTCACGTTCGCGTCGATGCGCACGTCGAAGTCGGCGTGCCGGGATGTAGTGATCCGGCAAGTCGTAGGACTGGACGCGGCTGATCGGCACGGTGACGCCCCGGCGGCCGACTGCACGGCTCTCCTCGTCTCCTCGGCGGCGGTCGGGTTGTGTACGGAGCCGTGGCGCTTACGGCCGGCGCCGAGGTCGTGGTCGGAGCGCCTACGGAAGTACCGGGTGCTGCCCAAGTCGGTCGAGGTGGCGGGCATGTAGCCGCGGCCGGTGGCGAACTGGTCGAGCCACAGCGCCGTCGTACAACTTCCCCGGCCGGTACGTCCGGCACGCCGACAACGTCGCCCGGCTCGACCCCTTCCCGATGGACCCCACGGCCGACCAGCAGTGGCGGCTCGTACCCGGCCTGGCCGACCCCGCCGGAGTCTCGTTCGAGTCGGTGAACTTCCCGGCCGCTGTCTACGGCACGCGAACTTCGCGGTCAGGCTCGACCCGGACGACGGCACCGCGACGTTCCGGGCGGACGCCGCCTTCCACCGCACCGCCGGCCTGGCCGACGGCGCCTGGACGTCGTTCCGCTCCCACAACCAGCCCGACCGCTACCTCCGCCACCTCGGCTACCTGCTCCGCATCGTCCCGATCACGGACGCGCAGGGCAGGCAGGACGCCACCTTCCAGGTCACGCACCAGGGGACCTCACGCGGTCGTCCGGAACCTTCGCGACCCGATGACCCGCAACAGCCGATGAATCGCAGCATCGGCGGCAGCAGGCTGACATGCATGCCCAACGTCCGCGTTCGCCTGCACAGGATGGTCTTCCGAGCCGTCTCGCTCTTGTCCGTTTCCGTTCAGGGCCGCTTCCTCCGCCGCTTCTTCGAGTGGGTTCATCACGTTCCCGACCCGTGGCGGTATGACACCGAGCCCTATGAGATCGACAAGTACGAGACGACGTTGCGGCACGTGCCCCGCCGTGCCTACCGCAGGGTGCTGGACGCGGGCTGCAGCGAACTCCGACGCACACGTCGGCGCAGGTCTGGGCGGCGCTCGGGCTGGGCGTCAAGGTGGTGCTGATCGCGGTGGTGGTCACGGGACTCATGGTGGTGCGCCGGCGGCATCCCATCGTCGTGGCCGGTCTCGTCGCCGTCCTCTACCTGGTGGGCATGCAGCCGCCCACATACGGTGCGCCGGTCAGCGCCGTGCTCATCGCCCTTTACGCCGTGGGCAGGCACACCTCGGCGCCGGCCTCGATCATCACGGCGGTGCTGGCCGTGGCCGGCGGCCTGCCGTTCACGACCGCTTCGTTGCCGATGACACGTTATCGGGGTGGCAGCACGCAGAACTCGTTGCCGTCGGGATCGGCCAGTACCACCCAGCTGACCTCGCGCTGGCCGATGTCGACGCGCGTGGCTCCGAGGGCGACCAAGCGGTCGACCTCCGCTTGCTGATCGCCGCCGGCGGGGGGAGCGAGGTCGAAGTGCAGCCTGTTCTTCCCGGTCTTCGGCGCCACCGGAGGACCGCCCCACGTGATCTTCGGACCGCCGTGCGGCGAGCGGATCGCGGTCTCCTGGTTCTGGTCCCAGACCAGCGGCCACCCCAGCGCCTCGCTCCAGAAGTAGCCGACCTCCTGCGTGCCGTCGCACGAGAGCGCTCCGATGAACCCGCAGTCGGCGAGGAAGTTGTTGCCCGCCTCGATGACGCAGAGCTCGTTGCCTTCGGGGTCGGCGAGCACCACATGACCCTCTTCCGGGCGTTGCCCGACGTCGATGTGGCGCGCACCGAGGGCGAGCGCCCTGTCCACCGTCTGCTGCTGGCCTTCGGGGGACGCGCTCGTCAGATCGAAGTGGATCTGGTTCTGGGTGGTCTTCTTCTCCTGGGTCGGGAGACAGCGGATGCGGAACCCGGTGTCGGCGTCCGGCAGGAGCACGATGCCGTCGTGGGGGTCGTCGGTCATCTCCCAGCCCAGGACTCCGGCCCAGAAGCGGGCGAGACCGGGTGGGTCGTGCGCGTCGATGCAGAGCGCGACGAGCTGAGCGGTCATCCCGCATCTCCTATCCGCTGACTCGCAGGGCGCAGGCAGAGCGCGGCGTCCTGGCGCGTGACGGCAGCAACGCTAACCCACCCGATGCGTACGATGCCAACGCATTTCACGCGTCTCGAGGAGCCGGCTTCAGGTGGGCTTTTCGCCGAGTTTGTGGGTGAGGCGGATGTAGCTGTTGTCGGCCTTGTACTCGAACACCCCGATCGGGGCCCTGGCTGGATCGCCCCTGTCGGTGAAGTCGATCGGGCCACTCGCCCCGTCGTAGTCGATGTCCCTGCCCGCGACCAGCAGCCGGGCGCAGGCTTGGAAGCCGGTGCACCGCTCGCCGACCCGTGTCACGCCGGCCATGGCGCCGGCGATGCTCTTCGGATCATCGCGGCCCGCGGCGACGGCGGCCAGGGCGGCGACGGTCGTCGCGTCGTAGGCCTCCGGAGCGTAGGCGAAGTCGGTCGGCGCGGAGTCGACCGCGAGCAACCGCTGCTCGAAGACGGTGGCCACCTTGGCTCCCGCCTGGGTCGCCTTGGCCCCGGTGAGGGTGCCCTGGGGAAGGCCGAGGCTCTCCCCTGAGGACAGGTAGCCGTCCGTGAAATACCACTTGTGCTCGCCCGCGCCCAGCCCCTGCCGCACCAGCTCACGGACGACGGCCGTGGCCTCGGTGAAGCCGACGACCACGATCGCGTCCGGGTCGGATGCCCTGATCTTCTCCACGTCGGTGGTGTGGCTCTCGTCGGAGGCGTCGTAGGTCTCGACCTGGACGCGGTCGACGCCGCGACGCTCCAGCGACCTGCGGATGTGCTCGCTCAGCCCTGTGCCGTAGGGGTCGTCCAGCGCCAGGATGCCCACCCGCCGGCCGCCGTCGGCCCGGATGAGCTCGCCGAGGACGTCGCCCTGGATGGCGTCCGGGCCCGCCACGCGGAAGAACAGCCCGTCGTCGGCGGCGTCGGTGAGCTGGTCGGAGGTCGCGGTGGGCGAGATCTGCACGACCCCGGCGGTCCTGACCTGGTCGATCATCGCCAGGGACGTTGACGACATGATCGGGCCGATGACGACGTCGTTCCTCTCGGAGATCAGCTGGGCCAGCGCCTCGGTGCCGCGGTCGTCCGAATCTCCCGCGTCCACTTCGGTCCCGATCACCTTCCGGCCGAACACCCCGCCCGCCGCGTTGATGTCGGCGATGGCGAGCCGCACGCCCGCGGCCATCGGACGGTTGAAGAACTGCAGACCGCCGCTCTTGGGCACCAGCGCTCCCAGCCGCAGCACTCCGTCGCCGCCCACGTACGCCGGCGCGACGGTCGGCTCGGCGCCGCCCGTCCCGCGCCCGGAGACGGGCGCCAGGGTCCAGGCAGCGGCGGCCACGCCGGTCAGCGCGAGCACACCGGCGCCCTTGGCAAGGCCCCTCACCCTGCGCCGTCCGGTCCGGGCCGGCGGGGCGGTGGGCGTCCCTGGCGGAGCGGAACCGGGCGCGCCATGCCTGGCGTCGGCCGTCCAGGTTCGTGGGGGCGGCGGCGGAGCTCCTCCCGCTGGGCCCGGCACCTTCGGTCCACGGGACGGGACGACCTCGTCGGGTCCGTCGCCGTCTTCGTGCTCGGCGGCCGGAGACTGGTTCGCCGCACGCAGGAGTCTGACGGCATCGGCCGCCAAACGGCTCGTGCTGCGTACTCCGGCCATGCCCACCAGCAAGTCCCGATAGGCCGCATCCCATGCCCGACGGTCGGCGAGATCGCCGGGAAGCGGCCGGCCGGATCCTCCGGCGATGCGCAGACAGGTGTCGACGAACACCTCGAAATGCTCCTGCCGGGGACACACCGGCCGGGTGTTGCTGATCATCCCGTCGATGGTGCTGCGCTTCAGCCGTAACGGCGCCTCTCCCGCGCGGCGCCGCGGCGTACGGCTGCTGGCGATCTCCAGCTCACGGACCGACACCTCCGCGGCGTCCTTCAGCGCCCGCAGTCGCCGGGCGAAGCCCGGTCGCGGATCCGACTCCCACCCCATCCGCCCCCCCTGCCGCTCACAGCCCGGCCACCGGGTGTCCGGCGATGCCGGACACCCGGCTCATCGTCACCGGACGCCTGCCCCTTCGTCCAGAGCAGGGAGCACTACCTGCAGATACATGGTCACGCACGTGGACTCGTCCGGCGGCATCGCCGGACACCCGTCCGCGACGCGACCGTGGCGAGGACAGGCACGACCGTGCCTGGCGGCTCCCCCTTCACGCGTCCCTCGGCGACACCCGCTCTCCGGCACGGGAGAGCGCGCCGGAGCGATGAGGGCGGGTCACCGCTCACCTCAAGGAAGCCAGGAAGATTTCATGAGAGGCACACCATTCGCTCCGGTCGCAGCAGGCCTGCTCGCCGGCGTGCTCGCCGGCTCCTCCGCGGCCGCGGCGGCGCCCCCGTAGGCGCTCGCATCGTCTGGTACCAGATCATCGTCGAGCACAGCGGACAATGCCTGGACGTGGCCCATGCCAGCACCGCGCACGCAGCCGACGTGGTCCAGGCCACGTGCGGTGGCCCCGGAGCACGCGGCAACCAGACCTGGCGATTCAGGCCGGTCGCCTTCCACTAGCTGGAGCGCCCCCGACGGCGACCAGGCCGGCACGTTCGGCCGCATCGTCCAGGGCGGTGACAAGACCATTTTCGGCTCGGACCGGCGCCCGTGGAACGTTCCGCTCCCCACCCGTGCCGTCCACTGATCCGGCCCGACGGCCTCAGCGAGAACTTCAGCAAGGAGACAGAGATGAACAACGGCTCACGTGCGCTGATCGGTTTCACCGCGGCGGCGCTCCTGGCGATGGCCGCGATGCCGGCCGCCGCTGCCACGGCGGACTCCTCGGCGGCGAGCACGGCCGTCGCCGCGCCGCAGCCCTGGGGTCCGTACCACTCGCCCGGCGGTAGGCGGGCCAAGGCGGCCGGTACGGTCACCGCGACCGGCGAGGACCACGAGGTGATCCCGTCGGCCGCCGCGCTGACCGTGTCCGGCATCGTCACCGACCTGGCCCGGACCAGGTCCAGGTGCGGGTGGGTGGTGTTCGGCATCGCCACCGTCAACGCGGCCGGCAACCGGGTCGCCTGGAAACGCCACCACGTCCGTACATGCGCCTACCGCACGCCCAAGCGGTTCTCGTTCACCTATCACCGGGTGTTCCAGGTCGAGTTGAAGGTGTGCTCCGAGCGCCGGGGATCCGAGCCGTCGATCCAGTGCACCGCCGGCAACCCCGCCTGGAAGAACATCTACACCTCCCCGCACTGACCCGGCCCTCCCACCGCGCTGCGCGCACGGTCCGGACCACCGCGGTGCCGGTCTCTGACCGGCACCAACGGAAACCCAACGAAGGAAGCCCCGTGAATCACCTCTCACCGTTCCCACATGATCAGCAGCAGATCGCCCCCGGCGGCGGCAAGGCACGCCCTCGGTGGGTCGCCGCCGTGACGGCCGGCACCCTGCTGCTGGGCCTGCCCGCCGCCCTGTCCCAGGTGGAGCCGGCGGCCGCCGCGGCCGCGCCGTTGAAGGGCGCCGGAACCTGCGCGAACATCGACCTGGTCTTCAGGCCCGAGTCGGCTTTCCCCGGCACCACCCGGGGACGTTACGACTTCCGCATGCAGCGGAGCGCCATCGAGCAGGCCGTCCTGTGCCTCGTCAACGCCGAACGAACCGCACCCGGCGTCAACCTTCAGCCGTTGAAGAGGTACGTCGCCCTCGGCAAGAGAAGCTCGGCCCCTCCTGGCCTCAGCGGCGCGGCGGCCGGGCACGTCGCAGACGCCGTCCGCCTGCGCTGGTGGGGGAAGGTGCAGCCGGGCAAGAACTGCCGTCCCAACAGGGACAACCCGAAGACCAGCGAGGACGAGTCCAAGACCTGTGACCCGCACATCAACCCGCAGACCGGCTCAACCGTCCTCAGCCGGGCCACGGCCGCGGGTTACGGGCGGCGCTGCGGCAGATTCGACGTCGCCGAGAACGCCTACGTGGGCTGGGGACGCTCGATGGTGACCCCCCGCGCGGCCGTCACCTGGTGGATGAACAGCCCTCCGCACCGCGCCAACCTCCTCAACCCCATCTTCAAGGAGATGTACACCAGAACGGCGTGGGGGAGCGCGGACCCGGCAGCCGGGTCCACCACTCCCGCCCTGACCTACGTCCAGATGCTCGGACGTTGCACGTGAGCTTGCTGCCCCCGCCCCGGCTGCGGGAACGGGCCGGCCCGCCCGTCCGCACACCCGACCGCGGGCTGGCCGGCCCCCTCGCCCCGCACCCGTGACACCCGCTTCCCCAGCAGAGAGGAGGCGGCCCCCGCGCCGGGCAGGGGGCCGCCTCCACCGGCTAGGCGTCGCCGTCGTCTCCGCGCAGGGCCGCCGCGAAGCGCCGGCCAGGAGCCGGGTCGACCCCGAAGCGCTCGGCGTACCGTTCGTGAACGTCCCCCCACTGCTCGTGTGCCTTCTCTTCGGAGATGCCCTGGCCGGCGAGGTGGGGCTCGAGCCGCGAGAGATAGGCCTCCCAGCCGGTGGCGGTCTGCGCGGACAGGCCCCGGTCGTCGATGACGTGGGTGAAGATCAGGCGGCAGCCGTCTCCGTGGGGGGCCAGATCGAAGCTGTAGGACTGGCCGGCGAAGGTCCAGGCCAGGCGGCGGGGCGGATCGACCTCGGTCACCTCGCCGCTCGCGCCGGCGGCCTCGAAGGTCTCACCCGCCGCCGGAGTCCAGTCGGCGGCCGCGGGGAACCAGCGCTCGAGCTCCGCCGGCTCGCTGACGGCGCGCCACACGCGCTCGATCGGGTAGGCGAGCGTGCGCTCGAAGCGCAGCGCCGGGCGGCCGTCGATCGTGTGCAGGGTTCCGGAAATCATGGGTTCTCCTCCAAGTGTTGCTCCAGGGCGTCGAGGTGCCTCGACCAGTAGACGCGATACGGCTCCAGCCACTGGTCGACCTCGGCGAGAGGCTCGGGGCGCAGCGCGTACACACGCTGCTTGCCCTCCGTGCGCACCGCGACGAGTCCGGCCTCGCGCAGGACCTTGAGGTGTTTGGACACCCCGGGCTGGCTGAGATCGAGGTGTTTCACCAGTTCTCCGGCGGGCCGCTCACCGTCGCGCAGCAGGTCGAGGATCTGCCTGCGGTGCGGCTCCGCCAGGGCTGCGTAGGCGCTCATGTCATCATATTGCCAAATGGAAATATGATTCGGCAACCCTGGGCCGTACGGCCGTCACGAAGCCGGTGTCATCCGGCCGTCGCGGGGCGGCCGGCGAAGCGGCGCAGCGCGTCCAGCCCTGACAGGCCGTAGACGTCCTCCACCGCGTCGGCCAGCAGATGGCAGGTCCTGAACCGGTCGAGCGGGGTGAGCCCGAGCCGCGTCAGGTGCAGGTAGGTGTAGTTGAGCAGCACCCGGTAGCGCCGGAAGGCCGGGTCGGCGAAGATCGCCTCGTGGTAGGCGGGATTGTCGAAGACCAGGCGTTGCAGCTCGCTCGGCTCGCGGTCCGGCGCCGGCGGGTCGCCCGGCCGCACCCGGAGGGCCTCGCCCGGCTCGATCATCGGCTGGATCAGCCGGCCGTCGTCCAGCGCCGCAACCCGCCTCCGGTACTGCTCCAGCAGGGATGCCCACTCCCGTACGAACGGGACGGCCGGGGCGCCGCCGTCGTCCAGGCAGGCGACGACCTCGCGTACGCGGTCCGTCAGGGCCGCGCGCCGCTCCCTGAAGCCGCGTTCGAAGAGGGCGCGGGCGCCCTCCGGGTCGGCCGCCCACGTGAGGTAACCCTCCGCGTGCATCCGGAACGACAGGTAGCTGCGGTCGATGCGCTGCGAGGTGTGCGCGATGGTCAGCATGAGGCTCAGCGCCAGCCCGGTCCTGCTGTCGCGGCCCGCGCGCACGTGCTCCAGCATGCCGAACAGCAGCGGGGTGGCATCGACGTAGAACGCGGTGAGCAGGTCCACCGCCTCGTCGCTGCCGAGCACGTGCCGGCGCGAGTCGTACGGCGCCTCGCGGATGGAGTTGTCCGGCGGCCACGGCGTGAGCGGGCCGCGCTCCTGCTCCCGCATGGCGAGCAGGCGGTGTCTGTCCAGGCTCCCGGCCGGGTCGAGCGCGGCCGTAGAGGGGTGCTGGCGCAGGTAGCCGCCGACGACCTCGGAGACGCGCGGGCGTACGACCCGCCGCCACACGGCCGGCGTCGCCCTGACGTTGATCCGCAGGTGCGGGCCCTGCCGCCAGTGGCGCAGCACGTACGCCGCCGCCACCTGGCCGCGCAGCCCGTCGAGCAGCGGCCGCACGGCGTCCAGCAGCAGGCCGTCCTTGTCCGGCGCGTGGTAGTGGACGTGCACGCTGTGCCAGGCGGGAGTGTCGGAATCGGGCAAGCCGGTCAGGGGGACCACCTCCGGGTGTCGGCGAGGCCGGCGATGGCACGGCCCGCCAGGAACGACATGTGCTGCTCGGTACCGGCGCGCAGCCCCAGCCGGTTGTGGAGCAGGTGCGCGCAGCGCATCAGGATCAGCGACACCGTGCGCCGCTCCGGCGGCGCGGCCAGGGCGAAGAACGCGTGGGGCGAGCCCGGGTCGAGCGGCGCGCATCGTCCGGCGGAGTGCAGCGCGTCGAGGTCGTCGCGGAGCGCGCGCACCGACGACGCCCACGCGGCCAGCAGGCCGCCGCCCGACTCGGGCCTGTCCCACAACCTGCGCGTCTGGGCGAGCAGGGCGCTCTCGCGGCGCCGCCAATCCTCCTCGCTCTCCGGGGCGGCCCCCGGGCCGGGCGTCTCGCGGGCGGCCGCGGCCAGGCGGTGCGCGGCGGCCGGCAGGTCGGGCTCGCACACGGCGGCCGCGATGGTCAGCGCGGCCAGCCCGATCGCCGCCCGGCGGCCCATCTCCGTCCCGGCGCGCAACACGTCCAGCGCGAGCCGGCTCGACATCGCGAAGTGCCGTTCCGCGGCGGCCACGCAGGCGGCGTCGCCGTACGCCTCGTACTCGGGCCGGTAGCCGATGAACGCCACCGAGCCGGCGGGGTGCAGCCGCTCGTCGTAGCGCGTACGCCGCTCGCCCTTGGCCATGGCGGCGGCGAAGGCGCGGTAGGCCGCCGCGTCGACGGAAGGAGACGGGTGGGCGGCGAAGTGGGCCGCCGCCCGCTCGCGTACCAGGTCCCGGACGCGCGGCCGCCGCTCCGGGTCCGGCACCTCCAGCCGCAGCCGCACGTGCTGGCCGCCCTCCCAGTAACGCAGGAAGAAGGCGCGGCGCGCGGTGCCGTTCGCCGCCAGCTCCCGCGCCACCGCATCCACCACGCCGGTGATCAGCGGGTCGAGGTCGCCGAAATGGAACAGGTGCGCGCCGACCCAGCCGTCCCCCGCCCCGGCGTCCTCCCGGGCCGCTGTCATCGGCCCGGCCTTCCCGACAGCTGCACGACGTACTCGGTGACCCGGCCGCCCGCGCCGTAGCGGGGCGCCTGGTAGGGGTCGGGCAGTGCCTCTTCGAGCACCAGCAGCGCGGCGGGGTCGCGCAGCGTGCGGACGAACCCGGTCAGCAGCAGCAGGTCGGTGACGTCCACGTACATGGGCTTGCGGTCCTTGCTCAGCAGCCCCGCCAGCAGGCCGCGCCGGAGATCCACCACCCGGGCGAAGAACCGGCGGGGCACTCCGTGCAGCGCCAGCCACCCGGCCAGCCTGGGCAGGTACGCGGCCTCACCCTCGCCCTTGGCCGGAACCGGGAACGCGCCGGCCCGCAGCCGCCAGACCGCCCGCGCGACCGTCACCCGCCCGAGGTCCATCCGCGGCCAGCGCTCCACCACGCCCTCGGCCGGTGCCTCGGCCCGGGTGCGGAACACCCAGCCCGGCACCATCGCCGTGGACGGCTCGCCGAACGCCCGCACCAGGAACTGCAGCCACGGCGGCAGCCAGTACTGGGCCGTCATGCCCAGGTGGACCGGCTTGACCGGGCGGCCCGCGCCGTCGAACAGCGTCAGCCGGTCGCACCCGGGGTCGTAGCCGACCGTGAGGTCCGCCGGCGCGACCCGCGGCAGGTGGGCGTCGGGAGCGGTGAAGGGATGGTCGAGGGCGAGGTCGGCCGTGGCAGGGCGGACGTTGAGGCCGCCGCCGACGAGCCCGCGGCACTCGGCCACCATGACGTCGCCCTGCGCCGCCCGCAGCTCTCGGGCGGGCGGCGCCTCGCCGCCGGCCAGGGTGACCAGCCGGTGCAACCGCGACAGCCCGCGCCCGTACCCGGCGGAGACCGAGTTGACGACCGCGCGCACGCCGCCGGGCCCCGGAACGGCCTGCAGGTAACAGCAGATCGATCCCGGCGGCCGCACGAAGCCCGGCCAGCTCTCCGCCATGGCGGCCAGGCGGGACGCCGTGAGGTCCACCACCGGCTCATGCCCGCCGGGCCCGGCGCCGGCCCGCTCCCAGAAGCTCCGCCGCAGCTCGGTCAGCCGCGTCAGGCCGGGCGGGTGCTCGGCGCCCGGCACCGCCCGCGTGCCCGCGACCGGGTCGCGCAGCATGCCGCGCAGCAGCGTCCCGCCCTCGCCCGGCGCCTGCCGGTGGATCTCGCGGTAGAGGTCGAGAGCGGCGACCCGCCCGGCGGGGCCGTACCGGTCCAGGAAGAACGCGGCGGCGGCGATCTTGACGGGCAGGTCGGGGTCGAACAGGCCGAGCAGCCCGCGCAGCGCGTCGAGGTCGTCGCACACCCCGCGCCAGGCCGCCGCGCTCAGCCGGCCGGCGACGCCGGGGATGACGGCGCTGTGCCAGAGCAGGTTCTTGCCGGGCAGCGACGGCCCCGGCGGCAGCACCTCGCTCAACGCCGCCCGCACGACCCCGGCCGCCCGCGCGCCGTCGCCGGGGTGGGTGACACCGTCGCGCAGCGCCTCGGCGACCCGGCCGACGGCCTGCGCGTACGGCGCCGGGCCGTCCTCCGCCAGCCACGAAGCCAGCCGCCCCACCGGGTCGGCGCCCTGCTCGTCGTACGGCGGGACCAGTTCGAGCAGCCCCGCGTCCACCAGCGGCTCGATCCCCGGAGCGGCGGCCAGCGTGGCGTGGTCCCGCCCGCGCACCCAGTCGAGAGCCTCGCGCACCGCGGGGCTCGCGGCCACCCCGGACAGCGGCTCGCCGTGCCCGAAGCCGAGGAACCAGATCCGGTCGCCGTCGTCGGTGGCGGACGGGTTGACGCGCAAGCGGGCCCGTTCCCGCACCCGCCGATGCCGGGTGAGCGCCGCCCACAGCGGGCGCAGGACCGCCCGGTCCAGCTCCGCCATGACGTGCCAGGCCGGCTCGCCGCCGGTCCGCACGGCGGGACCGTCCGCCTCCCACCGGCCCAGGCCGCTGAGCGTGAAGGTGGCGTACGGGCTGGTCTTGACGCTCGCCCGGGCGAGGTAGCGGGCCAGCCGCAGCAGTTCCTGCCGGTCCGGCGGGCGGTCGGAAGGGCCGGCGAGCCAGGCTTCGAGACGGCCGGCCAGCACCGTGCTGCCCTGGGCGAGGCCGTGGCGGAAACCGGCGTCGGACACCGCCTCCCGCAGCACCGCCGTCTTCTCCCGCGACTCCTCCGCCAGCACGGCGGGCAGCGCGTCGCGCAACCTCTCCGCGCGCCGCCGCAGGGTGGTCCACGCGCCGATCCGGGCGGCCACGTCCGCGGGCAGCGCCGCCAGCACCTCGGCGGACGCGGCCAGGCCGCCCGGCCGGCGCCCCGCGAACACCGCGCGCCGCAGCGCCACCAGCCCGGACTTCAGCGGGCCCGCCGCCGCGCCGCCGATCACGTCGTGCAACGGACCGGACAGCTCCGCGCCCTCCCGCCGCAACCGGGCCGATACGCTCGCCAGCTCGTCCACCAGGCGCCACGTCCGGGTGCAGCGCATCCGGTCGAGCCCGGCCACCGGCAGCCCCGCGACACGGACTGCCAGAACGGGCGACAGGGCATAATCGGGATCGGCGAGCCCGGCAGGGTCGCCGTCCCCCGCGACGGGGACGGCCTGCGCTACATGAGTCAAGGGAACGCGCTCCTCGAAGGGGTTCGTCAGGGGCCGAGGGCGCCCACGGCACGGGCGCCCTCGACCCTGCTCGTCATACCGGTGGCCGTACGAAGCTCACCGGAGGGCCGACGCCGGCGCTACAGCTCCGGAGCCCAGCAGCTCATCGCCGTCAGATACGACGAGCAGTAGCCGGGGGAGGAGGAGGCGCCGGTCTCGATGGTGCCGTGCCCCTCCGCCACGATGGAGTCGGCCGACACGACATCGATGGAGTCGACGTCCAGGCCGCGCAGGTCGAGTTTCAGGTTCTCCGACATGTGTGTCTCCTGACACTGGGATGCAGTTGGTGAACACGGTTGATCCGAACGGGTCACGCTGGCGTCGGAGCCGGCATCACCTCCTCGTCGGCAGGTACCGGGATGGGGCGGGCCACCAGGGGCCCGCCGGTCGGTGGGGTGCCCATCGCCAGGAAGGACAGGCTCCTCAGGGAGGTTCCGGCGAGGCCGAGCACCTCGTCGGTGGTCTCGTTCGCGCCGTCGGAGTGGATGCGCGCGGCCAGGCCCAGCGCCGCGGCGGCCAGCGCGGCCCGCTGCGCGACCAGGCCCGCCTCCATCTGCTGCATGCGGTACCAGCGGTCCCCGAACAGGCGCGCGCCCGCGAGCGGATCGCCCACCGGAACCAGCGCGGCGGCCGCCCCGCGCAGCGCCACCCGCGTGTTGGCCAGCAGCCGCCCGGTGGCCACGGCCTCCACCTCGCCGGCCCCGGCCAGCTCGTGGAGCGTGTGCCGGGCCGGGTCGTACCAGTAGGCGCCGCGGGGCAGCCCCTCCACCCGCAGGGACAGCAGGCACAGCGCGGTCGCGGCCGGCCCCGTCGCGGCGCCGGGCAGGTCGGCCGGGTAGCCGCCGCCGGCTGCGGCCAGCACCGTGCCGAGCGCCCTCCCCAGGAGCGGTACCGGACGGTAACCGGCCACCGGGGACGTACGGCGCCTCACCCCCGCCGCGGGGTGGGCGCCGGCGGCGGGCTCGGAAGCCGGGAGCGCCCGGCCCGCGCGCACCGGCGGCCGAGGCCGCAGCACCCCGGCCGGCTCCGTCGAGCCAGGGGAGTGCGGTGAGCTCGTGGAGTGCGGCGAGTTCGCGGAGTGCGGCGAGTTCGCGGAGTGCGGCGAGCTGGGGAAGGCGAACGTGCAGGCCCGGTGCAAGGCGGCGGCGTGGCCGTCGGGCATCGCTCTGGGCAGCGGCCTGCTCTCATCGGCCACCGGCCGGGACATCAGCTCCCCGGCCAGGGACGAGGCCGGCGGCGACAGAGGCCTCCCGGGCGGGGAGGAGGCCGGCGGCTGCCCGGTGTCCGGGAGCCGTCCCCCGCCGGACGGCAGGGTGAAAGTGAGTACGGCCAGCGCGGCCTCCCGGACGTCGTCGAGACCGAGCAGCCGGTCGACCTCGCCGTCCGGGAACCGCAGGCGGGCCCGGCCGGCCAGCCCCAGTCGCCCGCCCACGGCCAGCGCCTGGGCGACGAGCACGCCGGTCTCCTGGCAGATCAGGCGGTAGCCGAAGTCGCCGTACTTGAACATCGACCGCCAGAACACCGCGGAAAGGACGATCGCCATGTCCGCCGCGGAATCGCCCGCAGCACCGTCCGCAGCACTGTTTGCAGGGCCGTCCGCAGGGCCGTCCGCAACACCGTCCGCAGCAATGTCCTCAGCACTGTTCGCGGCGGCGTCCGCGGCTAGCAGATCGGTCAGTGCCGGGACGTGGTCGTCGCCGCGCACGCGCTCCAGCACGTGGTGCACCGGGTCGTAGTGGTAGAGGGCGGCGGGCAGGCCGGGCAGGTGCGGCTCGCCCGCGGCCACGTACGCCTCGATCGGGTACAACCCTCCGCCCGACGGCGCTGGCCGGCCCGTGAGCAGCATGGGCGGCCCTCCCAGAGGCCGGCCGCCGTCGTCGAGGTGGTGTGACCACACGGTCCTGGTCATGCCGAGCAGGTCCCGCAGCAGCTCGCCGAGCACGCCGGGACCGGGGCCTGGGACGTCACCGGCCGCCCAGGGCAGCCGCACGCGTTCGGCGCCGGGGTAGCGCTTGTGCCGGGTCGGTGCGGCGGCCCAGTCGATGGACAGCGCCCCCCGGTTCCGCATGGCGGCCAGGTAGCGGCTCGTGGCCGCGCCGGGCGCGCTCGTCGCCGTGGTCGTGTGCACTCGGCGTCTGCCTCGCTTCCTCCGTGGAGACCGGTCAGGGGAACGGATGGGGGTACGGGTTCAGCTCCGCGGGCCGCAGGTCGCGGTCCAGGTAGCCGAGGAGCCGTGGCAGGCTCAGCAGTCGCGGCAGGCCGTGGACGCGCCGGTAACGGTGCCCGAAGGTCATGGACATCGTCCCCGGCACGATGACCTTCGCGGCGTACAGGCCGCACGCCCGCGCCTCCGGCGAGGTGATGTCGACGGCGATCACGTCGAGCCCGCCGGCCAGGTAGCGCCCGGCCAGCTCGGCCAGGTCCGCGCAGAGGTCGTCGTGCCCGGGCCAGTCCACCCGGGCCGCCACCTCGGCCACGGTCAGGGCGGATCCTCCGAGCGGCAGGAAGCCCAGCCGGCCGGCCGCGTCCGGGTGGCCGTAGGCCAGAGGATGGTGCTCCAGCAGTCGCACCTCGTCGGAGTCGGCCGCCAGCCGCGCCGACGACGCCGGGTCGTAGCGTTCGGCATGGCCGGCCAGCATCGGGGCCAGGTCCTCCAGCGCCCGGCGGAGCGCTCGTTCCGGATCCAGGTGCGAGGCGGAGCCGCACAGCGCACGCGGCCGGTCCGGCCGGCCCAGCGCGTCGACCGCCATCACCCAGAACACCGGCACCCGCTGCTCCAGCAGCGCCGCGAACGCGTGCACGTCGTAGCCCAGCCGGTCCCGCACCCGCTGGGCGAGCATCGGGATCCGGCGGTCGGCCGCCGAGCCGAGGTCGACCCGGGGGATCGGCATCCGGGCGTACCAGGTGGCCAGGGCCGCGTCCCGCTCGGCCACCTCCAGCAGGCCGTACAGGATCGCCTCCGCCGGGTGGCCGCCCAGGGCGCAGCCATTGGAGCACTCGTAGGCGAAGCCGAGGTCGTCCGCCGGGCGTGGGCCGAAGAAGGCGTAGCTCTCCGGCACCAGCACCGGGGCGTCGCGGGCGAAGGAGTACGCCCACACCCAGGTCGTGGGGCGCTCCGGGACGAATCGGGTGAACAGGAAACCGGGCTGGTCGTACCAGTCGTCGGGATAGAGGCCCAGCGTGCGCGGGTCGAGGGCGTGGTCGGCGATGTCCACGTACGCGGCGCGTACGGTGGTCCGCCGGCTGCGCGGGTGGATGCCCGCGATACGCTCCAAGGCCTCGGCGACGGCGGTGGCCCGTGCGGAGGCGAAGTCGTCGCTGCGGCCGTAGCCGTGGTGACTTTCGTGCTCGGTGCGGGCCGGGCTGAGCCGGGCCACCGCGATCGGGCCGCCGCCGCGCTCCTCCGCGATCAGGGCCTGCACGATGCCGGTTTCCGCGTCGACGAACCGCTGTTCCAGCTCCGCCCCCCGGCCACTGATCCCGCTGACCCGGAACGTCCCTGGGTCCGGCTTGGGCGCCGGGCGCGGGACGTACCGTCCGGAATGCGGACCATCGTCCGGGCGCGCGCCGCAGTCCGGGCAGAGCGGGTCCGGCAGGAACGGATGGCGGCGCACCGCGGCCGTCGTCAGGCGGACCTTCAGCAGCGCGCCCACGGTCCGTGCGGAGCCGGGGTCGTGCCGCAGCCGGTACACCTCGTCGGCGACCAGCGCGGCGACCGTACGCGAGACGAGCGGGGCGAGCAGGGCGCTGGGCCGCGAGTCGAGGTCGGCGGCCCACCGCGCGCGCAGCGCGTCACGTGCCACCGCGTCCGGCCGGTTGCCGGCGCGTCTGCGTCCCACACAGGTCGGGCAGCCGGGCCGGGCCGGGCGGACTGCCGGGCCCACCAGCGCCCAGCCGGCCTCGACCCGCACCGGCAGCCACGGCACGCCCCGCCCTGCCGCGCATCGCGCCACCGCGGGGTACGGCCGCACGTCGTCGGCATCACTCACGACGACGATCACACCGCCTCCCGGCCCCGCGGTGAGGTCCTCTGGGAAGGCCGCACTGGCGGGATGGTCCTTTGGGGTGGCCGGTTCGGCGGGGAGGTTCTGTGGGGTGGCTGGTCCGGCGGGATGGTCCTGTGGGGTGGCTGGTCCGGCGGGGAGGTTATTAGGGACGGCCGGTCCGGTGGCGAGGGCCTCTTGGACGGCTGCGTGCAGGCGGCCCTCACCCAGGACGGTCACCAGGTCAGGGTCCGGGGCGGACGCGACCGTGGTGATGGCGGCCTCAGTCATCGAGCAGGACGACTCGGGCGACGAAGGGCAGGAGCCTGGCCGCCTCGGGATCGCCGTCGAGCGGCACCGCCACCGGCACCTTGCCCGCGCGGCGCAGTGCCCCGGCCATCGTCCGCACGGCCTGGTACCGGTCGCCGCCCGGCGGCCAGTGGGGACGGGCCTCGGCGTACGCGTGCTGCCGGGCGGTCCTGGACTGCCAGCGCAGCAGCAGCCGTTCCAGGCCGTCGCGCAGCGCCTCCGGGACGGTGGCGGCCACGGACACGAGCACCTCCCGGCCCGGGACCGTCAAGGCGACGGCGGGTACCCCGAGAACGGCCGTGTGGTCGCGTATCCGCGGGGTTTCACCGGCGAGCGTGAGCTGGCGCAGCAACGCCTCGGCGACCGGATCCTCCGAAGGCGTCAACGACGCACCCGTCCCGGCGCGGTCCGCCACCGCCCTGGAGGAGGCGGCCGGAGCGGTCGTTCCCGTGTGGTTCGTCAGGGGACTCGAGGGGGTGGCCGGGGCGGTGGTGTCGGCCGGGTCCGTCGTTGCGATCGACCCAGCCGGGTCGGTGTGGTCATCAGGGGCTGCGTGCAGGCGGGTGGCCAGCAGGTGCTCGCAGTGGGCCCGCAGGCCGGCGGCCAGCGCCTCCGGCCAGCTCAAGCCGGCGCCGGTGCCGGCCGGCGGGTGCAGCGTACCGGTGCCGGCGAGCCGGAGGTCCGCCCTGGGCACGCGGCGAGGTTGCCCGCCCGGTAGTTCCACACCCCACACCACCTCCTCCGCGCCGGGGTCGAGGGCCAGCAGGCCGTACGTGGCGAGGGCGGCGAGCAGACAGCGCAGCCGGGCCGTGCGCTGATCGGGCCCCCAGCCGTACGCCTGCGGTTTCGGCGCCCAGCCGGGCAGCACGCCGAACGGATCGGAGACGACCGCCTGGCACACCGCCAGTGGGGACTGCGCCAGCGCCTGCTCGTCCAGCATGCCGAGCACCCCCAGCCGGGAGTCGACCAGGTCGGCGGTGAGGCCGAGCAGCCCTTCCGCATCGACAGCGGATGCCGCCTCCTCCGGCGGAGAGTCCCCGGGTGTTTGTGCCGGTCCGGCGCTCCCCGGCGCCTCGGGCTGTCGGGCGTTCACCGGTCCGGCACTGCCCGGCGCCTCGGGCTGTCGGGCGTTCACCGGTGCGGCGCTCCCCGGCGCCTCGGGCTGTCGGGCGTTCACCGGTGCGGCGGCCTGTGCGGTGGCCGTCGGCGTATGGGACTGTGCGATGGTCGTCAGCGCCTCCGTCAGCCCTCTGATCGCCTCCGGGCCTCCGTCAGGACGGGCGCCCGCCCGGGGATGCGCCAGGAACCGGTGCGGGACCGTGTCGAGAGTGCGCAGGTCCACCCTGGTGAGCATGCGTTCCGAGCCCGTGTCGAGTCCGGTCACGTGAGCGAAACACGCGAGCGCCGCCATGGCCGCGACCACCGTGGGCACCGGGCCTGTCAGCAGGTCCTCCTCCGGCGAGAGCGGAACCGCGGCGGGCAGCCCGGCCAGCCGGTGCCAGCCTGACTCCGCCGCTGCCACCGTGGGTTGTCCCACCTGGCTGAGCCAGACCTCCGCGGGGCCGACGAAGGCCTGCCCCAGCACGACTCCGGCCGCCTCGCAGGCGCGGGCCGTCGCCACCAGCTCGTCGAGGTCCCCGCTCACCTGGAGCACGACGTCGGCATCGCTTGCGGTCGTCCGGCGGAGCATGTCGGCGGCGCCGGCGGGGGAGAAGGCCCTGATCTCCTGGTCAGGGTCGCGGCGGGCGGCGTCGGCGGCCCGTACGGCCGTCCCGGGAGCGGGACAGATCACCGTGACCCGCCGCCACCCCGAGCCGACACACGCCCCCACCAGCGCCTCCAGCAGCGGACCCGAGCCGGTGAGCACCAGGCGGGTGCGACGTATCCGCTCGAACCGCGACTCCGGCGAATCGAGCGCGTAGCCGATGAAGGCGATCTCCTCCGCGTAGGCACGCAGTTCCGCGCCGGTCAGCCCGTGCGGCCGCGCCTGCCGGGCGTCCACCACGAACCGCTGTTCGGCCAGCTGCCCCACGAGCCGCTCGACCATGGCCCGCCGCTCGCCGGGGAGGTGCGCGGTGAGCTCGGCCAGGGTGTGGCGGCCGGTCAGTGCGGGTGCCAGCCGGGCAAGCCAGGCGTACGCCTGCCGTCCTCGAACCGTGCACGCACCGTAGTCGCTGTGCACGTAAGCCCCGTCGGGGCATTCGACGAACCGTACGTCGTCGCGTAGCTGCGGTCTCATCGCCGGATCGGCGTTTGGGAGCGCTCCCATGAAGGCGATGTTAGGAACGGAAACCGTTTATGTAAACCCATAAAGTCTCTTTGATGTACATCTGAATTCAGTTATAATCGCGAAATTCTCTATCCGCTCACGGAATGTCACTTACCGAAAAACAGTCAGAAAACAGCCGTCTGCACGGTGAGCGTTCTCCGGCACGATGAGCTGCCGGTGACCCGTCCTCAGGGTTCGCGGGCGCGGAGGTACGCCTCCAGCGCGGCGGCGCCCCCGAGCATGGCGCGGCCCCGGGCGGACAGGCGGGCCTGCCAGTCGCGCAGGGTCGACTCCAGCGGGGCGACGCCTCCGGCGGAGCGGACCTGAGCGATCAGCGGGGCGATCTGCTCCAGCAGGTATCCGCCCCGCCGGAGCTGGTGGGCCAGCCGGACGTCCCGTACGTCGGCCGCACTGTAGATCCGGTAGCCCGTCTGCGGATCGCGACGCGGCCGGACCAGCCCGGCGTTCTCCCATTTGCGCAGGGTGGCGGGGCGGATGCCGAGCCGCCTGGCCAGCGGGCCGATGAACGTGTCGCCGCGCTCCTGCGGCACGGGCGCCAGATCGCGGAGGGCGGCTTCGACGGCCTGCAGGGTGCGCCGGTCGTCGAGGAGCTGGCCGTGGCTCTCGTCGATGAGCCGCAGCGCGTCCTCGGTGGCGCCCCGGTTGACCGCCCGCATGATCGACGTGGCCGTCTGGTGACCGTGCCCGGGCAGGAGGGCGAGGAACGCGCGCAGGGCCTGGGCGTGCAGCGGCGTATAGGTGCGATAGCCGTGGACGGTGCGTTCGGCGGCGGGCAGGATGCCGGCGTCCTCGTAGTTCCTGATCGCCTGCGTGGACAGGCCGTGTTCGCGCGCCAGGTCGACTGGCCTCATGGACGCACCACCGATTGAGGGTTCATCAAGGTAGAAGCAGGGAATTTCCGAAAAAGTCTACACCGAATGTTCAACGATACTGTTAAATGTATGGATATCAAGGACATGGCCCGGCCGCTCGACGGCGCGGGCGTCTCGGCCTTCCTCCGGTCGCTACCCGCCGAACCCCTGCTGCTCGGCCTGGGCGAGGCCAGGCACTTCGTGGGGGAGCTGGGCGAGTTGCGCAACCAGATCTTCCGGCATCTGGTCGAGCACGAGGGCTACCGGTCGTTCGCCATCGAGAGCGACTGCCTCATGGGCCTCGTGGTCGACGACTATCTCGCGACGGGCGCGGGCACGCTCGACGACGTCATGGAACGCGGCTTCAGCCACGCCTTCGGCGCTTCTCCGGCCAACCGCGAGCTCGTGCGCTGGATGCGGGCGTACAACGAGGAGCATGACGAGAAGCTCCGGTTCTTCGGCTTCGACGGCCCTCTGGAGTATTGGGCGGCGAGCCCGCGCCAGGCGCTCACCGGCCTGTACGCCCTCCTCGACGGCCCGCTGCCCTGCACCAGGGAGACCCTCGACGCGCTGCTGGGCCCGGACGAGCGGTGGGCGAACGAGGCCTCGGCCATGGATCCGTCCCAGTCGATCGGCCAGTCCGCCGACGCCCAGAGGCTGCGACTGATCGCCGACGACCTGGTGGCGCTGCTCGACACGCAGGCGCCGCGGCTATGCGCGGACGACTGGGAGCGGGCGGCGCTGTACGGGCGCACCGCCACGGGCCTGCTCCGCTACCACTACTGGCTGGCCGACGCGTCCCCGGCACGCTGGCCCAGGTTGTCGGCCCTGCGGGACGCGATGATGGCCGCCAACCTGCGTGCCGTCGCCGAGCGCGGCCCGGCCCTGGTCTTCAGCCACAACCTCCACCTGCAGCGGAACAGGAGCTTCATGTCGTTCGGAGACCAGGTGCTGGAGTGGTGGAGCGCGGGGGCGATCATCGCGAAGCACCTGGGCGGCCGGTACGCCTTCCTGGCCTCCGCCTTCGGCGTGGTCGACGACAACACCCCGCCCCCGGACACCGTCGAGGGCGTCCTGTCCACGCTGCCGTGGGACCACTCGCTGACCGACGCCCGCCGCCTGGCCGAGGCCGTCACGGAACCCACCCCGCGCATTTCCCATGATTTC
Source organism: Nonomuraea deserti (assembly GCF_004348685.1). Classification (GTDB taxonomy): domain Bacteria; phylum Actinomycetota; class Actinomycetes; order Streptosporangiales; family Streptosporangiaceae; genus Nonomuraea; species Nonomuraea deserti. Next base: position 23,377 of record NZ_SMKO01000056.1, on the reverse strand, counting down.
CGCTATTTCCCGCTTGACCCGGCCCAGCTCGACACGATCGACGGCATCGTCTTCATCAAGCAGGCTGTCAAGCTCGATTGACAGAGCGCGTGCCGTGCCGTGCCGGGCACGGCACGCGCATCCATCACCCAAGCGCATCCGGGATCGCCGGGCGATCCGACCGGTCGACCCGCACGGACGACGGCGCTTCATCCGGCGGTCACTGTGAGTGACTCCGGTGGGCGGTAGTGACCTGTCCGAAGGCGCTGCTCGTCGAACTCCCGGGTGTGTCAGGCGGCGGTGCGGTCGCTGACGGGCCGGCGGCGGAGGCCCGCCTGCTGGAGAGCCGGCGGCACGTACACCTGGTCGAGCGCGCCGACGTCGGTGCCCGGCGGGACGATCTCGTCGATCCGGTCGAGAACGTCGTCGCTGAGTGCCACGTCGATGCCGCCGAGAAGGTCGTCGAGGTGGCTCATCGTGCGCGGCCCGACGATCGCGCTGGTCACGCCGGGATGCGCGATCGCGAACGCCATGGCGAGGTGGGTCAGCGGCAGGCCCGCCTCCCCGGCGAGCGAGACGAACCGCTCGACGACGTCGAGACGGCGCTCGTCGTTGAGGTGCCTGAAGAAACCGGCCCGGCGGAGCTCGTTCCGTCGGCCCTTGCGGACGCGTCCCGTGAGCAGGCCCTGCCCGAGCGCCCCCCACACCAGCGTGCCCATGCCGTGGCGCTGGGCGACCGGCAGCACCTCGCGCTCGATGCCGCGGTCGAGCAGGGAGTACGGCGGCTGCTCGGTGTGGAAGCGTGCCAGGCCGCGCCGCTCGGCGACCCACTGGGCTTCGACGATGTCGGACGCCGGCATCGTGGACGTGCCGATCGCACGGACCTTCCCGCTCCGGATCAGGTCGGAGAGCGCGGAGAGCGTCTCCTCGACGTCCGTCGTGGGGTCGGGCCGCTGGATCTGGTAGAGGTCGATGTGGTCGGTCTGCAGGCGGCGCAGCGAGTTCTCGACCGCGGTCATGATCCAGCGGCGCGAGGCGCCGCGCTGGTTGGGGTCGTCACCCATCGGGCGGCTCACCTTGGTCGCGAGGACGACATTGTCCCGCCGCCCCTTGAGAGCCTCGCCGACGACCTCTTCGGAATCGCCGTAGGCGTCGGCGGTGTCGATGAGGTTGATCCCCGCGTCCAGCGCTTTGTGGATGATGCGGGCCGAGTCGCCGGGGTCGGGGTTGCCGACGGACGTGGCGAACATCAAGGCGCCGAGCGCATAGGGGCTGACCTTGATCCCGGTCCGGCCGAGCGTGCGGTATTGCATGGCGAGATGTGCCTTTCTGCGTGAACAGATCGCAACAGCCTCAGGAAGGCGATGCCGTACGCGGCACGCGACCCGTTCCGGCGCGTGCCGGCTTCCAGCGTGCGGCGGTGCGGGCGGCGGCGGGAGAGACGTCCTCATCCGGGGACGGGCCGTCCCTGGCTGTGACCGGGCGTACCGGGCATGGTGGAAGGGTGGACAGAACCGAACTGGCCGACTTCCTGCGCCGCTGCCGTACCCGGCTCGCCCCCGCCGACGTGGGGCTGTCGCAGGGCGCGCGGCGCCGCACCCCGGGACTGCGGCGCGAGGAAGTGGCACAGCTGGCGGGCATGTCCACCGACCACTACACGCGGCTTGAGCAGGCCAGGGGCTCGCGCCCGTCCCGCCAGATGCTCGCCGCCGTCGCCCGCGCGCTGCGGCTGACCGGCGACGAACGGGACCACCTCTTCCACCTGGCCGGCGAGGAGCCACCACGTATCACCCGGCCGACCACGGAGCACGTCCGTCCCGGCCTGCTTCTCGTCCTCGACCGGCTGACCGACACTCCCGCCCAGGTGCTGAGCGACCGAGGTGACATCCTCGCGCAGAACGCGATGGCCAAGGCGCTGTACGGTGACGCGTCCGCCCGCCCCCAGGCCGACCACAACATCGCGTGGCGTTTCTTCACGGACCCATCGGCGCGGGAGCTCTTCCCCGCCGAGGACCACGAGCGAGCCGCCTGCGCGGCGGTGGCGGACCTGCGTGCCACGCTCGCCCGCCGCCCGGACGACGCGCGGCTGGCAGGGCTCGTACGCCGGCTCCGCGCCCGCAGCGAGGAGTTCTCGGCATTGTGGGACACCCACCACGTCGCCGTACGCCGCGCCGACGTCAAACGCTTCCTGCACCCGGTCGTCGGCCTGCTGGAGCTGGAGTGCGAGGTACTGGCGAACCCGGAGCACGACCAGCGGCTGATCATCTACACCGCGCGTCCTGGCAGCCTGTCCTACGAGCGGCTGGAACTGCTGCGCGTGGTCGGCCTCCAGGACCTGACCCGAGGCTGAACCGACGCGCCGATCGCCGGGCGGCCGATCCGGCGGGCCCTCGGGGAGAAGGAGGCAGGCCCGGTCGAACCTCGCCGCCCCTGTCGCCCTGTGGACCCGGCAAAGCGAGGGCGGCGGTGCGGCATAACGGCCCGGTCGCCGGGGAGAGGTGCAGCGCGGCAGGCGACGGAAGAGGAGGACGGTTGTGGAGTGGACGCTGGGCGAAGCATTCGAAACGCCCGACGGGACCATGCGGTGGGCGGCCCTGGGCCGCGGCGACCCGGTCGTGCTCGTGCATGGCACCCCGTATTCGTCCTTCCTGTGGCGGGATGTCGCGCCGGCGCTTGCTCTGACCCGCAAGGTCTTCGTTTTCGACCATCTCGGGTTCGGCCGGTCGGACCAGCACGAAGGCCAGGACCTCGGCCTGGCGGCCCATGCCAGGAACTTCAGGCGGCTGCTGGACCACTGGGAGGTGTCCAGCCCGAGCGTGGTCGCCCACGACATCGGCGGGGCCGTCGCGTTGCGGGCTCTGCTGCTGGAAGGAGCGGACTTCGGGGATCTCACCCTCTTCGACGCGGTGAGCGGCGGGCAGTGGGAGAGAGGACTCTTCCAGCTCATCCTCGAGCAGGCGGAGGTCTTCCAGCAGCTGCCCGGTTACGCCCATGAGGCGCTGGTGGCCAGCCACCTGCGCCACGCCACGCATGCCGGCTTCCGGCCGGGTGTCCTCGACGCCTTCCTGGCGCCGTGGCGGGGGGTGCGGGGGCAGGCCGCATTCTACCGCCAGTACCGCCAGATCAGGCAGGCGGACACGGCCGGCTACGAGCACCTGCTGGGCGGGATCTCGCTGCCGGTGCGCCTCATCTGGGGCCGCGAGGACCGTATCCTTCCGCCGGAGCACGCCGAGTGGTTGCACGAGAAGATCCCGCACGCCGAGCTCCACTGGATCGAGGGCGCCGGTCACCTCCTTCAGGAGGACGCGCCGGCACGCTTGACGGCCCATCTCACCGCTGCGTTCCGCTCCGGGAGCGCCGGGTAGCGGCGCGGGGGCGTTGAGGAGGGGCTCCAGGCCCACCCTGTCGCCGTCGCTCGGCCCTCACCCGAGCACCCGAGGCGAACTCGCCAGAAAGCTACCCCGACGTCACCAGGTCGTCACGGACGACGGACAGGGCGACCTCCCGGTGCGCGTCGTGTTCAGCGAGGCGCGCCACGAGGGACTTCCGAACGTCGCGGTAGGTGTCGGATCCGAGCGGCAGCCGCAAGGGGATCTCGCGGCTGTCCACCAGGTCGATCATCGCGCGGGCGATCTTCTCCGGGTCGTTGTCCAGGGAGAAGGTGCCGTCCGCGAGGGCTCTTCTGATGTCACCCGCGGGTGTCCGGTCGTACTCGGGCATGATCGGTGCGGTGGCCAGCGCGCTTCCGAACCCGGTCGGTGTCGCACCGGGTTCGACGATGGTCAGGCCGATGCCGAACGGCTCGATCTCGCGAGCGACGCTCTCGCAGAAGCCCTCGATGCCCCACTTGGAGGCGTGGTAGTAGCCGAAGTTCGGGTATGCGGTCTGCCCGCCCGCGGTGGAGACCTGCAGGATGCGGCCGTGCCCCTGGGCGCGCAGGTGCGGCAGCGCGGCCCGGATCACGTGGATCGAACCGAGCAGATTAGTCTCGATCACCTGCCGGATCTGCTCGTCGGCGGCCTCCTCGACCGAGGCGAAGACGCCGAACCCGGCGTTGTTGACCACCACGTCGATCGTGCCGAGGGCCGCGAACGCCTCATCCACGACGTGCCGGACCCGGGCTGCGTCGGTGACGTCGAGCTGGGCCACCCAGAGACGGTCACCGTGGGCGGCGCGAAGGTCGTCGAGAGCCTCCGGCCTGCGAAGCGTCGCGGCGACCCGATCGCCCCGCGCGAGCAACCGCTCGGTGAGCAGCCGGCCGAAACCTGAGGACGTACCGGTGATGAACCACGTTCTCGACATGGGCTTTCCTTCCGTCAGCGGGTCGCTCCGACGGTATGAGTTCGAGTCTACTCGAAGTCAAACCCGTACACTGGGCCGCATGACGGCTGCTTCGAAAACGACGTTGAGCATTGGCGAAGTCAGCGCGCTGACCGGCCTGACGACGCACACGTTGCGCTTCTACGAGCAGGAGGGCCTGTTCGTCGAGGCGGTGCGCCGCAACGCCGCGGGGCGACGGGTGTTCACCCAGCAGGAAGTCGGGTGGTTGCGGGTCTGCGCGAAGCTGCGCTCCTCGGGGATGCCTCTGCCGGACATCCGCCGGTACGCCGAACTGGTCAGAAAGGGCGCGGGCACCGAGGCCGACCGGTTCGAGATCCTGCGCCGGCACGAGGCCAGGGTGCAGCGACAGGTGGCCGACCTGCAGGAGGCGCTGGACGTGATCCAGGCGAAGGTCGCGCTGTACGCGGACCACCTCGCCGCAGGCTCCGCCGACACCCTGTGGCGCGACGGCCCCGACTGCACCCCGGCCCGCGACGTCTCCTGATCGGCGCCGTCTCGTCTCTCAGCCCAGGTCGTATGCGCTCCTCGACGTCGTCATCGGATGCCTGCGGTAGTCGCCGGGAGGCATGCCCAGCACCCTCTTGAAGGCGACGCTGAGGGCGCCTTCTGAGCCGTATCCCCTGTACGCGGCCCTGCGGAACGCCGGCTCCGCCCGCATCGTCGTCGTCGGCTCCGGCGCCCACCCGGGCGTGCCGTTCGACTTCGAGGATCCTCACTTCGATCGGCGGCCATACGACCCGTGGACGTTACGGGCAGTCCAAGTCCGCCGGCGTCCTGTTCATGGTGGGCGCCCGCCGCCGGGCGGCCGACGGGATCACGGCCAACGCGCTCAACCCCGGCTACATTCTCACCCGCCTGCAGCCCACGCGCGGATGCCGGCCTAGCTGGTGGCGCGCCAGGACAGGGACAGGCCGGTGGCGGCGCGTTCGGTGCGGATCTCCATCATGGTGCCCAGGATGGTGGCATGGTCGGACACCACGGGAACGGCGTCGGGCGTGTAGGTGATCCGGGTGCTGACGAGCACGGGGCTGCCCTCGGGCTCGTGGAGGCGGCGGGCCGCGGCGGGGTCGAGCAGGCCGGGCCGGACCGCCTCTGACGCCCGGGCGACCGCCACTCCCGCGTCGGCGAGGGCCGTGTAGAGGGAGACGGCGGTGAAGTCGCGGTCGCGGATCTGGTCGGCCACCGGCCGGCGGATCCAGGACACCTGGTGAACGGCGGGACGGCCGGCGAACTCGCGGACCCGCTCCAGCCGCAGGGCGGTGTCGCCGGGACGCAGCCGCAGCTCCGCGGCGATCGGGGCCGGGGCCCGGCGTATCGCCCGCCCGGCCACCACGGTGCGCACGTCGTGGCCCTGTTCGCGCAGATCGTCGGCCAGGCTGCGGAGCGAGCCGAGCTGGTACGCCAGGTGGGGCGGGGCCACGTACGTGCCCCTGCCGGGCCGCTGCACGATCAGGCTCTCGTCGCTGAGCTCGCGCAACGCCTGGCGCAGCGTCATGAGGGTCACCCCGTAGGAGGCGCTCAGCTCCCGCTGCGGCGGCAGGGCCTCGCCGGGGGCGTAGTGTCCCGACCGGATCTTCGCGGCGAGGTCGGCGGCGATGGCGCGGTATCTCGCCTCGTGCCCGGCGTCGGGGGTCATCGTGGTGCGTCACACTCCTGGTCGAGGGCCCGCCGCAGGGTCGCGAGGAAGGCCCGCAGATCGTCCGGCCCTGCCCCGTCGAGCACCCGCCGCATGACCGCGGCGCCGACCACCACGCCGTCGGCGTGCCGGCCGGCCTCCCGCGCCTGGTCAGGCGTGGAAATGCCAAATCCTAGCAAGACCGGCCGGTCGGTGCCCCGTCTGATCCGCGCGGTGAGCTCCGCCGCCGAGGCGGCGAGGGCGGCCCGCTCGCCGGTGGTGCCCATCAGCGACACCGCGTAGACGAATCCGCGGCTGCGGCGCGAGATCTCCGCCAGCCTCGGCTCCGGCGTCGACGGCGACGCCAGCAGGGCCAGCTCGATCCCGGCGGCGGCGGCCGCCTCCGCCAGCTCGTCCGCCTCGTGCAGCGGCAGGTCGGGCACGATCAGACCGCTGACCCCGGCCCGGCGCAGCGCGGCGCAGAACGCCTCGCTCCCGTCGTGCAGCACGAGGTTGTAGTAGGTGCTGGCGACCAGCGGCACGCCCGGCTCCGGGATCCCGGCCAGGTCGGCGAGGATCCGGCGCGTGCTCGCCCCGCGGGCCAGCGCCGTGTCGCCGGCCTGCTGAATGGTGACGCCGTCCAGTGTGGGGTCGGAGAAGGGCAGGCCGACCTCGATCGCGTCCGCGCCGGCGGCGACGAACGCCCGCAGGTAGTCCGTCCAGCCGGGCGTGATGCCACCGGTGACGTACGGCATGAGCAGGCCGCGGCCGGTGTCCCGGCGGGCACGCAGGTGGCGTTCGACCGGGCCCGCGGCCAGGGTGGGGTTCGTCACAGCAGCTCCTTCAGGGTGGAGATGTCCTTGTCCCCCCGGCCGGACAACGTCATCATGACCGTCGACCCGGCGGCCAGCTCGCCGTCGCCGGCCGCGCGGATCACCCAGGCCAGGGCGTGCGCCGATTCGAGCGCCGGGACGATGCCCTCGGTGCGGGCCAGCCGTATCGCCGCGCCGGCCGCCTCGTCGTCGGTCACCGTGACGTACCGGGCCCGGCCCAGGCCGCGCAGGTGGGCGTGCTCGGGGCCGACCCCCGGGTAGTCGAGCCCGGCGGCGATGGAGTGCGCCGGGGTGATCTGCCCGTCGTCGTCCTGGAGGAACAGCGAGTGGCTGCCGTGCAGGACGCCGGGCCGGCCGCGGGCCGCCCCGGCGGCGCCCTCCGCCTCGACACCGGTCAGGCGCGCCGGGGTGTCGGCGAATCCGGCGAACGTGCCGGCCGCGTTGGAGCCGCCGCCGACGCACGCGACCACGTGGTCCGGGACGCCGGTCCGCAGCTCGGCGGCGCACTGCGCGCGGGCCTCGTCGCCGATGACCCGCTGGAACTCCCTGACCATCCACGGGTACGGATCCGGCCCGACGACCGAGCCGACGCAGTAGTGGGAGTCGCCGGTGACGCCCACCCAGTGCCGCATGGCCTCGCTGGTCGCGTCCTTGAGGGTACGGCTGCCCGTGGTCACCGGGACCACCTCGGCGCCCAGCATGCGCATCCGGAAGACGTTCAGTGCCTGCCGCTCCATGTCGCGCTCGCCCATGAACACCGTGGCCTCCAGCCCGAGCAGCGCGGCGGCGGTCGCGGCGGCCACGCCGTGCTGGCCCGCCCCCGTCTCGGCGATCAGCCTGCGCCGTCCCATCCGGGCGGCGAGCAGGGCCTGGCCCAGCACGTTGTTGATCTTGTGTGATCCGGTGTGGGCGAGGTCCTCGCGCTTGAGGTACAGCCGCACGCCCAGCTCTTGCGACAGCCGCCGGGCCGGCGTGAGCGGGGTCGGACGTCCGGCGTGCAGGGTGAGCAGCTCCGCCAGGGCGCCGCGGAACCCCGGATCCGCCCACGCCTCCCGGAACGCCGCCTCCACCTCGCGGCACGCCTCCACGAGCGACTCCGGCGCGTACCTCCCGCCGTATTCGCCGAACCGGCCCCGCGCCCGCGGCTCGCCCATCGTCCCCTCCGAGGGGACGGGCTCACGCCATGGCGACACGTAAGGCATCCCATGCTCACCTCGTTCTATAACTCTGCTGAGAGTTCTATAACAGTGAGTGTGGCACGGGCAGCGTGGGACGGGCAAGGGAGGGAACGAGCCCGGCCGGCGAATCTCAGCTGGTGTGGGGGAGTTCGCACAGCTTGGCGCCACTGGTGATCTCGTCGAGAACGCGCCGGAGTCGCCGCATCCGGCGGTCGGCCTCCTCGACGAGTCGCTCGGTCAGGTGCTGCCAATCGGCCAGGGCGGGATCGGCGGGCAACTCGGCGAAGAGTGTCCTGATCTCTGCGATGGACAATCCGACACGCTGGGCGACGGTTATGACCTTGGTCCGGCAGACATCGGGTTCGCGAAACCGGCGTTGGTTGCCGGCGGTGCGTTCGCTGGTGAGCAGGCCATGGGCTTCGTAGAAGCGCACAGCCGAAGGCGCCACCCCGGTGGCGCGCGAGAGATCCCCCACGGTCAGCAGAGCCTGGTCGGTGCCGGTGCCTGTCATGACGCCCTCCACGGCTTGACTTCAACAAATGTTGAAGTTCAAGTGTGCCAGCTGTGGCCAGGAACCGGGGCCGGCGAGCGGGCCCGTGTTCCGAAAACCGACAGAACGGAGTGTCGTGATGCGAGCGGCGATGATTGCGAGGTTCGGCGGCAGGACGAGGTGCTGGTGGTCGGAGCCAGCGGTGGCCTGGGAGTGCTGTGCGTGCCGGCGGCTGGCCGGCGAGGTGAACATCTCGGTGACCGGCATCGAAGCGGCGCGACTGCCCGGGCATGACCGTACGCGCTGCATCGAGCAGGCGCTGCGTGAGGTGGCCGCAGCCGTGATCGCGCCGGTCATCGGGCAGACGTTTCCGCTCGATCAGGCAGGGGCGGCACATGCTGCGATCGAGAGCCGCATCGTGTTCGGCAAGACTTTGATCACCGCCAGAGGGTGACGCCGCTGGAGGGCCAGAACGAGGGACGCGATGGCCGGCGCCGGGGGCGGCCCTGGACCGGCATGCCTTTGCGGCGTCCGCCCGAATCGTTGGCATGGCCAATAAATGTGTATATGGTGGGGGGGCCAACGTTGGCAGTGCCAACAAAAGGCCGCCATGGCCGCAGCGACATCCAGACGCCGCATGAATCCCCTGGAGCCAAGCCCATGATCAAGCCGTTCCACATCGACATCCCCCAGGCCGACCTCGACGACCTGGCCGACCGGCTTTCCCGCACCCGCTGGCCCAACGAGGTCGCCGGCGCCGGGTGGGACTACGGTTTCCCCCTGGCGCGGCTCGAGGAACTGGCCGAATACTGGCGCACCGGCTACGACTGGCGCGCGCACGAGGCCAAGCTCAACGAGCTTCCGCACTTCACCACCGCGATCGACGGCCAGAACATCCACTTCGTCCACGTCCGGTCCTCGAAGCCTGACGCGCTCGCGCTGATCCTCACCCACGGCTGGCCGGGGTCGTTCCTGGAGTTCCTCGACGTGATCGAACCGCTGTCGCGCGATTTCCACCTGGTGATTCCGTCCATCCCGGGTTTCGGCTTCTCCGGGCCGACCCGCGAGCGCGGCTGGGACATCGTCCGGGTCGCGAAGGCCTGGGCCGAGCTGATGCGCCGTCTCGGGTACGAGCGTTACGGCGCGCAGGGCGGCGACTTCGGGTCGGGCATCTCGCTGGCGCTCGGCGCGGTGGCACCCGAGCAGGTCGCCGGGGTGCACATCAACTACCTGCCGACCCGGCCGGTCCCGGACGCCGACATCGAACTGTCCGAAACGGATGAAGCTCGGCTGGACAAGGTCAGGCAGCTGATGGCGAATCGTCCGCCGTACCAGGCTCTGCAGGCCACCACCCCGCAGACCATCGGCTACGCGCTGACCGACTCGCCGGTCGGCCAGCTGGCGTGGATCGCCGAGCGCTTCGCCCAGTGGACGGACCCGCGCTCGCAGATCGGTGACGAGCGGATGCTCACCGACATCTCGCTGTACTGGCTGACCGCCACCGCGGCTTCCTCGGCGCGGCTGTCCCGCGAGGCTCCGCGGCGGATCGAGCCGTGCCCGGTCCCGGTCGGCGTGGCGGTGTTCGCGTACGACATCACGCAGTCGGTGCGACCGCTGGCCGAGCGGCTCTACGACATCAGGCACTGGTCGGAGTTCGAGCGCGGCGGGCACTTCGCCGCGATGGAGGTGCCGGAGCTGTTCGCCGAGGACGTCCGGGACTTCTTCCTCACCCACATCAAGCACGACCACCCGCTGGATGACACTGCCGGCGGCGTGAAGCCCGGCAGGCGGTGAACGCGCCAGGCGCGGCACCGGGTGGCCGCGCGACGCGCCGCAGAGGGAGCGCCCGTGCCCGGCCTCCTGGATGGATGCCGAAGCGGCGAGTCCGCAGCTGATGTGGCGAGGGCGATCGGGTGTCCGTCCGTTCCCCGTGCGTCCACCGGCGTAGCGTGTCGCTATGACTGGTGGCCCGGCTCGTTTCGGCGGGCGCGATGATGTCGTCCTGGTGGTGGTCCTGGACTGCGCCGACCTCGACCGGTCCGCAACGTTCTGGTGCGGAGTCCTGGGCTACTCCGCTGAGCCGAGCTCGGCCGGACGCTATCGCCGGCTCCTACCTCCAGGAGGGAACGGCGTTGAACTGCTGTTGCAGCGGGTTCCGGAGCCGAAGGCGACCAAGAACCGGGTGCACCTGGATCTACGGGTGCCTGACCTGGAGGCGGAGACGGCCAGGGTGCTGGCCTTGGGGGCGCGGCGCGTCACTGGCGACCCCACCGAGGAAGACGGCTGGGCCTGGCACGTGTTCGCTGACCGCTGCGGCTGACCCTGCCGCGGCGCGACTCCGCGAGCCAGGGACGCGGCGGGCGAACGGGCACTCATGACGCCGGCGGCCGGGTCCCGGATCGTCAGCCGTGGTCGCGGCGCCGGACGTACAGGCGGCGGCCCCGCGGGCCGGTCCATTCCAGCCGGACGACGCCGGGCACGGCGGCCTCGGCGCGGCGCGAGGGGTCGGACCAGTAGCCGAAGCGCGGGTTGCGGAAGAACGTCGCCCAGAGCCGGCCGTCGTGGTCCTTGAAGATGTTGTTGTGGCCGGCGCCGACGCCCATGGTCCACCGTTCGGAATACGGCCCCTCGAAGCGGTCGGAGACGGCGACGACCGCGTCGTAGTGGTACTGCACGCGGCCGGCGGCCGGCGGGTCGTAGGCGTAGCGGGTGCTGCCGTCGGGGTTGGCCGAGCTCCGGTTCCAGGCGGCGTGCAGGAGGTAGTACTTGCCGCCGTGCTTGAACACGTACGCGCCTTCGAGGTAAGGCTCGGGCGCGTAGGGCGTCTGACGGAACGCCGGCAGGCCGGTCACCGGGACGATGTCCTCCATGTCGTCCCTGAACTTGGCGTACAGGTGGTTGTGCAGCACCAGCCACGCGTCGCCGCCCTCGGTGTAGAGGCTGCCGTCGATGTGGTGGTACGCGCCGGGCTCGATGAAGTCGGGCCCGCCGATGAAGGAGTCGCCGAAGGGCTTGTCGTGGTTGCCCTCCACGAGCCGGTACGGCCCTTCGACCCCGCCCTCGCTCACGAGCATGAACGAGCCGACCTTCCGGGAGTGGTCGCCCATGCACGCCACGATGTACCACTTTCCGCGGAAGTGGTGCACCTCAGGGGCCCAGGCCGCGCCCCGCTTGCCGAACCGCTCGTCGTTCCAGTACTCCTGCCACGGGGCGACCACCACGCGTCCTGGCCGGTTCTCACCGGCGAACTCGGGCGACCACACCTTGCCCCGCTCCGCGCCGGGCCGGATGCGCGTGGTGTCGGCCAGCCTCCACGGCCCCCGCAGGGACGCGGACACCCATACGAAGATGCCGTCGTTCCACGGGGCCGGCCCGTCGAGGCCGGACGCCCGGGTGGTGCCCGTGGCGACGTAGACCGGGCGGCCGTCGACCACGAAGCAGTTCACGTAGGTGTCCCGCATCCAGACCCGGCCGAGCTCCTGGTCCCGGGGGCGCTGCTCGAGCGGGAGGATGAAGGAGTTGTCCGGGCGCGGCCACAGGTCCGCGCGGGTGTCGGCGAGGCCGTAGGGTTCGGGGTCGGGCCAGTTGGACGGGTGTCTCAGCATCGAAGCCGCCTCCGCGCTCGCGGGCAGCGCCGCCGCCCCCACCACTCCTGCGGCCCCGGCCAGCACGAACCTCCGGTTCACCTGCGGCTCGTCCCCGGCATCAGTCATCGGTCACGTCCTCTCGCGTCAGCCACTGCCCAGTGGCCGGTTGTCTGGTGGCAGGCCGGGGACGAGTCCCTGGCGCCATGGCTGCACGAAGGGTCACCGATGTGCAGTATGCGGAGAGTCTGCCGAAGCTGTGGATTTACGTCAATAAGTCGGAAGAAATCCGTCACCCTCGACGGGCTGCCGCCTGCGGCCGGCTCTCATGCCGGCATGGCGGGCGTACCAGGGCGCAGCACGGCAAGCACAGCACGTCACGGGCACGGGTCCAGCCCACCGCGGTGGGCAGCGTCCCGTACGGGATGAAGATCACGCACGGGTCAGGCGAGGATCCTGACGATGCTCGTGAACAGGCCGGGCAGGCGGCGGGCGGCGGGCACCACCAGCCGGGCCGTGCCGGGGCGGCGGGCGGCCTGCACCAGCGCGCCCGTCAACAGCCGGTGCGTGCGGGACAGCCGCAGCCACGCGCCGTCGTAGTCCTCGGGCCGGTCCTCGGCCAGGCACCTGACCAGCACTTCGGCCGAGCGCACGGCCAGCGAGACGCCCTCGCCGGTGAGCGCGTCCACGTAGCCGGCGGCGTCGCCGACCAGCAGGACGCGTCCCGCGCGGCGGGCGCGCACGGCCTGGCGCAGCGGGCCCGCGCCGCGCACCACGGTGACGGCCGGGCCGCGCAGGCGGCGGCTCAGGCCGGGGAAGCCGCGCAGGTGCTCGTCGTAGCCGCGCCGCACCGAGCTGAGTATCGCGACGCCGATCAGGTCGCCGGAGACGGGGGTGACGTACGCCTCGCCGGCGCTCGACCAGTGGACCTCGACGAAGTCGGTCCACGGCTCGATCCTGTAGTGCCTGCGCTGGCCGTACCTGCGGGGTCCGCGCGGGGGCAGTCCGAGGCCGAGAGAGCGGCGCAGCGGGGAGTGCAGCCCGTCGGCGGCCACCAGCCAGCGGGCCCGCAGCCCGGCCGCCGCCACGCCGTCCCGGTCCTGCTCGACGCGGGTGATCTTGCCGGTGACCGTCCTGACGCCCAGCTCGGCGGCCCGCCGCGCGAGCGCGGAGTGCAGGTGCGTACGGCGCACGCCCAGGCCGGGAGCGGCGGAGAAGACGGCCCGCGCCTCCCGCCGGCCGTCGAGGTAGTGGATGCCGCGGAACTCGCGTCCCTCGACCTCGACGCCCATCGCCGCCAGCGCCGCCACCCCGCCCGGCATGACGCCCTCGCCGCACGCCTTGTCCACGGGCCGGGCACGCGGCTCGACGACGACCGCCTCCATCCCGGCCAGCGCCGCGTGAACGGCCGTCGCCAGCCCCGCCGGGCCGCCGCCCGCGACGAGCACGTCGATCACACCGTCACCGCTCGGACGCGAGGGTGAGAGCCGCGTTCTCGCATCGGATCCGCACCACCATCAGCACGGCGTTGAGCACCGTGAACGCCAGCGCGGTCATCCAGGCCGTGTGCACCAGCGGCAGCGCGAGCCCTTCGACCGCCACCGCCACGTAGTTGGGATGCCGCAGCCACGGGAACCGGTAGGGACCGCGCGTCACCAGCGGCAGGCCGGGCACCACGATCACCTGCGTGTTCCAGCGCGGCCCGAGCGAGGTGATGCACCACCACCGCAAGCCCTGGGCCGCCACGACGAGGGCGAGCATCGGCCAGCCGAGCGCGGGGAGGAAGGGCCGCTGCGCCAGCGCGACCTCCAGCGGCGCGCAGACGAGCAACCCGGTGTGCAGGGCCACCATCCATGGATAGTGACCCTGACCGGCCACGACACCGCCGCGTGCCATGCTCCACGCGGTGTTGCGCCGGGCGACGACCAACTCGGCCACACGTTCCAGGCCGACCAGCACGACGAGCAACAGATACCAGATCATCAGGCAGGCACCAGCAATCGGGTCATGGGCGCGGTCACCAGCGGATCAGGACGAGTTCCGAGCAGAAGCCCGGCCCCATGGCGATGATCAGTCCCCAGGTTCCCGGCTCCGGCCGCCGGGTGGCGAGGGTGTCACCGAGCACCTGCAGGACCGAGGACGAGGACAGGTTGCCGTTGGCCGCCAGCGAGCGCCACGTCACGTCGAGCGCGTCCGCGGGCAGGCCGAGCGCGTCCGACACGGCTTCGAGCACCTTGGGCCCGCCGGGATGGCACACCCACGCCGTCACCTCCCCGGCCGTCACGCCGTGCTCGGCCAGAAAACCGTGCACGTCGTCGGCCAGGTACCGCCGCACGACCTCCGGGACGCTCGCGTCCAGCATCACCCGGAACCCGGTGTCGCCCACCTGCCACCCCATGACGTGCTCGGAGCCCGGATACAGGTGGCTGCGCGTGGCCACCACGGTGGGACCGGCCGTCCCGCGTCCGCCGCCGCAGGCCACCACGGCGGCCGCGCCGTCGCCGAATAACGCGCTGGCGACCAGGTTCGCGGGCGAGGAGTCGCCCCGCTGGACGGTGAGCGAGCACAACTCCACCGACAGCAGCACGGCCACGTGGTCCGGCCAGCCGCGCAGGTAGTCGTGGATCCGGGCGATGCCCGCCGCTCCGGCCACGCAGCCCAGGCCGAAGACGGGCACCCGCTTGACGTCGGGCCGCAGGCCGAGCGCCGCCGCCAGCCGGGCGTCGACGGACGGCGCGGCGATGCCGGTCACCGACGTGAACATGATCATGTCCACGTCGGTCGGCTCCAGTTCGGCCGCGTCCAGGGCGGCCTTCACGCTCTCGAGCCCCAGGTCCACGGCGACCGAGACGAAGGCGTCGTTGGCGGCGCCGAAGCCGTTGAGCTTCTCGTACTGCTCGAGGGGCAGGGCGAGGTTGCGGTGGTCCACCCGGGCGCTGCGGTGCAGGCGGTCGAGGAGGCGCCGGTCGCCGTTCTCCGGCAGGCATATGCGGGCGGCCATGTCGGTGAGCTCGGACTGCGGGTACCGGTGGGGAGGGAAGGCACAACGGACTGCGGCGATACGGGTCATGCAGTTCTCCCTCGTCAGCCGACAACTCCTGCTTCCCGCACGTTTCCCGTACGACTGGTCGTTTAAGCCACGCGGGGGCGGGGGAATTCCCGGTGCCGATCGCCCGGACTACGATCACCTTGTGACTGACCGCGACCCCGCGGCCGCCGCTGTCGTGCGCGACGGGCCGGGGCGGCCGGCCGCCGGGCTGGTGCGCGCGTGCCACCCCGGCCCGACCGCGGCCGTGACCGCTCTGGTCACGGCGCTGGCCGTGGCCACGGGACGCGACGCGGCCGGATGCCTGCTGGCGGGCGCGGCCGTGCTGACAGGACAGCTCTCGATCGGCTGGTGCAACGACGCGATCGACGCCGAGCGGGACGCGGCGGCGGGGCGCGCGGGCAAGCCCGTCGCGGGCGGCACGGTGAGCGCGCGTGCCGTCATGATCGCCGCCCTTGTGGCGCTGGCCTGCTGCGTGCCTCTGTCGCTGGCCTCCGGCTGGCGGGCGGGCGCGCTGCACCTCGCGGGAGTGCTGGCGGCCTGGTGGTACGACTTCGGGCTGAAGGCGACGCTCCTGTCGTGGGCGCCCTACGCCGTGGGCTTCGGCGTGCTGCCGGCCTTCGTGACGCTTGGCCTGCCCGGTGAGCCGTGGCCAGCGTGGTGGGCGGTCCTGGCCGCCGCGCTGCTCGGTGTGGGCGCCCACCTGGCCAACGTGCTGCCGGACATCGAGGGTGACCTGGACACCGGCGTACGCGGCTGGCCGCAGCGCATGGGCGCCCCCCGCGTACGGCTTCTGGTCCCCGTGCCGCTGCTGGCCGCCACCTGCCTGCTCGTCCTCGGCCCAGAGGGCGCCCCCGGCGTGGCGGGCTGGCTGGCCGTGGCCGCCGCCTCGGCGCTCGCGGTCACGGGGCTGCTGCTGGCGGCCAGGTCGTCACGGGTGCCGTTCGTCACCGCCGTCGCCGTGGCGGCCGTGGACGTGATCCTCCTGGTCGCCGGCGGCGCCTCGCTCACCGCGTGACGCGCATGGCCCCGAGCCCACTCACCGTCCGGCGCGCAGGGATCCGCGCAGCCACCGCATCCCCACGGCCAGCGCGAGCGGGGCGGGCACCGTCCCGGCCCCGAGTCCCACCTCCACCAGCAGGTCGAACACCTCCTTGCGGTGCGCGGCGGTCGCGATCGCCGCGTCGATGAAACCGGGGGACTGGGCCAGCCGGGCCAGCACGTCGGTGGTGCGCAGGTGCCGTCCGAGCGCCCGGCGCAGCTTGCTCCGGTACAGCGTCAGCGGGTCGTCCGGCGACTCCACCGCCGCCTCGGCCGCCAGCCGCCCGGACAGCAGCGCGTAGTAGATGCCCTCGCCGGTGAGCGGGTTGATCAGGCCCGCGGCGTCGCCGGCGAGCAGGACCCGTCCGGCGCCGGGCGTGGGCCGTCCGGTCGAGAGCGGCAGGTGGTGGGCGCGCAGATCGCGGGGGCGCCGGTCGGGCAGCAACGCGGCGAGCCTGCCGTGCAGCACCTGACGTCCGGGCGCTCCCGCCGCGCGCAGCTGTGGCAGCAGCATGCCGAAGCCGATGTTCGCGGTGCCGTCGCCGATGGGGAACGACCACGCATAGGCCGGCCAGCCCGCCTTCTGCATGGCGATGAGCTGGACATCGTCCTCCTCGGGCACGTCGGCGTAGCCGCGCACGGCGATGGCGGTGTGCTTCTCGGCGGCGGCGGCCAGGCCGATCAGGCGGCGCACGACCGAGCCGGCCCCGTCGGCGGCCACCACCGTGCGGGCCCGTAGCTCCCCGTCGATGAGCACGCCGGATCCGTCGAAGACGAGATCCCTGACGCGGTGCCGGCGTACCTCGACGCCTCTGGCCCCCGCGGCATCCACCAGACGAGCGTCGAACACCCGGCGCGGCACCACGTGATTGGGCCGCCCGGCCTCGGCGGAGACCCGCACGCCGCCCGGCGAGACCACGGTCAGGCGGGGAGTGGGCCGGTAGTCGTCGATGAGCGCGGGCACTCCCAGCAGCGCCAGCTCGTCGCGCCCGTGGGCGGCGATGCCGTCGCCGCACGGCTTGTCACGGGGGAAGCCGGCCCTGTCGAGCAGGAGCACCCGCAACCGCGGGCGCAGTTGCGCGGCCCGCAGCGCCGCCGCCGATCCCGCCGGTCCCGCTCCCACGATCGCCACGTCCCACATGCGGTCCATGCGAGGTCTGTGCCACCGCATGCACGATCGGAAACGGACCCTCACCCACGTTTGCCGCGAACGCGTGCGTCGGGCTGCCGATCGTGCTCGCCGCCTCGCACGATCCGCGGCGTTTCAAGTGCGGCACTCCGCCACCCGCTGAGACGTTCGGCGTCGCCGCCGTGGACATCACCCGCACGGCGAGCGGCGACCCGCTGGCCGAACTGGTGGCCGACGCGCAGCTCGCGTCGGTGCGAACCCGCTCCGGCGCGCAGGTGGCGCTCGTCAAACAGGTTCCTCGTCAAGGCGGACCTGCCCGCCGGACCGATCAGCTTCGAGCAGTTGTGGAACGCGCGGCCCGCCGGGCTGGCCATCGACGTGCAGACGATGACCGGTGGCCAGCTCAGGAAGCTGCTGGCCGCACCCAACCCGGCGGGGTGGGTGCTGACCCCGTCGGCGGGGCTGCGCTACACCCTCGGGCACGGGAAGGTCCCGACGGCGCGCCGGTCACCGCCACACAGGAGATCAAGGTGGCGGGCGGCTGGAGCCTCATCGCCGGATTCGACGGCTGGCCGCGCTGCGCGGGATGCTCAGACGCTGCGAACGACCGAGACCACGATGCCCAGCACCACGGCATCATCACCGTCGATGATGTCGTAGGCGGAATTGCGTGGCTCGAGACGGACGTGGCCGTCGCGCCTGCGAAACACCTTGACGGTGGCCTCACCGTCGATCATCGCGGCGACGATCTGGCCCGAGTACGCCTCGGGCTGCTGCCGTACCACGACGATGTCGCCGTCGCAGATCGCCGCGTCGATCATCGAGTCGCCCCGCACCCGGAGGGCGAAAACGTCGCCGCGCCCCGTGAGGTCGCGGGGGAGAAGCAGAGTGCCGTCCACGTGCTCGTCGGCCGGGATGGGAACGCCCGCGGCGATGTCTCCGACCACGGGCACGGTCACCACGTCGCCGGCCGGTTCCGGTGACGCGGCTCGCAGGAACAGCCGCACGTCGATCGGCCGGGTCACCGACGTGCCCCGGCGGAGGAACCCCTTCTCCTCCAGGCTCCTGAGGTGTTTCGTCACCGACGAGGACGACCGGAGCCCGACCGCACGGCCGATCTCGCGTGTGCTCGGCGGATACCCGTACTTGACCACCCAGTCCCGGATCGTGGCCAGGATGCGCTGCTGGCGCTGCGGCAGGACGGAGAAGTCCAGATGTTCGAACGCGTCAGGATCGCCGTAGGTGGTCACGTGCGACATGCTAAGGGTGTGCCGGTGCGGTCTGCCTGAACGGCGCAGAGGCTGCCCGCGATCGCCGTCGGACCCTCGACGGGGGGTGCGAACCGCTCCCCGCCACTTTCAGGTTATATCAGACTCTGGCGCCTCATGAGGCGCAAAAAAGTGCTTCATACTGCCCACTGCGAACCACCCCGACGAACGATGGAGCACTGGAATTGGGCTACGTGATGGGCTTCGAGCAGATCGACTCGACCAATATCGCAGACGTCGGAGGCAAGGGGGCGCACCTGGGTGAGCTCTCGCGAATCGACGGCATCCACGTGCCGGAGGGCTTCTGCGTCACGACGGACGCCTTCGAGCGGGTCGTGGCCAAGGCGCCGGACATCGACGCTCAGCTTGACCTGCTGTCGCGCGTGAAGCCGGACGACCGCGCGGCGATCCGCACCCTGAGCGCCGATATCCGGCGCATCGTCGAGGGCGTCGCGGTTCCCGGCGATCTCGTGGCGGCGATCGGCGAAGCGCTCGCCCGGCTCGGGGAGCAGGCCTCCTACGCGGTGCGTTCCAGCGCGACGGCCGAGGACCTGCCGACCGCGTCCTTCGCCGGCCAGCAGGACTCCTACCTGAACGTCGTGGGCCTGGAGGCCGTCCTCCAGCACGTCCGAAAGTGCTGGGCCTCGCTGTTCACCGAGCGGGCGGTGACCTACCGGTGCCGTAACGGCTTCGACCACCGGAAGGTACGGATGGCGGTGGTCGTCCAGCAGATGGTGTTCCCCGACGCGGCCGGGATCCTCTTCACGGCGGACCCCGTCACCTCCAACCGGAAGATCGCCACCGTGGAAGCCGGCTGGGGGCTCGGCGAGGCGCTCGTGTCCGGCCTGGTCACCGGGGACATCTACACGGTGCGCGACGATCAGGTCGTCACCACCACGGTCGCCACCAAGGCGACCTTCGTCCAGGCGTCGCCGGAGGGCGGCACGCAGGACGCGCCGATCGAGCCGCGGCGGCAGACGCAGCCGGCTCTGACGGATGCGCAAGTCGTGCGCCTGGTGCAGTTGGGCCGGCGCATCGAGGGGCACTTCGGCCGGCCCCAGGACATCGAGTGGTGCCTGGCCGGCGACGACTTCCACATCGTCCAGAGCCGGCCGATCACCACCCTCTTCCCCGTCCCCACGACCGATGACCAGGAGAACCACCTCTACGTCTCCGTCGGCCACCAGCAGATGATGACCGACGCGATGAAGCCGCTGGGACTCTCCCTGTGGCAGCTGACGACCCTGCGGCCGATGCACGAGGCGGGCGGACGGTTGTTCGTCGACGTGGCACCCGTCCTGGCGACGCCCGCGGGCCGGGCGAGTCTCATCGGGACCCTGGGGAGGTCCGACCCGCTCGTCCGGGACGCGTTGCAGAGCGTCGTGGACCGCGGCGACTTCCTGCGCTCGCTTCCGGACGAAGACGCCGGAGCCGCGCCCGCCGGTGACCCACCCGCCCCGGTCTTGACCGATCCCTCCATCGTCACCCAGCTGATCCGGGAAAATGAGGAGTCCGTCGCCGCCGCGCGGCACAAGATCGAGAGTCTCTCCGGATCGGCACTGCTCGACTTCATCCTGACCGACGTCGCGGAGCTGAGGCGCGTCCTGTTCGATCCGTGGAGTCACCAGGTGATCATGGCGGGCATGGAGGCGACCTGGTGGCTCAACGACCACCTCGAGGCGTGGCTGGGCGAGAAGGGCGCGGCCGACGCGCTCACGCAATCCGTTCCCCACAACGTCACCTCGGAGATGGGGCTGGCGCTCCTCGACGTCGCTGACACGATCCGACCGCACCCGGACGTCGTGACGTTCCTGCGCCGCGTCGTGGACGAAGGCCGGGAGGGCGACGGCTTCCTGACCGAGCTGCCCGGCCTGGCCGGCGGACGCGAAGCACATGACGCCATCCGGAGCTACCTCGACGAGTACGGCATGCGCTGCGCGGGCGAGATCGACATCACCAGAACGCGCTGGAGCGAGAATCCCGTCATGCTCCTGCCCGCCATCCTCGGCAACGTCAAGAACTTCGAGCCGGGCGCCGGCAAACGACACTTCGAGCAGGGACGCCAGGAGTCACTGCGGAAGGAACAGGAGCTGCTGACGCGATTGCGCGCCCTGCCCGAGGGGGAGCAGAAGGCCGAGGAGACCAAGCGGATGATCGACCGCGTCCGCACCTTCGCCGGCTACCGGGAATACCCCAAGTACGGCATGATCAGCCGCTACTTCGTCTACAAGCAGGCGTTGCTGCGAGAAGCCGATCGCCTCGTCAAGTCCGGCATCCTGCGCGAGAAGGAAGACGTCTTCTTCCTCAGGATCCAGGAGTTGCAGGAAGTCGTGCGCACCGGCGATGTGGACGCCGAACTCATTCTGCAAAGGCGTGAGGCGTTCCGGTCGTACGAGCCACTCACGCCGCCCCGGGTCTTCACCTCGGACGGCGAGGTCATCACCGCCCAGTATCAGCGTGCGAACGCACCGGCCGGCGCGCTGGTCGGCATTCCGGTCTCGGCCGGGACCGTCGAGGGCCGTGCCCGTGTCGTCATGGACATGGCGCGGGCCGACCTCGACGAGGGTGACATCCTGGTCACCGCCTACACCGACCCCAGCTGGACCCCGCTGTTCGTCGCCGTCGCCGGACTGGTGACGGAGGTGGGCGGCCTCATGACGCACGGCGCGGTGATCGCGCGGGAGTACGGCTTGCCGGCCGTCGTGGGTGTGGAGCGGGCCACCCGGCTGATCCGGGACGGGCAGCGGATCCGCGTTCACGGAACCGACGGGTACGTCCAGATCCTCGACTGACCCTAACTCTGATCTACAATGTAAAGGCACTCGGTGGATTCACGATCCCTCTCCTTCTGAGAATGCTCATGGCTGGGCTGCGGCATAGGGACATCGGAGCGACAGCCCATCGCCACGGATCCCGAGCGCCGGGCGGTGGTCGCCCCTTCGGGCGTGGCAGCGCGTTCACGCGAGGGCGTGAGCCGCGTCGAGGAGGCGGCGCAGGTGCAGCGTGTCCGGGGCGAGGGCGGTGACCAGGATGGCGGGGCCGGCGAGCGGGATCAGCGCGGCCTGCCCGTGCGCCGGATCATCGTCCAGCAGCCTTACGGGGAGCGGCTGGGCGTCGAAGGACGGGTCGACGACGAGGAGCTGGCCGGTGGCGCGGTGGCCGGCCAGGACGGCGGGGCCGTCCCAGCCGGGGGCGGCTGGCCCGTAGCGGGTCTCCTGGTCCAGCAGCAGGTGGCCGTCGCGCCTGACGGTGAGGCGGGTGGTCAGCCGGCCCGGCGTCTCGCCCGTGCGGCCGAGGACCTGTTCCTCGCGCAGGACGAAGCGCGCGGTGGGGGCCAGTTCGACGGTGCAGCTCTGGTGGAGGTTGCTGCCGGCGGCGGAGATGAGTGGCTGGGGCAGCCAGTGCAGGCTCGCCTGCTCGGCCACGGTCAGGTGCGTGTCGTAGGTGGCGTGGCCGGGGGTGGGGCCGCGCAGGGCGATGGTGGCGGTGGCGGTGGTGACGTGCAGGTGGGCGCCCGCTTCTGCGGCGGCTTCGATGCGGAGCCGGTCGCCGCCGAGCGGGGCGTTCATGGCGCCGATGACGCACACCCGCGCCTGGTCGCCGTACGGGTGGTCCCGGCGCAGGTCGAAGGGGCCGGAGCCGTGGAGGAGGGGAAGGGTGGTGGTCTTTCCTGTTCGGGTCGCTCTGATGCGGGCGGTGGCGTGCACGCCCAGCGGGGTGGGTTCGTCCGGTGCGGCCTGGGTGGTGAGGATCATGCGGTGGCCGAGGTCCAGGCGGTCAGGCGCCGGCGGAGCCAGTCCGACACGGGTCTGACGCCGTCTTCGGCCTTCAGGGTGGTGAAGGCGACGGGCAGGTCGCCGCGCTGGGCCTTGGCGTCGCGGGCCATGGTCCCCAGGTCGGCGCCGACGTGCGGGGCGAGGTCGGTCTTGTTGATGACGAGCAGGTCGGAGGCGGTGACGCCGGGGCCGCCCTTGCGGGGGATGTCGTCGCCGCCGGCGACGTCGATGACGAAGATCTGGGCGTCGACCAGGCCTTTGGAGAAGGTCGCGGTGAGGTTGTCCCCGCCCGATTCGATGAGGATGAGGTCGAGCGCTCCGAGCTGGTCCTCCAGGTCTTCGACAGCTTCGAGGTTGGCGGAGATGTCGTCGCGGATGGCGGTGTGCGGGCAGGCGCCGGTTTCGACCGCTCTGATGCGTTCGGGGGGCAGGACGGCCTCACGCAGCAGGAATTCGGCGTCTTCGCGGGTGTAGATGTCGTTGGTGACCACGGCGATGGACAGTTCGTCGCGCAGTGCGCGGCACAGGGCGGCGACGGTGGCGGTCTTGCCGGTGCCGACGGGCCCGCCCAATCCGATGCGCAGGGCACGGTGACGGGGGGAGGGGGAGCTGCCCGGGCCGTGGGGGTTGCCTTCGGGGAGTTCGTGGTGGTGGTGCAGGTGCATGGCGCTCCCGTGGTGGACGGACAGGTGTGGGTCAGGAGGCGAACAGTCGCATCGGGCGGATGGCGTGCTGTTGGGCGGTGATGTCGAGCAGCGGCGCCGAGAGGGCGGGCAAGGCTGTGACGCCCTCGGTGTGCAGGCGTCGCGCGGCGTCGGCGGCGTGCTCCGCGACGTGGTCGAGGTCGGTGGCCAGGTGGGCCAGGATGCCGGTGGCGTCGAAGGGGTCCAAACTGAGCAGGCGGACGGTGGCGGTGGCCGGGCCGCTGACGCTCTCGTAGGCCGCGGCATGGGCGGCGTCCCGCGGGGTCAGTCCCGCGGCGCGGGCGGCCAGGCCCAGGACGACGGGCTGGTGCGCGCCGCGCGGCCGGGCCGCGGCCAGGGCGTCGAGTTCGGCTGAGGGCCAGGCTGCGCGGGCGGCGCGCAGGAGTTGCCGCT
>NZ_SMKO01000055.1 GCF_004348685.1 Nonomuraea deserti | reverse complement strand
GCGGGGGGAGAGCGGGGTCAGCCCTTGTTGTAGGCGGCGATGACCTCTTTCGGGTCGCCGTCCATCTTGATCTTGCCCTTGTGCAGCCAGATGACGCGGTTGCAGGTCTCCTCGATGACCTTGTGGTCGTGGGCGACGAGGAAGACCGTGCCGGCCGACTCGCGGATCTTGCGGATGCGCTCCTGGCTCTTCTTGCGGAACTCGCGGTCGCCGGTCGCCAGGGCCTCGTCGATGAGCAGGACGTCGTGGGTCTTGGCGGAGGAGATGGCGAAGCGCAGGCGGGCGCCCATGCCGGAGGAGTAGGTGGACATGGGCAGCTGGACGAACTCGTCGATGCCGGAGAAGTCGACGATCTCCTGGTATTTCTCGCGAACCTCGGCGGGCGTCATGCCCATGGCGTAGCAGCCGAGGACGATGTTGCGCTCGCCGGTCAGCTCGCGCATGAGAGCCGCGTTGACGCCGAGCAGCGACGGCTGGCCGTCGGTGTAGACGGCGCCTTTGTGCGGCGGCAGCAGGCCCGCGATGGCCCGCAGCAGCGTGGACTTGCCCGAGCCGTTGCGCCCCACGATGCCGATGGCGTCGCCGTGGTAGGCCACGAACGTGACGCCCTTGACCGCGTGGACCTCTTTCATCTGCGGGCGCCCCTGGCGCTTCAGAAGGCGCGTGAGGGCGTTGACCGCGTTGCCCTTCTCGCTCTCCGAGGCCGCGCCGTAGACGCGGTAGACGATGTGGAGGTCGTCGACGATGACGGTCGGAGTGCCCGTGGGGACGTCAAGAGGCCGCTTGCCCGAGGGCTCCGGGTTGGGATGCACCCTGACATCCTTGCCCGAGACGGCGGGCTTCTCGCCCTTCACCTGTGACAGCTCCTTGGTCAGTTCAGCCACGCCCGTACCTCTCCTCGGACCGCCAGAAGTACCAGAAGCCGAAGCCGAGTGCGAACACCGCCCAGAATACGCAAGACAGCACCACCATTGCCGGGGGGTGGTGGCCGTACGGCTGGTTGTGGGATCCGATGAGGATCTCGCGCATCCACTCGATGTAGGAGGCGGCGGGGTTGAGGTACATCACGTCCGCCACCCACTGCGGCAACTCCGCGGTCCCGACGACCTTGTCCTGGATCGAGAAGAACACGCCGGAGGCGTAGAGCCA
Organism: Nonomuraea deserti; assembly: GCF_004348685.1. Taxonomy (GTDB): domain Bacteria; phylum Actinomycetota; class Actinomycetes; order Streptosporangiales; family Streptosporangiaceae; genus Nonomuraea; species Nonomuraea deserti. The sequence continues at coordinate 49,145 of NZ_SMKO01000055.1, read as the reverse complement.
GGTGCGGGAGATGAACGGCAGCAACTGGTTGAGGTCGCGCATCTGCGCGCCGAGCCGGGCGACCACCAGGCCCGTCCCGATGTTGAACATCGTCTGGAGCAGCAGCACCACCGGGATCATCAGCCAGTACCAGGTCGGCCACTCGCCGGTGGCCCACACGATGGCAAGGAGCACGCCCATGGAGATGGCGAGCTGCTGGAGCTCCTGGATCGTGTAGGCGAGCGGCAGCGAGGCCCTGGGGAAGTGCAGGGCCCGGATCATCGACAGGTTGCCGGAGATCGACTTGGCGCCGGCGGTGACCGTGCGCTGCGTGTAGGTGAAGATGAACATCCCGGTCAGCAGGAACGCCGGGTAGTTGTCGATGCCGTCTCTGCCGCCGAGGACGACGCCGAACATCACGTAGTAGATGGCGGCGTTCAGGAGGGGAGTCAGCACCTGCCACAGCTGGCCGAGCGCCGAGCTCGAGTATTTCGAGACGTTGCGCGAGGTCGCGTATGTCAGGATGAAGTGGCGCCGCTGCCACAACTGGCGCAGGTAGACAGGGAACCTCGGCCGCGCGATGGCACGGCGAAGCCCATATCGCTTGGCGAGCTTGGCCAGCGGCTCCTGCCCGCTTCGGCCGCCCGCCTGGGCGTCCGCGACAGCGGATTCCGGCTGGCTCATGGCAAGGACTCTATTGGATCCCGGTCGGTGAGGTGCCTGTCGCACGGGTCGGCGACAGTCAGTTGGACGGAGTCTCGGGACGCTGGGTTCCAAGGCGTCGTCAAGACCTGCTCAACCGTAGCCCAGCCGGGCGGGGTGTGACGGCAAGGGCGCGAGCGCCATCGTGTAGGGGGTAATTTTCATCGACAGTTCATGTCCATGCAGTGCCTGATCGGGGTGTTCTGTACCGTTTCATACCGATAGGGCTGAATGTCTGTGACGGTGGATAGGCGTACGTGTGACCGAACTGCAACGCGCCAGAGACGTCCTGGTGGCAAGTAGTGAGGGATAGTCGCGATCGACTGGCAGGGCGTCGGCTGGTTTGACCATGTCAGCCAAACCCGGGGGGATACCAGGACCCCCCCGTCAGGCTGCTCACGATCACCGCAGCTCAGCGCTTACGCCCACCTGTAGAGGGAGGAATTCTTTCACCATGCGTGTTACTAAGGGCGCACAGATCGTCGCCGGTACCGCGCTGCTCGCCCTCGCGGTTGCCGCGTGTGGCGGCGGTGCCTCGGACAGCGGTGGCACTGCCGCGGGCGGCGGGGACACCACGCCGGTCCGCATGGAAATCGGTGAGCCTCAGGAGCTCCTGGTTCCGCAGAACACCACCGAGACCGAAGGCTCCGAGGTCCTCGCCGCGCTTTTCTCTCCGCTTGTCGGCTACGACGAGAACAAGCAGCCAGTCGAGGAGGCCGCAGAGTCGGTCACGACGGAGGACAGCAAGGTCTGGACGATCAAGCTGAAGTCCGGCTACACGTGGCACGACGGCACCGCCGTGACCGCGGCCGACTACGCGCGCGCGTGGAACTACGCGGCGCTCCAGGACAACGCCATGAGCGCGTCCTACTTCTTCGGGCGCATCGACGGCTATGAGGACGTCCACCCGGGCGAAGGCAAGAAGCCGTCGGCCAAGGAGATGAAGGGCCTCAAGGTCGTCGACGACCTCACGCTCGAGGTCACGCTCGCGGCGCCGTTCTCGCAGTTCAAGACCATGCTGGGCTACACCGCCTTCTACCCCCTGCCGGAGTCGGCCATCGGGCCCGACGGCAAGGTGACCCAGGCCTACGGCGAGCAGCCGATCGGTCAGGGTCTGTTCAAGCTGGACAAGCCCTACAAGAAGGGCACCGACGCGACCATCGAGGCGTCGGTGTACGACAAGTTCCCGGGCAAGAAGCCCTCGAACTGGACGAAGCTCCAGTTCAAGGTCTACACCAGCGCCGAGACCGCGTACAACGACCTCCAGGCCGAGAACCTCGACGTCGACGACTCGCTGCCTCCCTCCGCGATCGCCAGCGCGAAGGCCGCGCTCGGTGACCGCTACTTCGACGAGCCCGACGCCTCCATCGGCTACATCGGCGTCCCGCTGAAGTACAACCCCGACTTCCAGGACGTGCAGGTCCGCCGGGCCATCTCGCTGGCCATCGACAGGAAGACCATCGCCGAGACGGTCTTCTCCGGCACCCGCGCGCCCGCCGACGACTTCATCAACCCGGCCATCCCCGGCTACCGTCAGGGCGCCTGCGACGCCTGCACGTACAACCCGGCCGAGGCCAAGAAGCTGTACGACGAGGCGGGCGGCCCCAAGAACATCGAGGTCGGCTACAACGCGGACGGCGGCCACAAGGAGTGGATCGAGGCCGTCGCCAACAACCTCCGCGCCAACCTGGGCATCGAGGTCACGCCCAAGCCGTTCGAGAAGTTCCAGGGCATCCTGGACGCCCTTGACGGCAAGGAGTACAAGGGCCTGTTCCGCATGGGCTGGGCGATCGACTACCCGGCAGCCGAGAACTACCTGTCCCCGATCTTCGGCACCGGGGCCATCGAGTCCGGTTCGAACTACGGCGGCTACTCGAACAAGGAGTTCGACGAGCTGATCAAGAAGGGCGACCAGGCGACGGACGCCGCCGAGGGCCTGAAGTTCTACCAGCAGGCCGACGACATCCTGATCAAGGAACTCCCGTACATCCCGGTCTACTTCTACCGGAGCAACTTCGGGCACTCCACTAAGGTGAAGAACGTCAAGCTCAACCTGCTCAATCAGATTGACTGGGCAGACGTCGAGAAGGCCTGACGTCGTTCGCCGGGGTGGACGGCCTGGCCGTCCACCCGTCGGAGGGCTGAACTTGGAGGCAGCCACTCAAGCCGGGTCATCCACGGACTCCGAGGGTTGCCTCCAGGTGTGTACCGGAGGGCTTGAATGGGCCGTTATGTCATCAGGCGCTTGATCCAGGCGATCCCCGTCCTGTTCGGCGCCACGCTACTCATCTTCTGCATCGTCTTCGCGCTGCCCGGAGACCCCATCGCGGCGTTGTTCGGGGACAAGCGTCCCGACCCCGCGATCGCCGAGGTCCTGCGCGAGCAATATCACCTCAACGATCCGCTGCTGCTGCAGTACTGGTATTACATCAGCGGCGTGCTCTTCAGAGGCGACTTCGGCGTCAACTTCGCCGACGTCCCCGTGTCCCAGATCATGGCGGGCAAGTTCCAGGTCACCCTGAACCTCGCGCTGACCGCGCTGGTCATGGAGGCCGTCATCGGCGTCGGCCTGGGCCTGTGGGCCGCGCTGCGCCGGGGCAAGGCCACCGACACCATGATCCTCGCCTCGACGCTGCTGTTCATCTCCGTCCCGACGCTGGTGACGGGATTCGTGCTGCAGCTCCTTCTCGGCGTGAAGCTCAAACAGTGGACCGGCGCCGACATCTTCCCCGTCGCCGGCACGTTCGCGGGCTGGCGCAGTTACCTGCTGCCCGGCTTCGTGCTGGCGGGCACGTCGATCGCCTATCTGACCAGGCTCACCAGGACCAGCCTCGCGGAGACCCTGAGGGCCGACTACATCCGCACGGCCACGGCCAAGGGCCTGTCGAGACGCCGCGTCGTCGGCAGGCACGGGTTGCGCAACGCGTTGATCCCGCTGGTCACCTTTCTGGGCGCCGACCTCGGCAACCTGATGGGCGGCGCGGTCATCACCGAGACGATCTTCAACCTGCAGGGGATCGGAAACCAGCTCTTCCAGTCGGTTTACTTGCGGGAACAACCGGTGGTCGTGGGCATCGTCACCATCCTGGTGCTGATCTACATCCTGGCCAACCTGGTCGTCGACATGTTATACGCCCTGCTCGACCCGAGGATCCGATATGAGTAACCCAACCCCGCCGGTCGGGCCCGGGCTCCCGGATACGCAGACCTTGGTCACGGAGCCCACCCGGGCGCCGGAACGCGAGGGCAAGAAGGCCAAGACCGGCAAGCCCGCCAGCCTGTGGACCGACGCCTGGTACGACCTCAGGCGCCGGCCGATGTTCATCCTCTCGGTGATCATCATCTTCGTCCTGCTGGTCATGTCGTTCTGGCCGTCGCTGTTCACCTCGATCGACCCGTTCAACGCCAGGAGCTGCGACCTGTCGACGGCGCGTCAGGGCCCCAGCCCCGGCCACCTGTTCGGCAGGGACAACCTGGGCTGCGACCTCTACGCCAGGACGATCTACGGCGCCCGCAACTCGATCATCATCGGCGTGTTCACCACGATCGTCACCACGTTGATCGGCAGCCTGCTCGGCATCATCGCCGGCTACAAGGGCGGCGCCGTCGACGCGGTGTCCTCGCGGTTCACCGAGATCTTCTTCGCCATCCCCGCGATCCTCGGCGCGCTGCTGATCGCGGCCACCTTCCGCGGCAGGGCCAACAGCATCCTGCTGGTCATCGTCGCGCTGGGGGTGCTCGGCTGGCCGATGACGTACCGCATCATGAGAGCGGCCGTGATCACCGCGAAGAGCCAGGACTTCGTGGTGGCCGCCAGGGCGCTGGGCGCGGGAGCGGGCCGGATCATGTTCCGTCACCTGCTGCCCAACTCGCTCGCGCCGGTCATCGTCGTGGCCACGATCAACCTGGGCGGCTTCATCGCCGCCGAGGCCGCGCTGTCGTTCCTGGGCGTCGGCGTGCTGTCCCCGGACATCTCGTGGGGTCTGATGATCGCCGACGCGCGCAACCGGTTCCTGGAAGCGCCGCTTCCGCTGGTGTTCCCTGCCGCGTTCCTGTGCGTCACCGTGCTCGCGTTCATCATGATGGGCGACGCGGTGCGCGACGCGCTCGACCCGAAGCTCAGGTAGAAGGGGGGATCACGTGAAGAAGACGTCAGCGGACGTGCTGCCTGGGCTCTCCGAAGGAGGGGCGCTGGGCGACCATCCACTGCTCGCCGTCGACAACCTGCACGTGGAGTTCCGCACCCGCGCCGGGATCGTACGCGCGGTCAACGGGGTGAACTACACCGTCAATTCCGGCGAGACGCTCGCGGTGCTGGGCGAGTCGGGTTCGGGCAAGTCCGTGACCGCGCAGGCGATCATGGGCATTCTCGACATGCCGCCCGCGGTGATCCCCAAGGGGGAGATCCGCTTCAAGGGCACCAACCTGCTCCAGCTGTCGGAGGAGGCCCGCACGCAGGTGCGCGGCCAGCGGATCGCGATGATCTTCCAGGACGCGCTCTCCGCGCTCAACCCGGTGTTCACCGTGGGCTGGCAGATCAGCGAGATGTTCCGGGTGCACCGAGGCATGTCCAAGGCCGACGGGCTGAAGAAGGCCGTCGAGCTGATGGAGCGGGTGCGCATTCCGGCCGCCAGGCAGCGCGTCCACGACTATCCGCACCAGTTCTCCGGAGGCATGCGGCAGCGCATCATGATCGCCATGTCGATCGCGCTGGACCCCGAGGTGCTGATCGCGGACGAGCCGACCACGGCGCTCGACGTTACCGTCCAGGCGCAGATCATGGAGCTGCTGGCCGAGCTGCAGCGCGAGAGCCAGATGGGTCTCATCCTGATCACCCACGACCTGGGCGTCGTCGCCGACGTGGCCGACAAGATCGCCGTGATGTACGCGGGGCGCATCGTGGAGAACGCCCCCGTGCACGACATCTACAAGGCGCCGGCGCATCCGTACACGAAGGGCCTGCTGGAGTCGATCCCCCGGGTCGACCTCAAGGGCCACGAGCTGTACGCGATCAAGGGGTTGCCGCCCAACCTGCTCGACCTGCCGACGGGCTGCGCGTTCCACCCCCGGTGCCCCTACCGTCAGGACGACTGCGTGACCGACACGCCGCCGCTCCACGAGGTCAGCGGCACGCGGAGCAGCGCCTGCCACTACTGGAGGGAGGTCCTCGATGGCGAGCACCAGTGAGCGCATCCTGGAGGTGCGCGACCTGGTCAAGCACTTCCCGCTCACCCAGGGCATCGTGGTCAAGAGGCAGATCGGCGCCATCAAGGCCGTCGACGGCGTCTCGTTCGACCTGCACAAAGGTGAGACCCTGGGCGTCGTGGGCGAGTCGGGCTGCGGCAAGTCCACCCTCGCCAAGGTCCTCATGGCGCTCGAACGGCCCACGTCGGGCTCGGTGACGATCAACGGCCGTGACATCGCCAAGGCCAGGGGCAACGAGCTCAAGCGGATGCGGCGCAACATCCAGATGGTGATGCAGGACCCGTACACCTCGCTGAATCCCCGGATGACCGTCGGTGACATCATCGGCGAGCCGTACGAGATCCACACCGAGGTGGCGCCCAAGGGCGACCGCCGCACGAAGGTGCAGGAGCTGCTGGAGGTCGTGGGCCTCAACCCCGACCACATCAACCGCTACCCGCACCAGTTCTCCGGCGGCCAGCGGCAGCGCATCGGCATCGCCCGCGGCCTGGCGCTGCAGCCGGAGATCATCGTCTGCGACGAGCCGGTGTCGGCCCTCGACGTGTCGATCCAGGCGCAGGTCATCAACCTGCTCGAGCGGTTGCAGAACGAGTTCGACCTGGCGTACATCTTCATCGCCCACGACCTGTCGGTGGTGCGCCACATCTCCGACCGGGTCGGGGTGATGTACCTCGGCAAGTTCGTGGAGCTCGGCAAGGACACCGAGATCTACGACCGGCCGGCGCACCCGTACACGCAGGCGCTGCTGTCGGCGGTGCCGGTGCCCGACCCCGAGGGACGGGAGCAGCGCGAGCGCATCATCCTCCAGGGTGATCCGCCGTCGCCCGCCAACCCGCCGTCGGGCTGCCGGTTCCGTACGCGGTGCTGGAAGGCGCAGGAGATCTGCGCGGAGGAGGAGCCGCTGCTGCAGATCCGGCCGGGCACGGCGCACGAGAGCGCCTGCCACTTCGCCGAGACGCACGACGTGGTCCACGTCGGCTGAACCGCCTGTCAGGGAAGGCCCTCCGAGCCCTGCTCGGAGGGCCTTCGCGCGTCAGCGGGTGGCGATGAGGGCCGAGCCGTGGCCGAAGAGGCCCTGGTTGACGGCCAGGCCGACGCGGGGGCGGCGGACCTGGCGAGGGCCCGCGCGGTCGCGCAGCTGGGTGGTGAGCTCGCAGAGCTGGGCGATGGCCTGGGCGGGGACGGCCTCGCCGAACGAGGCCAGGCCGCCCGACGGGTTGACCGGGACGCGGCCCCCGATGGCCGTCTCGCCACCGCGCAGCAGCTTGTCCGCCTCCCCTGGCGGGCACAGGCCGGCGTCCTCCATCCAGTCCAGTTCCAGCGCCGTCGACAGGTCGTACACCTCCGCCAGCGAGACGTCCTCGGGCCCCACCCCGGCCTCCTCGTAGGCGGCGTGCGCGATCGCCGCCCTGAACGGCCTCTCGGGCGGGGGCACGGCGGCCCAGGAGTCGGTGGCGAAGTTCGGCAGTTCCAGGACGGCGCTGGGGAAGGATGGGGTGACGGTGGCCACGGCGGCCAGGCGCACCAGGGGGGTCGTGCCGCGGCGGCGGGCGTACTCCTCCGAGGCGAGCACCACGGCGGCGCCCCCGTCGGAGGTGGCGCAGATGTCCATCAGCCGCAGCGGATCGGCGACCATGGGGGAGGCCAGCACCTCCTCCACGGTGACGGGCCTGCGGTAGCGGGCCATGGGGTTGAGCGAGCCGGCCCGCGCGTTCTTGACCTTGACGGCGGCGAAGTCGGCATGGGTGGAGCCGTGGACGGCCATGCGCCGGCGGGCGTAGAGGCCGAAGTACGCGGGGTTGGTGGCGCCGAGGAGCCGGAAGCGCAGCCAGTCGGGGTCGTCGGGCCGGTCGCCGCCCACCGGCGTGAAGAAGCCCTTGGGCGTGGAGTCCGCCCCCACGACCAGGGCGACCTCGCAGAGGCCCGCCAGGATGCGGGTGCGCGCGATGTCGACGGCCTGGGCGCCCGAGGCGCAGGCGGCGTAGCAGGAGGCGATCCTGGCGCCCGACCAGCCGAGGGCCTGGGCGTAGGTGGCGCCGGCGACGAAGCCGGGGTAGCCGTTCCTGATCGTGTCCGCGCCGACGAGGAAGTCCACGTCGGTCCAGGCCACGCCGGCGTCGTCGAGGGCCGCGCGGGCGGCCGCCACGCCGTACTCCACGAAGGGACGGCCCCACTTGCCCCAGGGGTGCATGCCCGTGCCCAGCACCACGACGCTCATGACGCCCGCCGCCACATCCACACCTGGGGCCCGTCGGCCAGGGGACCCGAGGTGAGCTCCAGTTCCATGCCCACCTCCAGCTCCGCCACCGTCAGCCCCGTGACCTGGCCGAGCACCACGATGCCCGCCTCGTCCAGCTCGACCGCGGCCAGGGTCACCGGCTCGTACGGCTCCGCAGCCACGTACGGCGCCGGCGGCGGGTAGCAGGCGTTCGTGTACGACCAGACCCGCCCGCGTCTCGGCAGCCTGACCTCGTGGAGCTCCGTGCCGCCGCAGCGGGGGTCGGGGCAGAGGCCGTGCCGCGGTGGGAAGCAGACGGTGCCGCAGTCCGCGCATCTGGTGCCGAGGAGGCGGACGCCGTCGTGGTCGATGGCGAACCAGCCGTCGATCGCAAACGTCATAGCCGGAGTATCACACAAGCGCTTGCTAGGTTGCATCCCTTCGCCGCCTGCGCTGCGTCACCAGCACCCGCGCCGACATCGCCGCCACCAGCATCACCATGCCCGCGACCACCGGCGCCCTGGAGGACGGCGGCGCCTCGCAGAAATTCGGCTCGGGCGCCGCGCCTCCCGACGCGGGCACGTCCAGCCGGGCGGCCGCCCGCAGGGCGAGCACCGCGTCGACCACCCCGTGCCCGTAGGCGCGGCTGTGGCCGTCGGCCGGCCGCTTCCTGGTGCTGAGCTCGATGGCCCGCCGCACGTGGTACGGCGACAGGCTCGGATGCGCCGACCTGATCAGGGCCGCGACGCCCGCGACCATGGCCGCGGCCGAGCTGGTGCCGTCGCCGATCACGTACGAGCGGCGCCCGTCGGCCGTCACGATCTCCGTGCCCGGCGCGACCACCGAGACGTAGTTCTGCCTGTTGGAGAACCCGGCCACCGCGAGCCGCCGGTCCACGGCGCCGACGGCGATCACGCCGGGGTAGGCGGCGGGGAAGTTCTTCCTGTTGGCGTCGGCGCCGTCGTTGCCCGACGAGGCCACGAGCACGGCGCCCCTGGCGATCGCGTACTGGACGGCCTCCTCCTCCGTCGCCGAGCCCTCCCAGGAGCCCCTGCCGCCGCCGAGCGACATGCTGATCACTTCGGCGCCGTGGTCGGCCGCGTAGCGGATGCCCCTGGCCAGCGCGTTGCGCCCGCCCGAGCGCTGCATCTTGCGCTGCGGGTCGCCGTTGTCCAGCGTGACCCTGACGGACAGCACCTCGGCCTCCGGCGCCACCCCGAGGACGCCGCCCTCGCGCTCGTCGCCGTGCCCGCGACCGGCGATCAGGCTGGCCATGGCGGTGCCGTGGCGCCCCCACCGGTGCGGGCTCCTGACCACCCCGGTCAGATCGGGCCCCTGGATCACGGCGCCCGCCAGGTCGGGGTGGCGGCCGTTCACCCCCGTGTCGAGCACGGCCACCACGACGCCCGCGCCCTTGCTCGTCCGCCAGGCGTCGGGCAGCCGCATCGCGCGGAGCTGCCACTGGCCGGCCCGCGCGACCCGGTCGACGTCGTCGGAGGCGCTCGGAGCGGCGGCGCCCAGCACCGCGCCCACTGCCAGCGCTGTGACCACGGCGGGCACGAGGATCCTGCTCATCTGGTCAGCGCCCGGTGCAGGGCCGCCGCGAGCTGGCCCGCGGCGGCCCGCAGCCGCGGCTCGACCACGTCGCCCGGCTGGTACGGCCGCCCGTCGGCGTAGCCCGCGGCCACCGCCACCACGTGGCGCCCGCCGGGCCGCAGCACCACCCCGGTGACGTACTGACGGTCGCCGAACCGCTCGGCCGGGCCGCCGGGGAAGGCCACGGGCCGCACGGTCGCGGGCCGTCCGGCGCTGGAGGGGGCCGGCGGCGGGCCGTCGACCACGGCGACGCCCACGGTGGCGACGTAGGTGCCGGTGCTGTCGGCGTACGTCGCGCGTACGGCGGTGCGGCAGCCGGGCCCCACGGCCGAGGGCTGGAACGCGGCCGGGCACGGCGCCTCGGGGGCGACCCCGGCCAGCACGTACGTGACCCGCGCGCCCGACGGGCTGAGGCCTGGCACGGCGAAGGGGAAGACCTTCATGACCGGCCGGACGGGCCCGCGTTCGGGCACGGGAGGCTCCGGGGTGGGCAGGAGCGCGGACAGCATCGACAGCAGGACAACAGGAAACTGGTACACGTCGACCTCGAAAGGGAGGGGGAGGGGACGTTTGACCCGCATTCTGACACGCGACCGCTGAGTCAGCCCGACGCTTCAGTAAACAGACCGATACGCGGAGTAATTCCGATCTGTGGCTTTCGCCCTAGGAGATGGGGGAAAGCCGGACATGCGCCCCGGGCGGCAGTCCCAGGCGCTGCGCCGCGTCACCGGAGTTCACGGCGATCGCGATCAGCCCCGCCGAGTCCTCGAACGCCACCAGTTCCCCCGGCGGCACCGCCGAGAACGTCTCCCGGTACGGCAGCGAGAGCTGCCGCCGCCCCAGCCGCACCCCCAGCGTGTCGCCCACCCGCACGCCCAGCGCCTGCAGGTCGCCCGCCGCGATCGACAACTGCGTGTTGCCGTAGCGGTCGACCGAGACGACCTCGCCCTCCACCGAGCCCTCACGCAACCGGGAGGTCGGCTCCGGCAGCGAGACCAGACGGCCGACCGGGATCTCCGGCCCCAGCTCCGCCGGGCTCAGCCCGCCGTACAACCGCGCGGCGACCGGCGCGAACACGTCGCGCCCAGGAAACGTGGGCGAGACCGGCCGCAGGAAGTGCTGGTCGTTGCTGATCTCATGGGCCGCCTGCGCGCCGCCGCCGGCGTGCACGGCCCACGACAGCAGCCCGTTGTCGGGCCCGATGAACACCCGGCCGCCCGCCTCGACGGCGACCGCGCGCCTGGAGGCGCCCGCCCCCGGATCGACCGCGGCGATGTGGATGCCCGCCGGGAGGTACGGGATGGTCTGGGCGAGCACGGCCGCGCCGCGGCGTACGTCTCCCGCGGGTATCAGGTGGCACACGTCGATCACCCTGGCCTCGGGGGCGATCCCGGCGATCACTCCATGGCAGGCCGCCACATAGCCGTCTTCCAGCCCATAGTCCGTGAGCAGCGTGATTACTGAGGTCACATCTGGTGACTGTACGTCTGTCGAACCGCCATGAACAGCAGCGCGCCGCACATTACGATGGCCACGGGCCGCGTGCGTGCGACGTGATCGTCACACGCCCCTTTCGAGGAGGACACCATGGGAGCACCGCTCAGCGGTGACAATGCTGCCCAGGAGCCGTCCCGGCAATCACTCTCACAACGCGATCACGAGCTCCTCGCCTTCGAGCGCCAGTGGTGGCGCCACGCGGGCGCGAAGGAGCAGGCCATCAAGGAGACCTTCGGGTTCTCCGCCACGCGCTACTACCAGTTGCTCGGCGAGCTGATCGACAGACCGGAGGCGCTCGAGCAGGACCCCATGCTGGTCAAGAGGCTGCGCAGGTTACGCTCGACCCGCCAGCGTGACCGCGCGGCCAGAAGGCTTGGCATGCGCCCCTGACCGGCTGGGTACGGCAGCCGCGTGAGGAACATCCCTGGAATGGAAGCGATCTTGAGCGATCCGGCAGGCGCCGTGATCGGGCTCGACTTCGACGGCACGCTGTCGCCGATCGTGCCCGATCCCGCCGAGGCCGTGATCCATCCGAAGGCGCCCGAGGTGCTCGCCGATCTGGGCGCCCACGTCCTGGCGGTGGTCATCGTGACCGGCAGGCCCTCCGCCACCGTGCTGGAGCTGGGGCCAGGGCTGACCGGCGTGCCGGGGCTGGTCGTGCTCGGACACTACGGGTTCGAGCGCTGGGAGCACGGCCGCGTCTCCGCGCCCCCGCCCCCCGCCGGCGTGCCGCGCAGCGAGGCCGAGCTGCCGCTGCTGCTCGACTCGCTGGGTGTCGAGGGCGTGACCGTCGAGGACAAGGGCCGGGCCGTGGCCGTCCACACCCGGCGCAGCCCCGACCCCGACGGCACCCTCGCCAAGCTGCGCGAGCCGCTGGCCAAGCTGGCCGAGAAGCACGGCCTGGTGGTCGAGCCCGGCCGCTACGTCCTGGAGCTGCGGCCGCCGGGCATGGACAAGGGCCAGGCGCTCAGCCTGTTCCTGGCCGAGCGGGCCGCGAGGTCCGTCCTGTTCGCCGGCGACGACCTCGGCGACCTGGCCGCGTACGACGCCGTCGACGCCTCCAACCTGCCCGGCGTGACCGTGTGCAGCGGCTCCGCCGAGGTGGCGGCGCTGGCCGAGCGGGCCGACATCGTGGTGGACGGCCCCGACGGAGTGGTGGCGCTGCTCGGCGAGTTGGCGTCCGCGTTCAGCCGTTCGTAAGCGGCCGCCGATACGGTCGTGCACATGTCGAAGCGCCATCTCGCCGTCGCGACCGCGGTCGCCGCCGCCCTCCTCGCCGCCCCGCTGCCCGCCGAGGCCGGCTCCGCGCGGACGCTCACGCTCAGGGGCGGGCTGACGCTCCGGCTGCCCGCCACGTGGAAGGTCCACAAGGTCGAACCCGGCTGGACCCGCGTGGTGACCGGCAATTGCGCCGAGCCCGAGGGCGGCTACGGCACTCCCGGGTGCGACAGCTTCTGGATCCTCGGTCCGAAGGCCATCGAGAAGGGCGATGAGCTCTTCCGGCCGTACACCGGGGCCTCGGCCTTCTACCCCGCCACCGACGTGCAGCGCTGCCCGCACAACGGCAAGTGGGGGCAGCGGCTCGGCGCGGCCGGGGCGAAGGGCCTGCGGAAGGTCGGGCCCGGCCACCGGGCCGCCTACCGCGAGTGGAAGGCCGCCTGCGTCTCCTACTCCAACGGCCGGGTGAGGTCGCGCTACGTGCAGCGCGAGTGGCATCTGCCGAAGACCGGGATCCTGGTCGTCGACCAGTGGAGCACGCCGGGGTTGTCCGGCGTGCTCCAGCGCGCCCGCTGGAGCTGAGCCCTCAGGCGAGGGCGTCGAGCTGGGCCTCCAGCCACTTCTGCGGCGGCAGGGCGGTGGCCGCCGCGTGCAGCTTGTCGCGGCGCGTCCGCCGCTCGTCCTCGGGCATGACGAGCGCGTCGTGCAGCGCGGTGGCGGTGCCGCTGATGTCGTAGGGGTTGACCAGGAGCGCGTGGGAGCCCAGCTCGGCCGCCGCGCCCGCCTCCCGCGACAACACCAGCGCGCAGCGCGGCGACAACACGGGGCCTTCCTTGGCCACCAGGTTCATGCCGTCGCGGATGGGGTTGACCAGCAGCACGTCGGCCATCCGGTACGCGGCCAGCGAGCGCGGATAGTCGTCGTTGACGTTGAGGATCAGCGGGTCCCAGTCCTCCGTGGCGTACTCGTCCTCGATCTGCTGGGCGCAGCGCTGCACCGACGCGGTGTATTCGCGATATTCGGGCAGGTCGTGCCGGCTCGGGTAGGCGAAGGCCAGGTGCACGACCCGGCCGTGCCACTCGGGGTGGGCGCCGAGGAACTCGCCGTAGGCGACCAGGCCGCGCACGATGTTCTTCGACAGCTCGGTGCGGTCGATGCGGACGATCAGCCTGCGGTCGCCCACCTGCTCCTTCAGCGCGGTCATGTGCGACTCGACGTCGGGCTCGCAGGCGCGCTCCCAGAGGGCGGCGCCGTCCACGCCGAGGCTGTGCACGCCGATGCGGGTCGTCCTGCCGTCGTGGGTGACGCTGCGCCCGACGCGGTCGGCCTCCGCGCCCAGCAGCGCCTCGCAGCAGTCCATGAACGCCTGCGCCCACCTGTCGGTGAGGAACCCGGCGTGATCGGCCCCCAGAATTCCTTCCAGGACCTCTCGCGCCACGTCGTCGGGCAGCAGGGAGAAGTATTCCGGCGGCGCCCACGGCGTGTGGCTGAAGTGGGCGATGCGCAGGTCCGGCCGCTCGGCGCGGAGCATCGCCGGGGTCAGGGTCAGGTGGTAGTCCTGCACCATCACCCTGGCCTCGTGGCCGGCCTCCTCTGCCAGCGCCAGCGCGAACGCGCCGTTGTAGTCGCGGTAGGACTCCCACTCGCGCCCGAACTTGGTGCCGAAGAGCGGCGCGTTGGGGATGTCGTAGAGCAGGTGGTTGACGAACCACAGCGTGGAGTTGGCCACGGCGTTGTAGGCGCGGTGGAAGGTGGCGGGCGGGATGTCGAGCATGCGCAGCGGGCCGGTGTCGTAGCCGGCCTGGTCGATGCGGCCGCCGGGGGCCAGGCGCACGGCGCTGCGGTCGCCGTCGGACAGCGCCGCGCAGACCCACAGGACGCCGTCGTCCTTGGCCACGCCGGACAACCCCGACACCAGCCCGCCGCCGCCGCGCCGCAGGCTCAGCTCGCCGTCGTCGGAGACGGTGAAGGAGACGGGGCCGCGGTTGGAGGCCACCAGGACGTTGTTCACCGCGCCCGCTCCGGCCGGGCGGGCCGCCCGCGGGGCGGTGAGCTGGCATAAGACCTCAAGGAGACTCCTTCCGACTGGCGTGTCGGTGTAGACGGAACCACACTGATCATCGTGGTGATCGGCCCATCGGAAAAGGAAGGATGCCAACAAGGCTCCCTACGACCATAGGATCCCAGCTATGGCGCTTGATGAGCTAACCGAGGAACTCGCTCGCTCCGCCGCGGCCGGAGACCACCGTGCTCTAGGCGAGCTGCTGCGGCGGATCGAGCCCGATGTGATGCGTCACTGCGCCCGCATCCTGCCCTACCACCAGGACGCCGAGGAGGCCTCCCAGGACACCCTCCTGGCGGTGGCGCGCAACATCGGGCGCTTCGAGGGACGGGCCAGGTTCAGCACCTGGCTGCACATCGTGACGGCCAACTGCGCGCGCACGACCTACCGGTCGCTGAAACGCCGGGCGGCCGAGCAGAGCTCGGACGAGCTGCCGATGCAGAAGCCCGACGTGCGGCGCGTCAGCGTCATCGCGGGCTCGCGGCTCGACCTGCTCGACGCCATGGAGGCGCTGGAGGCCGACAAGCCGGACCTGGCGCAGGCGCTGGTGCTGCGCGACATCGTCCAGCTCGACTACAACGAGGTGGCCGACCAGCTCGGCATCCCGCTCGGCACCGCGAAATCGCGCATCCACCAGGCGCGCAAATATGTGCAGGGCGTGCTGGGAGACGACTATCGATGAGATCGTCCGTCTCAGGATTTGAGACGGGAGGACGTTTCCGCCACGTGGGCGGGTAGAGTCCGATGCAACAACTGAACATTGCTCATCCAGAGGGGTGGAGGGACCGGCCCTGCGAAGCCCCGGCAACCCTCCCGGCTTGTGACTCGCGACCTGGCGAGGCCGACCGGGACAAGGTGCCAATTCCGGTCTGTGGTCAAGGTGGCCGCAGACGAAGATGAGGGAAGGCCTCGCTTCATGTCGCTCGATTTCGGTCCCGCCGTCGGTCTGTCCTGCCGCGAGTGCGGCGCGCGTTACCCGCTCGGTCCGAGCTTCGCCTGTCAGGAGTGTTTCGGGCCGCTCGAAGCGGCCTACGAATTCGGCGAGGTGACCCGCGCGGCCATCGAGTCGGGCCCCGCCAACATCTGGCGCTACCGCTCGCTGCTGCCCGTGCCGGCCGACGTCGCCGACAAGCCCAACATGAACCCGGGGTGGACCAAACTGGTCAGGGCCGGCAACCTCGGGCGGGCGCTCGGCATCAGATCTCTCCACGTCAAGGACGACTCGGGCAACCCCACCCACTCCTTCAAGGACCGCGTGGTCGCCATGGCCGTCGAGGCGGCCCGCAACTTCGGCTTCCACACGCTCTCCTGCTCCTCCACGGGCAACCTCGCGGGCGCGGTGACGGCGGCCGCGGCGCGGGCCGGGCTGGAGGCGTGCGTGTTCATCCCGGCCAACCTCGAACAAGCCAAGATCGCCATGGCCCGGGTGTTCGGCGGCCGGCTGGTCGGCATCGAGGGCACCTACGACGACGTCAACAGGTTCTGCTCCGAGCTGATCGGCGACCCGCTCGGCGACAAGTGGGGGTTCACCAACATCAACCTGCGGCCCTACTACGCCGAGGGCTCCAAGACGCTCGCGTACGAGATCGCCGAGCAACTCGGGTGGCGGCTGCCCGAGCAGATCATCATCCCCATCGCCTCGGGCTCGCAGCTCACGAAGATCGACAAGGGCTTCAAGGAGCTGGTGGCGCTGGGACTGGTCGAGGACACGCCCTACAAGATCTTCGGGGCGCAGGCGGCCGGGTGCTCGCCCGTGTCGACCGCCTACAAGGCGGGGCACGACGTCGTGCAGCCGGTCCGGCCCGACACCATCGCCAAGTCGCTGGCCATCGGAAACCCCGCCGACGGCCCGTACGTGCTGGACATCGCGCGGCGGACCGGAGGGGGCGTCGAGGACGTCACGGACGCTGAGATCGTGGCCGCCATTAAGCTCCTGGCCTCGGCGGAGGGCATCTTCGCCGAGACGGCGGGCGGCGTGACCGTGGGTGTGCTGAAGAAGCTCACCGAGACCGGGCAGCTCGACCCGGAGGCCGAGACCGTGGTGCTGAACACCGGCGACGGCCTCAAGACGCTCGACGCGATCAGCGGCGACGCCAGGCCCACGGCCGTGATCAAGCCCTCCCTCGACGCGTTCCGCGCGACTGTCTGACAACCAGGAAAGGCGAGTTAAACATGAGCGTTTCTGTGCGGATTCCCACCATTCTGCGCACCTACACCGGGGGCAGCGCGGAGGTCAGTGGCGAGGGCGCGACTCTTCGTGACGTGCTGGCCAAGCTGGACTCTGACTACCCGGGTATCGGCGCGAGAATTCTGGATGAATCGGGCAAGATTCGGCGTTTTGTCAACGTTTATGTGGGGGAAGAGGACGTCCGATTCGCCCAGGGGCTGGACACTCCGGCGCCGGACGGCACCCAGATCTCCATCATCCCCGCCGTCGCCGGCGGGTGAGTGCGGCAGAGCACACTTCGGCGAAGGCGCCCCTTGTGGGCGCCTTCTCCTTTTCCCAGTAATTCAACGTTGAACCGTCGATGAGAGGAAATGCGAAGTCTGCGGATTGACTCTGTTGCCAAACCCCGTGCCACAGGTATGGTCGAGGGCGATCGCCTGGCTGATTTTCCGTTAAGTCAGGCGATTACGGGTCTCGCGGAGGAATGGGCGAGGTCTGGGAGCCCAGTAAGAGGAGTCGGAAGTGGCGCAGGGCACCGTCAAGTGGTTCAACGCGGACAAGGGCTACGGCTTCATCGCGGTAGACGGTGGTAAGGATGTATTCGTCCATTACTCAGCGATCATGATGGACGGGTATCGCTCTCTCGAACAGGGACAGCGTGTCGAGTTCGAGATCACGCAGGGCCAGAAGGGGCCGCAGGCGGAGTCCGTCAGGACGGTCTGATTCACCGCACTGGTATGCACCGGCGGGATCGTGCGGCAGCGCAGTCCGGGCGAACCGTCACCTTTCTTTCGTCGATCCTGGTACGGCGAGCCGTGTGCGCGAACCGCGGCCAGCGGTGCGCCCACGGGGCGGCTCGCCGGACAGACGACTGACCTGGGGGGAAGCGCCCGCCACGGGTGAGTTCGCTTGCACTCGGCAGGGTAGAGTGCTAAACAGTTCGTTGGCACTCTGTGCAGCAGAGTGCCAACACCGGATCGAGACGATGGGGTCTGCCGAACGGAGATGCTGACCCATGCCGTCGCGGGCGTCGGCTCGGTCCACGACAAGCCACCCTGCATCTGGGAGGTCTAGCCTTATGGCAGCCAAGATGATCGCGTTTGACGAGGACGCCCGGCGCGGTCTCGAGCGCGGTATGAACCAGCTCGCCGACGCCGTCAAGGTGACCCTGGGCCCCAAGGGGCGCAACGTCGTGCTGGAGAAGAAGTGGGGCGCTCCCACGATCACCAACGATGGTGTGTCCATCGCCAAGGAGATCGAGCTCGAGGACCCGTGGGAGAAGATCGGCGCGGAGCTGGTCAAGGAGGTCGCCAAGAAGACGGACGACGTCGCCGGCGACGGCACCACGACCGCCACCGTGCTCGCCCAGGCGCTGGTGCGTGAGGGCCTGCGAAACGTGGCCGCCGGCGCCAACCCGATGGCTCTGAAGAAGGGCATCGAGGCGGCCGTCGAGCGGGTCAGCGAGGAG
The DNA here is from genome assembly GCF_004348685.1 of Nonomuraea deserti. Lineage (GTDB taxonomy): Bacteria > Actinomycetota > Actinomycetes > Streptosporangiales > Streptosporangiaceae > Nonomuraea > Nonomuraea deserti. Next base: position 31,033 of record NZ_SMKO01000055.1, on the reverse strand, counting down.
CTCTCCAAGCTGGCCAAGGACGTGGAGACCAAGGAGCAGATCGCTTCGACCGCCTCCATCTCCGCCGCCGACCCCGAGATCGGCGCGCTCATCGCCGAGGCGATGGACAAGGTCGGCAAGGAAGGCGTCATCACCGTCGAGGAGAGCAACACCTTCGGCCTCGAGCTCGAGCTCACCGAGGGCATGCGCTTCGACAAGGGCATGACGTCGATGTACTTCGTCACCGACTCCGACCGCATGGAGGCCGTGCTCGAAGACCCGTACATCCTGATCGTCAACGGCAAGGTCTCCGCCAACAAGGACCTGCTGCCGCTGCTCGACAAGGTCGTGCAGTCGGGCAAGCCGCTGCTGATCATCGCCGAGGACGTCGAGGGCGAGGCCCTGGCGACCCTGGTGGTCAACAAGATCCGCGGCCTGTTCCGCTCCGTGGCCGTCAAGGCCCCGGGCTTCGGCGACCGCCGCAAGGCCATGCTCAACGACATCGCGATCCTGACCGGTGGTCAGGTCATCGCCGAGGAGGTCGGCCTCAAGCTCGAGACCGCCACCCTCGACCTGCTGGGCCGCGCCCGCAAGGTGGTCGTGACCAAGGACGAGACGACGATCGTCGACGGCGCCGGTGACGCCGAGCAGATCTCCGGCCGGGTCAACGAGATCCGCGCCGAGATCGAGCGCACCGACTCCGACTACGACCGCGAGAAGCTCCAGGAGCGGCTGGCCAAGCTGGCCGGCGGCGTGGCCGTCATCAAGGCGGGCGCGGCGACCGAGGTCGAGCTCAAGGAGCGCAAGCACCGCATCGAAGACGCCGTCCGCAACGCGAAGGCGGCCGTCGAGGAGGGCATCGTCCCTGGCGGTGGCGTGGCGCTGCTGCAGGCCGGCGCCAAGGCGTTCGACAAGCTGGAGCTCAACGGCGACGAGGCCACCGGTGCGGCGATCGTGAAGAAGGCTCTGGAGGAGCCGCTGAAGCAGATCGCGGTCAACGCCGGCCTCGAGGGCGGCGTCGTGGTCGAGCGCGTGCGCAACCTCACCCCGGGTGAGGGCCTCAACGCCGCGTCGGGCGAATACGTCAACATGTTCGAGGCCGGCATTCTCGACCCGGCCAAGGTGACGCGCTCGGCGCTGCAGAACGCCGCCTCGATCGCGGCGCTCTTCCTCACCACCGAGGCCGTCATCGCCGAGAAGCCGGAGAAGACCCCGGCCGCTCCCGCCGGCATGCCCGGCGGCGGCGACATGGACTTCTAGGTCCTGTTCGCGGCGCACGTCCCGAAAGAGCGGTCCGGTTTTTCCGGGCCGCTCTTGCTTTTGTTTCACTGCCATTACGTTTCGCAATTGAACTGCTACTTCGAGTGAGAAAGGGTTGTCACCACATCGCCTCACCGAAGGAGCAGATAATTGTTCTCCCGCACCAAGCGCATGCTGGGCGTCGCCGTTCTCGGCCTCGCCTCCGTGACCCTCACGGCCGTTCCCGCGCATGCCAATGACCCTGTCGTCGTGAGCGGCGCCGTGACCGAGGGCACGCCGCTGTGCGCGCTGCGATCCTGGGTGCCGCTGCTCGGCAACCTGCAGCCGCTGGACGAGATCTGCGACTAGCGCCCACGGAAAGGCGCCCCACCAGCGTGCGGTGGGGCGCCTTTCCGTCGTCAGACCCCGTAGTGGGGGATGATGTGACCGCGGGCCAGGGTGTTGGCGGTGATGTTGAAGCCCACCACCGCCGGGCTCGTGCCGCTGTCCACGCCGAGCGACTCGACCCCCAGCGCGTGGACCGTGAAGACGTAGCGGTGCGGGTCGCCAGGAGGCGGGGCGGCGCCGCCGTAGTCTTTGGTGCCGTAGTCGTTGCGGGCGTGCACCGCGCCCGCCGGCAGGCCCTTGAACTCCGGGGCCGTGCCCGCGCCCGTCGGCAGCTCGGTGACCGAGGCCGGAAGGTCGAAGAGCACCCAGTGCCAGAAGCCGCTGCCTGTGGGGGCATCGGGGTCGAAGCAGGTGACGGCGTAGGAGCGGGTCTCGGCGGGAGCGCCCGACCAGCGCAGCTGGGGCGAGAGGTTCTGGCCGGTCATGCCCCAGTCGTTGAAGACGTGGAGGTCGTTGAGCCGCTCGCCGTCCTGGAGGTCGTCGCTCTCCACCACGAGCGCGGGGACCGACGGCAGGTGTTCGTGGGGAAGGGGTGCTGGCACGGCATCCTCCTAGGTTGAGAGCTCCTTGCCAGCCATCCTAGAAGCGGCCGTGTCGGACGCCCGTCAGCCCGCCAGCTGTGGCGGCAGCGCCTTGTCGTGCAGGACCGTCAGCGTGGTCACCGCCCGGGTCAGGACCACGTAGAGCCTGGCCAGGCCGCGGGGCTCGGCCGCGACGATGTCGGCGGGCTCCACGACGACGACGTGGTCGTACTCCAGGCCCTTGGCGAGCGTCGCGGGCACGATGAGCAGGCGGTGTTCCTCGGTCGAGTCGGGGTCGAGAACGGCGTGGGGGAGGCCGGCGAGGGACTCGGAGACCGCGGCGACCATCGCGTCAGGAGCGATGACGCCGATCGAGCCCTCCCTGGCCAGGGCCTCCTCCGCGGCTTCGGCGACCGAGCCGCCCTCGCGTACGGTGAGCGACCCGGCGCCGGGCCGCAGCGACTGCGGGGCGGCCAGGTCGGGGGCGATCGAGGGGAGCAGGCGGGCCGCGTAGTCCAGGACCTCCCTCGGCACGCGGAAGCCGAGCGTCAGCTCCGTGACCTCGCCCTCGCGCTGGCCCAGGTGGTCGAGCACCGACTTCCACGAACGGGTCGACCACGGCGTGGTGCCCTGGGCGAGGTCGCCGAGCACGGTGGCCGAGCCGTTGCGGCAGCGGCGGCCGAGGGCGCGCAACTGCATCTCGGACAGGTCCTGGGCCTCGTCGACCACCAGGTGGCCCAGCGACGGCGTACGTTCCATCAGGTCGCGGAGCTCGTCGAGGAGCGCGGCGTCGGCGGCCGACCATTTGGCGGACTTGTGGCTCCGGTACGGCTTCCGCCACAGGAGCATTTCCTGCTCTTCCGGCGACAAATCTGATTTAGCGGCTCGCGCTAGAAATTCCGGATCTGACAGCAAGCGGTGGAGGACCTGTTCGGGCGTCAGTTTGGGCCAGACCGCTTCCACAAGGTGTTTCACCGGTTTCGACCGGGCCACCGCGTCCTGCACCCGGTCGTCGGGCGACTCGCCGCGCTGCTCCATGCGTACAAGGACCATGTGGGCCAGCCGCTGCGCCAGCGCCGCCCGGCCGGGGTTGTACCGCGTGGTGCCGCGCAGGGAGGCCACGATCTCGCGTACTTCGTAGTCGGCCACCCGGTGCCGGTAGGCGCCCTTGGTGTAGACGAGGCCCTCCTCCGGCTTCACGATGTGCAGCCAGAGCGCCCGTTCGAGCACCGCCGCCATCCTGGCGTCGCCCTTCACCGCGGCCACCGTCGGGTCCTCGGGCGCGGCGTACTCGCCGAGCAGGCCGGCCACCGTGGTCTGGTCGACCTTGACCTCGCCGAGCGCGGGCAGCACCGAGGAGATGTAGGACAGGAACGCCCGGTTGGGTCCGACGATCATCACCCCCGACCTGGCCAGCCGCTCGCGGTGGGTGAACAGCAGATAGGCGGCGCGGTGCAGGCCGACGGCGGTTTTTCCGGTGCCGGGGGCGCCCTGCACGCACACCGTCTGGGCCAGGGTGGAGCGGACGATCTCGTCCTGGTCGGGCTGGATCGTGGCGACGATGTCACGCATCGGGCCGGTGCGGGGGCGTTCGATCTCCTCGGTGAGGATCCTGGACGGGCCGATCTCGACGCCTTCGCCGAGCGGCTCGTCCTCGAACGCGGTCAGCGCCCCGCCGTGGTAGCCGAAGCGGCGCCGGCGCGCGATCCCCATGGGGTCGGCGGGACTGGCCTGGTAGAACGCGCGGGACACCGGCGCGCGCCAGTCGATGACCAGTGGCCTGCTGTGGCCGTCGTGGACGTGGCGGCGCCCGACGTAGATGGTGCCGGGCAGGTCGTCGCTCTCCGCCTCGTGCTCGTGATCGCGACCGCTTCGCTCCTCGCCGGCGCCCTCGCCGCTCGCTCGTCGCGGGCTCTTCCGCTCCGCGCGGTCGAGGCGGCCGAAGAACAGCGGGGTGTCGGGGTGGTCGGCGAGCGCGGCCACCCGCTGGTCGAGCAGCGACTGGAGGATCTGCTGCGACACCCAGTCGCCGGCCGCGTCGGACGAGAGGGACCGGGCGTGGGCGCGCATGGCTTTGAGCGCGGCTCTGGACTCGGCCAGGTGGGCCTGCTCGGCGGCGAGCACGTCGGTGGGTATGTCGGGAGCCAGTTGGTGTGCGGGCATGCGGAAGTGCCTCCCTGGTTGAACGACGGAGGTGGTTACAGGCAGCGAATCCGCCAGTTTAGTCGCCACGATTGCGGGCTTCCAAAGCATTTAGCTCCGGCGACCTGGGTACGCATAGATGGTGGTGCGGGTCCGGCTCCGCTTCTCGCCGATCATTCCCACGATCGCGAGCTTCCTCCTGGCGGCGTTGTGGGGGCTCTCGGTGTTCGCGGGGTGGGGCCTGCAGGCGTTCTGCGCCGGTGGTGAGTCGATGGCGACGTGCTCGCAGCGTCTCGGCACCGTCTCCACGCTGTCGGGGGTGTTCGCGGTGGTCGCCGCGTGCTGCACGGTGGCGGCCTGGCTGCTGCCGTCGTCGCGGCACGACCCGCGGACGTTCGGCCACCTGATGGGCGCCGGCGTGCTGTGCTGGATCGTCGCGGGGGGCGTGCTCTTCGTCGGCGGTCTGCTGGTCAGGTAGAGGGGCAGATCCGCTTACAAGGGATCAAGCTCGGAATACCGAAATATTCGGGCATATCAGGTGGGTTTGTCGGATCATGGGGGTATGTCGCAGGCGGCGTGATAGTACGCAGGTGAGGGGGGTGGTTCGATTGTCTTCGACCCGCGGAGTCTCGTGGACGTGAAGCCACGCTGATGCCCGGCCGCTCGGGCGAGCGGCTGGGCATGACCGCCGGCATCGCCGTCACACGCCGCCGAGCACGTCGTCGGCGTCGATGATCTGGTACGCGTATCCCTGCTCGGCGAGGAACCGCTGCCGGTGCGCCGCGAACTCCTGGTCGACCGTGTCGCGGCTGACCACCGTGTAGAACCGGGCGCCCCCGCCGTCGGCCTTGGGTCGGAGCACCCGTCCGAGCCGCTGCGCCTCCTCCTGGCGCGAGCCGAACGTCCCCGACACCTGGATCGCGATGGCCGCCTCGGGCAGGTCGATGGAGAAGTTGGCCACCTTCGACACCACCAGCACCTGGATCTCCTTGTCGCGGAAGGCCTGGTAGAGGCGCTCGCGCTCCTTGACCCGGGTCTCGCCCTTGATGACCGGCGCGTTGAGGTGCTCGCCGAGCTCGTCGAGCTGGTCGATGTACTGGCCGATGACCAGCACCTGCTCGCCCAGGTGGCGGCGGACCAGCGCCTCGGTCACCTGCGTCTTGGACGGCGTGGTCGCGCAGAACCGGTAGCGCTCCTCCGACTCGGCCATCGCGTACGCCAGCCGCTCGTCGTCGGTGAGCGTGACCCGCACCTCGACGCAGTCGGCCGGCGCGATCCAGCCCTGGTTCTCCATCTCCTTCCACGGCGCGTCGTAACGCTTGGGGCCGATCAGCGAGAACACGTCGCCCTCGCGGCCGTCCTCGCGCACCAGCGTCGCGGTGAGCCCGACCCGCCTGCGGGCCTGCAGGTCGGCGGTCATCCGGAAGATGGGGGCGGGCAGCAGGTGCACCTCGTCGTAGACGATCAGGCCCCAGTCGCGGGCGTCGAACAGCTCCAGATGGCTGTAGACGCCCTTCCGCCTGGTGGTCATCACCTGGTAGGTGGCGATCGTGACCGGGCGGATCTCCTTCTTCGTGCCGGAGTATTCGCCGATCTCGTCCTCGGTCAGGGACGTGCGCTTGAGCAGCTCGGTCTTCCACTGGTGGGCGGAGACCGTGTTCGTCACCAGGATCAGCGTGGTGGCCTGGGCGTGCGCCATGGCGGCCGCGCCGACGAGCGTCTTGCCCGCGCCGCACGGCAGCACGACCACGCCGGAGCCGCCGTGCCAGAAGGCGTCGGCCGCCTCCTGCTGGTAGGGGCGCAAATTCCAGCCGTCCTGCTTCAGCGTGATCGGGTGCTGCTCCCCGTCGACGTAGCCGGCCAGGTCTTCGGCGGGCCAGCCCAGCTTGAGCAGGGCCTGCTTGACGTTGCCCCGGTCGCTCGGGTGCACGATCACGGAGTCGGGGCCGAGCCGCTCGCCCAGCATCGGCTGGATCTTCTTGGAGCGCAGCACCTCCTCCAGCACGGCCCGGTCGGTGGAGGTCAGCACCAGGCCGTTGGCCGGGTCCTTCTCCAGCCGCAGGCGGCCGTAGCGCGCCATGGTCTCGGCGACGTCGACCAGCAGGGCGTGCGGCACCGGGTAGCGGCTGAAGCTGATCAGCGCGTCGATGACCTGCTCGGCGTCGTGTCCGGCCGCGCGGGCGTTCCACAGCGCCAGCGGGGTGACGCGGTAGGTGTGCACGTGCTCGGGGGCGCGCTCGAGCTCGGCGAACGGCGCGATCGCCTTGCGGCACGCGTCGGCCCGCTCGTGGTCGACCTCGAGCAGCAGCGTCTTGTCCGATTGCACGATCAGCGGTCCATCGCTCACTGGCTTGTCTCCGTGGGGTAGGTACGGGGGCCCGGGTGCAGCGGGACCATCGTCTCCTGATCCCGGCTCGGCCGCTCCAGTGTGCAACATTCAGGGCGCCCGGATTAGTCCACGCGCCCTGGACGCGTCGCCGTGTCAGGAACTGCGGGGCTCCGGGCCCCGCCTAGTCGTCGAGGTAGCCGTTGAGGCCCAGGAAGAGGATGGTGCCGATGCCCAGCACGAAGCCGACCCCGAACAGGACCCAGCTCCAGATCACCATCGTGCGGGCGGTGTGCGGCTCGTTGCGCGCCTTGCTCAGCGCCAGCCCCGCGAGGATCGCGCCCGGCAGGCCCAGGACGTTGCAGCAGGAGACGAGCGCGAGGAGGTTGAGCACGAGCGAGACGATGGCGTTGGCGAGCGGGCCGTCGTTCCGCGGAGGCGGCGGATAGCCGTAGCCGTAGCCGTACTGCGGGGGCGGCTGGTCGCCGTAGGGCGCGCCGTACGGTTGGTACGGATAACCCGATGGGTCTTCCTGGCTCATGGTCACCTCCAGACAGGTCAACACTTATCACGGAATTGAGGCGCGGCTGACCGAGTGAGCGTACCCGGTGCGGCCGTGACGTGGTTCGCGGCTCCTCAGCCGAGCTGCGCGCGCAGCGCCTTGCGGTCGAGCTTGAGCACGCTCGTGACCGGGATCGAGTCGGCGAACCTCACTTCCCGCGGATATTTCACCCTGCCGACCCGGTCGCGGGCCCACGCGATCAGCTCCTCGGCCCCGACCTGGGCGCCCGTCCTGAGCTGCACGAACGCCACGACCTCCTCGCCGACGCGCGGGTCGGAACGGCCGACGACGCCCGACATCACCACGTCGGGGTGCTGGTTGAGCGCGTCCTCGACGTCGCGGGGGAACACGTTGAAGCCGCCCCGGATGATCAGGTCCTTCTTCCTGTCGACGATGTAGAGGTAGCCGTCGTCGTCCACGCAGCCGATGTCGCCCGTACGCAGCTCGCCGCCGGCCAGCGCCGTGCCCTCGGGGTCGGGTTCGTGTTCGCCCCAGTAGCCGAGCATCAGCGACTCGCCGGAGACGCAGATCTCACCGATGTCCCCGGTCTCCGCGGCCTCGCCCTCGCTGTCGCGGATGGTGATCGTGTAGCCGGGCAGCGGCAGGCCGACGCTGCCGACCTTGCGCCGGTCCGGCGGGTTGAAGGTCGTCACGGCGCTGGTCTCGGTCAGCCCGTAGCCCTCCAGGATCTGCACGCCCGGCATCCTGCGCTCGAACTCCGCCAGCGTCTCCCTGCCGAGCGGGGCCGCGCCGCACGTGAGGAAGGCGAGGTCGGGCAGCGGATGCGACTCCAGCGGTTCGGCGAGGAGCATCTGGATCATGGACGGGACGACGGTGCCGTACTGGACGCGCTGCTCGGCGGCCAGCGACAGGAACGCCTTCGGCTCGAACCAGCGCATCAGCACCGCCTGCTGCGGCTCCGCGGCGTGCATCGAGGCGACCGAGATGATCAGCCCGTACGCGTGGGACAGCGGTACGGGCACCAGCGCGCGGTTCCTGCCCTCCTGGCGGGACAGCTCATAGGCGGCCCTGGCCACCCGCCACAGGCCCTGGTGGCTCAGCATGACGCCCTTGGCCTTGCCCGTGGTGCCGCCGGTGTACATGAGCGCGGCCAGGTCGCCGGGGTCCCTGTGCACGAGCCCGTGCTCGGGGGCCCGCTCCAGCTCGGCCGTGTCCACGAAGATCGGGATGTCGACGGCGGCGGCGCGTACGGTCTCCTCCAGCTCGGGCGAGGTGACGATCGCGCGGGCGCCGCTGTCGAGCAGGATGTGCCGCAACTCGTCGGGCCCCACCAGGAACACCACCGGCGTCACCACCGCGCCCGCCGCCCACAACGCCTGGTAGAGCAGCGGCACCTCGGGGGAGGTCGCCATCATCACGGCCACCCGGTCGCCGGGCCGGATGCCGGCTTCGACGAAACCGCCGCACATGCGGCGCGCGCGTTCGGCGAGCGCGTGGCTGCGGAACCATGCCCCTTCGTAGAACATCGCGTCGTGGTCGTCGAAGCGGCTCCATGACTCCTCGGCCAGCCTGCCCAGCGTCTGCTCGGTCACATGCCCAACCTGATGCGAATGACGTTGCGCCGTCAACCCTTGATGTCGCGCCGGGCACCCTTGACCGTCCATGCGGACAATACTCGGCCGGGGTCGGTAAAACGATATAAAGCTCCGTCCGTGGCTATTTTCGTTTTCTGCTCGACCTCGATCGTTCCATGGTGGAAGATCTAGGCGAAGGGAGTGGTCGACGTGTCCCCATAAACTCATCGGCCGCACGTAAGGCCAGTTCAGGGCGATATTGTGACGCTACGTATTGCCTTCGTAGGAAAAGAAGAAAGTTGTTGATCCTCCATCTTTTCTGTAGACAAGTTTCCAGTCAATCACCGAGGTGGCTTCGTGACCGACACGCCTGAACCAGGCGAGATCGACCTCGACACCATAACGCTCAGTCAGAGCGTCATCGCCGTCAATGACCGGCCGCGCGCCATGACCCATCCGATCACGCGCGACCTCAGCCGGCGGGAGGCCGACATCCTGCTCCGCTCCTACCGGGAGCCGGGCTGCTTCCCCGAGGCGGTGCGCCGCCTGGCCATGCGGCACCTGCTGGTCCTCGTGGGCGAGGAGGAGACCGGCAAACGATTAGGGGCCATCGCCCTGCTCTCGCGCATGTCGCTGGCGGAAAGCACGATTTCGGTGCTGTCCCCGGCCGCCACCGCCCCGCAACTGCTCTCCGCGACCGACTACGGGCCCGGGCAGGCGTACGTGCTGCACGACTGGATCGCGGCCGGCGCCGAGCGGATCGAGCTGGTCAACCTCGCCCGCAAGCTGGCCGAGCTGGGCTCCTACCTCGTCATCACCAGGAACGGCGTGCCCTCCCAGGCGGTCGAGGTGGAGCAGCCGTGGTGCGCCCCCGACCCCGGCGAGCTGTTCGACCTCTGCCTGAGCACCTACGGGCGGCGCGCGGGCACCGGCGCCGAGCAGCTGGCCGCCGCCAGGAACCAGGCGCTCACCCTGCCGACGCCCGCCGCGGTGGTCCGCCTGGCCACGCGGCTGGTCCGCGACGGCGAGCCGGCGCGCTGACCGCGGCCAGGCGGACCACCTCGCCGGGGACGGCTGAGCCCCGCGTCAGAGGCCGGTCACGCCCGTGATGCGGTGGAGGGCGAAGCGGTGCACGGCGGCCCTGGTCTCGTCGTAGGCGGTCAGGTAGCCGCCCTCCATCCGGGCCGGCTCCAGGATGCGCGAGGTCGCGTTGCCCTGGGAGTCGAGATAGCCGATCCACACGCGCACGCCCTGCTTGATCGCCTCCTGCAGGGCCGAGATCGTCGCGGTGGCGGGCCCGCGCGGCACCTGGCCGTTGGGCGCGTCGACGGGCTCGCGCCGCGCCAGGTGCGCCGCGTCGCCGGCCCGCAGCGCGCGTACGGCCGCCGCCGCCACCTCGGGGTCGAGGCCGTTCGCCGACGCGATGGTGCGCACCGGCGCCGCGCCCTCGGTGCGGCGGCTCTCGAGCTGGGAGACGATCACGTCGCCCTCGATCGACTCCGCGACCGGGGCGTACCCCATGGCGCGCAGCGAGTCGACGAGCGCCGCCCGCGAGGAGCGGGAGGCGATGACGGTGGGGGCGAGCCGGCGCAGCCGCAGCGCGGCGGAGCGGCGGTCGGCGGTGATCTGGTCGAGCAGCGCCGGGTCGTCACACCGGATGTACGCGCTCGCGGTGCCCACGCGGATGCGGCCGTGCCGCCTGGCCACGTCGGTCACCAGGTAGGACAGCGCCTGCGGCACCGGCGTGGCCGAGTGGCGGCCGAGCACCGACAGCAGCTCTTCCGCGCCGTGCCCCGCGTCGAGCGCCCGGCGTACGGAGCCCTCGCTGAACCGGTAGACCGTGGCCCCGCCCTTCGACTCGACGTCGGCGGCGAGCGTCATCCAGCGGTTGAGCTCGCTGGTCAGCGGGCCCGGCGCGACGGCGGTGAGGTCGGCCTGGAGCAGCACGTGGTCGACGGGCTCCGGCAGCAGCGGCGCGAGCACCCCGGCCGCGTCGTCGCCCTCGATCAGCGCCCGCCCGTGCCCGGCCAGCACGCCCAGCCCGGTCATGCCCACCTGCTCGGCCTCCCGCAGCGCGAACTCGGTGAGCTGCTCGCGCAGCGGCCCCCGGCGGCGCGGCTGCTCCCACGCCAGCCGTTCGAGCACGGAGTCACGCTCGGGCGCGAGGCCGGGGGCGGAGGCCAGCACCCGCAGCGTGGCCTGCCTGACCGCCGCAGCGGACGAGCGGCGCAGGTCGGTGTGGAGGGCGTTGAGCGGCCTGTCGCGGTCGTCGCCGCGTACGCCCGCTCCCTCCCGGCGAGCTCCTGCGCTGCTGTGTTTGATGGTCGCGCCCGCTTCGCCACTCGTTGGCGTCGCTGCGCCCGCTCTCTCCCGGCGGGCTCCTGCGCTGCTGTGTTTGATGGTCGCGCCCGCTTCGCCACTCGTTGGCGTCGCTGCGCCCGCTCTCTCCCGGCGGGCTCCTGCGCTCCGGTCGCCGACCAGCCCGGGCACCCGGTCCATGCGCAGCCAGGTGGCCGCCAGCGTCATCCACCGGTCGGCGGCCGACCTGACCCGCCACAGGTCGTAGCCGGAGGTCGGCAACCACTCGCCGTCGACGCCGCCGCCGGCCGCGATCAATCCGGCCGCGTGCGCCACCTCGACGACCAGCGCCGTCACCCATTCGGGCAGGTCGAGCTCGCCCGCCGTGCGTTTCAGGTCGCGTACGCCCAGCCCGCCCGTGCGCAGCACGCCCGGCGGATCCGCGCCCCATCGCTCGCACAGCTCCTCCACGGACCTGACGAACGAGAACGCCTGCCCGGCCGCCGTGCGGTCGGCCAGTTCGGGGTCGCGCGCGGTCCCTTCGAGCGGCGGCGGCGTGGCCCGCAGGCCGCGGTGGACACGCCCGCCGCGCAGGTGGAGCCCCACCTCGCGGGGCAACGTCACGCTCTCCTCGCCGGTGGCCGCCAGCAGGCCGCGCGCGAGCAGTTCCTCGATGGGCGAGCGGGCCGAGGCCACGCGCACCTCGCGTCTGGCGTTGGGCACCCGCCCGGTCGGCGGGCCCCAGACGAGCTGGTCCAGCGCGCCCCTGGCCTCGGCCGAGACGGCGGCGACGAGCGCGGCGGGCTCGGCCAGCGCCGCCGCCAGCCGCTCCTTGGCCGGCCCCTCGGTGCCCGGCGCGACGTCGTCGGCCATCTCCTCCAGGTGCTCGGGCGCGTGGTGCCGGAACGCGTCGACGGCACTCGGGCCGAGCCCCGCCGGGTCTTCGAGCACCTTGCGCACGCCGGGGCCCAGATCGAGGGCGTCGTCGGGGCCGTAGACCAGGGCGAGGTCGGACAGCCTGCCGAGCGCCTCCGACAGCGCCGGCTCCGGGTCGGCCTGCCCCGTCTCCTGGTCGCCGGCCAGGGCCGCGCCGATGAGGTCGCGCAGCTGTTTCCTGGAGGTCGGCCCGGTCTGGACGGCGAGCGTCTCGACGACCGCCAGCGTGAACCGGTCGAGCCGGTCGAGCACCCTGCCGATCGCCGAAGGGCTGGCCGCGCGCGACGCCAGGCCCTCCAGATGCGCGGGCACCGGACTGATCAGCTCGGGACGCGCGGACACGAGCGCCCGCAGCTGTCCGTCGGTGCGTCCCCTGATCCACTCCGTGAACTCCATCGTTGCCATGGTATGTCCACCCCGATTGGGGCAGCATTGCTTGACGTGATTGAGCGAGCCGACCAGCAGGTGCTGAACTACGTCTCCAAGGCGGCCGACGCCGCGCACGGCGTGCTCAGAGCCGACCAGCGGCTCGACTTCGCCAAGCGGCTGCGGGCCAGGATCGAGATCGAGCTGCACGGCAGCAGGAAACCGCGCGACGTGTCGAAGGTGCTGGCCAGGTTCGGCGATCCGGTCGCGCTGGTGGAGCGGGAGGCCGGCCGGCTGGCCGCGGCCGGGATCGCGACGATGCGCTCCAGACCGCCGGCGGCGCCCACCAGCGTGCCCGTCACGACCCCCACCACCGCGCCCTCCGCCGGACCGGTCACCGCGCCCTCAGCCGCGCCCGTCGCGAACCCCGCGTCGGGCCCCGCCCCGGCTTCCGGTGCCCCGCCGAAGGAGGAGGCCGGCGCCACCCTGCGCTTCGCCGCCGTCGCCGACGGCCGTGACCTGCCGCCGGGCGTACGCGAACACCGCGGGGTCGCCCGGGAGCGCCCGACCCGGCGGCCCGGCATGGACCTGCCGTTCGCGGGGCTGCGCAAGGCCGCCATGTTCAGCGCCAACCCGCTGGCCACCGACGGCAGGGACGCCAGGACCATCGTCAAGGAGCACCCGCGCGACGCCGCCTCGATGGTGATCCTGGTGATGGCGGCGCTGCTGGTGCCGTTCGACCTGCCGCCCGTGGCGATCTTCCAGGTGCCGGTCATGGTGTGGGCGTTCGGCGCCGCGCTCGTGCTGTTCAGCGACACCTGGACGATCCGCGACAAGGTCCTCGGCATCGGCGCGCCGCTGCTCGGCTACTCGGTGGGCGGAGTGCTGATCGGCGGCCTGCGGGTCGGCACGGAGGCCGGGCTGTCGGCGTTCGTCACGCAGTTCTTCGACGTCAGCGGGACCATGTTCATGATCGGTACGGCACTGGGCGTGGTGTGGCTGGCCTACCGGCTGCTCGACGTCACCTGACGGGCGCCGGGCTGGGGAGCAGGCCGACGGCCAGGCGTACCCAAGCGGTGACGAACTGGTCCTTCTCCGCGTGCCCGGGGAGCTCGCCCACGGTCTCCTGGAACAACCGGTAGTGCACGACCGAGCCGCCGAGCACGGCCGCGATGCCCGCCCAGTCGAGATCCACGTCGTGGTACTCGGGCTGCGCCATGAACCAGGTGACGATCGCGTCGAACATGGGTTGCAGCAGCCCTTGCCTGACCACGGCGACCAGCTCGGGGAACTGGCTCAGGTCGCGGAAGAACACCCGGGTCAGCTCCGACTCCTCGCGTACCTTGGCCAGCCCGGCGCGGCACATGTGGGCCAGGCGCTCCTCCAGGTCCGCCGACGCCTCCATGGCGCTCAGCTCGGCCAGGCTCTCCGCCACCTGGCTCCTGGTGCGCGTCGCGTGCTGGTTGATCGCGGCGGCGAGCACTTCGTACTTGGACTTGAAATGCCGGTAGAGCCCTCCGGCTCCGGGGGACAGCCCTGAGGCGGCCTCGATCTCGGCCACGGAAGTGGCGGCGTAGCCCCGCTCGGCGAACAGTCGCAGAGCCTCGTCGACGATCCGCTCACGGGTCGATCTGGTCATGTCTATCCTGATACCTCCGTAAGGAGCGTAGCCGTTGCCCGGAGCGGCTCACCGTCGCCCTCACGGAGCGGCGCGCCGGATCAGGCCGGCCAGCGCGGAGCCGATGATCAGCCACACGATCGCGGCGAGGCCGTAGTTGACGAGCGCCGTCCAGCGCGGATCGGCGAGCTGGAACAGGCCGGCCAGGCCCAGGGACAGCCATGAGGCGAGCGATTCGACGAACTGGTACCAGATGTTGGCCGGGTTGGCCTTGAACACGGTGAACACCGCGTAGAGCAGCACGGAGAGCGCGGCCACCCTGGAGGCCACCTTCACCAGATAGGCCGCCGCCGACACCGCACGCCGCCACGGCGTCGCGATCCGGCCGCCGGGCATCGCGGGCCGGTGCGGGCGGGGCGGGGCGGAGGAGGCGACGAGCCGGTCTCCGGCCTGCGGCGGTCGGGGGGTGTTGGTCACGGCCGCTCCTCTCCGATAAGTAATTCCTTTCTTCCCATTACTAGTGTTCCAGAACAAGGGCCCGTTACGAGGAGTAGGGCACTGTTTGGCATCCTGCTCATGTGGTGACTTCGGTGGGGTTCGACCTTGACATGACATTGGCGGACACGCGAGCGGGGATCGCGGCCGTTTACGACGAGCTGGCCGTCCGGCTGGGCGTGCCCTTCGACAGCGGGGCGATCGTCAAGAGGCTGGGCCCTCCGCTGGAGAGTGAACTGGCCAACTGGCTCCCGCCCGAGGCGGTGCCCGCGGCAGCCGATCTTTATCGTCAGATATATCCGGAGCTGGGGGTTCCGGTGCACACGGCGATGGCGGGTGCGTACGACGCCATCGAGGCCGTACGCGCGGCCGGCGGGCGGGTCATCGTGGTCACCGGCAAGAACCTCAGGGACGCGATCGGCACGGTCAAGAGGCTGGGCTTCCCCGTGGACGAGGTGGTCGGCTCGCTGTTCGGCGCCGGGAAAGGATCAGCCCTCGCGCGGTTCGGCGCGGCGGCCTATGTTGGTGACCATGTCGGGGACATCGAGGCGGCACGTGCGGGCGGCGCGCTGAGCGTGACGGTTGCGACGGGCCCGTACACGGCTGGAGAGCTGCGAGATCACGGAGCGGACGTGGCGTTGACCGACCTGACCGACTTCGCCGCCTGGTTCGCCGGCTGGCGCACCCAAGCGGAACTTGGGTAATTCACCGCCATTTACCCGGTCGCCCTGGCGCTCTTCGGGGCATAACCTACATCCATCCATCCTTCGTTTTCGACTGTTTGAACGAGGTCCTCCTGTGCCGAGTGGCAAGGTCAAGTGGTACGACGCCGACAAGGGATTCGGCTTCCTCACCCGCGACGACGGCGGTGAGGTCTTCGTGCATTCATCCGCGCTGCCCACCGGCGCAGGCCCGCTCAAGCCAGGCCAGAAGGTCGAGTTCGGCGTGGCCGAGGGCCGCAGGGGCCAGCAGGCGCTCTCGGTCCGGATCCTCGAGCAGCCGCCGACGCTGGCCAAGGTCAAGCCCAAAGGCAAGCGGAAGAAGCCGGACGAGATGGTGGTCATCGTCGAGGACCTGATCAAGTTGCTCGACGGCGTGTCGACCTCCTACCAGCGGGGCAAGCACCCCGACGCGGCGCACGCCAAGAAGATCGCGCAGGTGCTGCGGGCGGTCGCCGACGACCTCGACGCGTAACGCGTTCAGCCGTTGGGGTTGGTCAGCGGCTTGGTCGGGTCGAGGCTGTCCTGGCGCTGCTGAGGCTGGTCGGCGGCGGCCTCGGCGCGCCGACGGTGCAGCTTGGCGTCGGCGGCCCGCGCGTGCCTGATCCGGGAGACCAACAGCCACGCCAGCGCGGCGGTCAGCGCGACCGCCAGCGTGACCAGCCCGGCCGTGCTGCTCTCCGACAGCGAGAGCACCAGCCCGGCCAGGCCGCCGAACACCCAGGCGAGCTGGAGCACGGCCTCGACCACGCCGAACGTCGACGAGCGCACCTCCTCGCCGATCTCCCGCTGCACGATCGCGTCGAGCGCCAGCTTGCCCAGCTCCTGCGCGAACGCCGTGATCAGCGAGATCGCCAGCGCGGCCCACAGACCGAAGAAGATCGCGGTCAGGACGGTGGTCACGCTGGTCACGGCCAGCGTGACCAGCACGATGAGCTGCGGCGCGTGGTTGCGGGTCCAGTTGGCGACGGCGGCGCCCGCCAGGCCGCCCAGCCCGGCCGCGGCCGCGAGCAGCGCGATCGTCTTGGGGATGTCGAAGAACGGGTCGGCCGCCGCCTGCGGCTGCGTCGCCGCCAGCCACGGCACCGCGCGGTCCTGCACCAGGAACAGCAGGAAGAACAGCAGGAACCCGGAGAAGACCCGGACGGCCACGTTGGCCCAGACGGCCTCGGCGACCGTGGGCCCCACCTTGAGCAGCGTGCGCCAGCGCGGCGCGCCGCCCTCCTCCTCCAGGTCGGGCGAGTCGATGTGCCGCGGCAGGCGTACGGCGGCGACCCCGAGCAGCAGGAAGGCCACCATCGCGATGCGCAGCACCGCCGCGCTGCCCAGCCACGCGGTCAGCCCGGCCCCGACCGGCACCGCCACGCCTGCGGCGACCAGCGTGAACAGCGCCACCCTCGCGTTCGCCGACACCAGCGTGATGTCGGCGGGCAACACGCTCGGCATGATCGCCGCCCTGGACACGTTGTGCGCCTTCGACAACACCAGCACGCCCAGCGCACCGATGAACAACGTCGGCAGGTCGCCGGGCCCCACCGCGGCGGCCATCGCGAAGCACAGCAGGCCCCGCCCGAACAGCGTGCCCGCTATCACGTAGCGCCGCCCCGACCTGAACCTGTCGAGGATCGGCCCCACGAACGGCGCCAGCAACGCAAACGGCAACATCGTGATGACGAGGTAGAGGGCGACGGAGCCGCGCGCCTCGCCGACGGGCACCCCGAAGAACACCGTGCTCGCCAGCGCCACCGTGACCAGCGCGTCGCTCGCGCTGTTGCCCGCCGACAGCTCGATCAGGCGGCCGAGCCCGGTGCGGTCGGCGCCGTCGGCGTGGGTGAGGCGGCGCGTGGCCCGGCCGACCTTCTGCGCGCCCTTCGCGGTGACCTTGCCCGCCCGCGCCGTGCCGCTGGCCGTGGCCCTGCTCGCGCGCAGAGTGGCACGACCCGCGTCGGCGACGCCGTGCGCCATCCGCCGCGAGACCTCGCGCGCCCGCTCCCAGCCTCCCTGCACGCCTACCAGTCTTACCCGATTCGCCGGCGATCTCGGAGCGGGATCCCCCGTTGTGGGACTCTTAGGTCCCGCCATGGGTGAGAATGAAGTGTGAGCGAACAGCACCTTTCGGCGGAGGCGGTCCGATGAGCCGCACCAGGGCCCGCGTCTCCGCTCCAGACCAGGCCTGCGTCGCCGCGGTCGATCTGGCGCGCGCCGCGGCCGAGGAGCTGGCGCGCCCGGGCGAGCCCGGCGAGCACCTCGGCTACGAAGGCGAGGGCGACCGGATCGTCACCCACTATTTCGCCTGTCTCGACCGCGCCTATCGCGGCTGGCGCTGGGCCGTCACCGTCACGCGTGCCTCGCGCGCGAAAAAGGTCACGGTCAGCGAGGCAGTCCTCCTGCCCGGCTCGGGGGCGCTGCTGGCGCCCGAGTGGCTGCCGTGGAGCGAGCGGCTGCGGCCGGGCGACCTCGGTGTGGGCGATCTGCTGCCGACCGCGGAAGACGACGACAGGCTGGCGCCGGGTTTCACCGAGACCGACGATGACACCGATCGCCAGATGGTTTTCGAATACGGCCTGGGCCGAGCCCGTGTGCTCTCGGCCATCGGCAGAGACCGGGCTGCCAGACGCTGGCACGCGGGCGAGCACGGGCCGCACACTCCGATCGCACACGCCGCTCCCGCGCAGTGCTCCACCTGCGGCTTCTACTGGTTGCTCGCGGGTGAGCTCCGGCTGTCGTTCGGCGTCTGCGCCAACGAGTACGCACCGGACGACGGGAAGGTGGTGGCCGCCGACCACGGTTGCGGCGCCCACTCGGAGGCCGCCGTGCTGCCGGCGCCCGTGGAGCAGGCCATCCCCATCCTCGACGATCTGGGCTACGACCTGATGGAGGAGGAGACGGGCTCGGTCGACGCGTCCGCCTCCGAGGAGCTCGGCCACTCCTGAGCCGCCTGCGCGGTTGAGGCCGCTCCCGAGTCGCCTGCGCGGCTCGGCCGTTCTTGGGGGCGCATGCGCGGCGCCGTGAGGGTAGGTGGGGCGCGGATGCGCCTCACCTGTCGGTGAAGGCCGCTAACCTACGGTGGCCCCCTATCCTCACACCAGGATCGTGATAGATGAGCGACACCTACGGCACCGACCGGATGCGAGCGGCCGTGCTCTCCGCCTGGACGGCCTCGCCTGCCCGGTTCCGCGAAGACGCCAACGCGGAGGAGGACTTCGCGCTCGGCGGCTACCGCGACCGGCTGATCGTCGAGCTGGCGCAGAACGCCGCCGACGCGGCGTTGCAGGCGGGCGTGCCAGGGGTGCTGCGGCTGACCCTCCAGGGCGGCGTGCTGACGGCCGCCAACACCGGCGCGCCGCTCGACGCCAGGGGCGTCGAGGGCCTGTCGACGCTGCGCGTCTCCGGCAAGCGCGACGACGCCGGCGCGGCGGGGCGCTTCGGCGTCGGGTTCGCGGCGGTGGTCTCGGTCTGCGACGAGCCGGCCATCGGCTCGCGCGGGCGCGGCTCCGTGCGCTGGTCGCGCGCCGACACCTCCGCCGCGGTGGGGGAGATCCCCGAGCTCGCTTCCGAGCTGGCCGACCGCTCGGGGCACGTCCCGCTGCTGCGGCTGCCGTTCGACGCGCCGCCGCTCGACGTGCCCGACGGTTTCGACACGCTCGTCCGCCTTCCGCTGCGCGACCAGGCCGCCGTCGACGCGGTCCGGCGGATGCTCACCGAGACCAGCCCCGCGCTGCTGCTCGGCATGCCCGCGCTGGAGTCCATCGAGATCGACGTCGACGGGTCGGTCCGGACGGTCGTCGCCGACGGCTGGCACGTCGTGTCGGAGTCGGGCGAGTTCACGCCCGACGAGGTGAGCAGGCTCTTCGCCGACCGGCCCACCGAAGAGCGCGCCCGCCCCTACTGGTCGCTGCGCTGGGCGGTCCCGGTGACCGGCACCGGCGAGCCGGGCTCGCCGCCCGACACGGTGCCGGCCGTCGTGCACGCGCCCACGCCCAGCGACGAGCCGCTCGACCTGCCCGCCCTGCTGATCGCGTCGTTCCCGATGGCCACCGACCGCCGCCACGTCGCCAAGGGCTTGCTCACCGACTTCCTGGTCGAGCGGGTGGCCGACGCCTACGTCCGGCTGCTCCAGGAGCTGCCGCGCACGTCCAGGCTGCTCGACCTGGTCCCGTCCCTCATGGGCAAGGGCGAGCTCGACGCCCGCATCCGCAGGGCCGTGCTCGCCCGGCTGCCCGAGACACCGCTGCTGCCCGCGCTGTCGGCGCCCGCGCCGGCCGTCCAGACACCCTCGTTCGCCGAGGCCGAGGTCTACGAGCCCGACGCCGAGTGGCGGGTCGAGCACCCGGCGGCCCAGCCGGGCGACGACGGCTGGGTGGTCGCGGGCCGGGAGGCCGCCGTCGTGGCGGGCGCCTCCGCCGAGCTGCTCGAGACGGTCGCCGGCTTCGTCCCCGGGTTGCTGCCCGCCGGATGGCCGGCCAGGCATCCGGCCATGACGTCGCTGGGCGTGCGCAGGGTCGAGCTGGCCGACGTCGTCGACCTGCTGTCGGGTGAGGCCGTGGAGGCGCGCGAGCCGGCGTGGTGGCGCTCGCTCTACGACGTGCTGCCCGTCGACGACCCCGAGGCGCTGGGGGCGCTGCCGGTGCCGCTCACCGACGGCCGGCTCGTGCGGGGGCCGCGCGGCACGCTCATCCTGACCGACGGCGGCGCCGACCTCGACCTGACGCCGCTCGGGCTGCGCATCGTGCACCCGGATGCCGCCCATCCCGCTCTGCTGCGGCTCGGCGCCGCCGAGGCCACCCCCCGCACGATCCTCGACGACCCGCTGACCAAGGCCGCCGTCGCGCAGTCGCTCGACAGCCCCGACCCCGAGCCGGTGGCGCGGGCCGTGCTGTCCCTGGTGGAGGCGTCCGGGCTGGCGCCCGGCGAGGCGCCGTGGCTGGCCGAGCTGGCCCTGCGCGGCACCGATGGCGAGCTCTATCCGGCGGGCGAGCTCATGCTGGCCGACGGGGCGCTGGCCGGGCTGATCGAGCCCGACACCCACCTCGGTGTGGCCGCCTCGGAGCTGGCGGAGATTTACGGCTCGCGCGTGCTCGCGGCCGCCGGGGTGCTCGACGGGTTCGCGCTCGTGCACGAGTCCGACGTGCTGCTCGACCACGACGAGTGCGACCACGACCTCGACGGCGAGGACGACTGGCTCGACCACGTGCTCGACCTGCTGCCCGAGCTCGACGTGCCGCCGCTGGTGCCCGAGTTCGTGGCGGTGCGCGACCTGGAGCTGGTGGCCGACTGGCCGGCCGCGCTCGAGCTGCTGACCAGGCCGCCGCTGCGCGCCGCCCTCCACCCGCTGCGCGTCGAGGGCGTGGAGGTGCCCTCCTACACGGCGTGGTGGCTGGCCCGCCACCCCGTGCTCGGCGGGCGCAGGCCGCTGGAGCTGCGGCTCCCCGGTGCCGACCCCCTGCTGCAGGGCCTCTACGCCGACGCCCCCGCGGGCCTCGACGAGGGCGCGCTGTCCATGCTCGGCGTACGCACCACGCTGCCCGCGCTGCTCGACTCCCACGGCGGGCCCGAGGAGCTGCTCGACCTCATGGCCGACGAGTCGATCGAGGTCGACCGGGCGCAGCTGCGCGCCCTGTGGGTCGCCCTGGCCGCCGTCGACCCCTCCAGGGTCGCGCCGCCCTCCCGCGTGCGCGCGGTGCAGCAGGGCTCCATCGTGGTGGCCCCGGCCGACGACGTCGTGGTGGTCGAAGCCCCCGACCTGCTGCAGCTCGTCACCGACCGGCCGCTGGTGCTGGCCCCCTACGACCTGGCCGAGGCGCTGTCGGAGCTGCTCGACCTGCCGCTGGCGGGAGAGCTCACCTCCGGCGAGGTCACGTCCCAGGGGGAGGTCTCGCAGGTGCCCCGCGAGGTGCGCTCCCTGCTGCCCACGGCGCCGGAGACGTACGTCCAGCACGAGAAACTGCTCGTCGACGGGGTCGAGTGCTCGTGGCGGTTCTTCGAGGGGGCGGTGCACTGCACGGGGTTCGACGGGCTGGCCAGAGGGCTGGCGTGGGCCACGGGGCAGTGGAACGACCGGCTCGCGGTAGCCGCCCTGCTGCGTGATCCTCAGGCGGTTCCTCTCCTGCTCGCGGAGGCCGACCTCTCCTGACCCGCCCCGCCGCCCCTCTTGCCACGGGTCCAGCCGCGCGCGGCCGCCATGTCCTCCCTCGACCGGGGTGCTCTTCCGGCGGCACGCCGTCCGGTGGCGCGGGTCCGGTGGCGCGGGCGCGGTGGCGCGGGCGCGGTGGCGCGGGCGCGGTGGCGCGGGTCCGGTGGCGCGGGTCCGGTGGCGCCGACCGGTGGCGCGGGTTCGGGGCCGGTGTGCGCGGGAAGGTCGTTCGGCCTGGCAGCCTGCCACCCCCGCGCGTCCGGTGGCGCGTGGGGGTGCGGCGGGCACGGGGACGGTCAGGCCGCGCAGGTGGTGCCGTCGCCGGGCACCTTGCCCTCCAGCAGGTACGCGTCCACCGTCTTCATGACGCACCCGTTGCCGCTCAGGTAGGCGCCGTGGCCCTCGCCCTCGTAGGTGACCAGGACACCGGTCTTGAGCTGCTCGGTCAGGGCGGGGGCCCACCGGTACGGAGTGGCCGGGTCGCCCTTGCCGCCGACCACCACGATGGGCGCGGACCCCGTCGCGTCGATGCGCTTGGCCTCGTCGTTCCCGGGCACCGGCCAGTGCGCGCAGGCCTCGCTCGAGCCCTCGACGGACAGGATGGGGAAGATCTTCTCGACCTTGTCGTTGATCCTGGCGGTGTCGGCGGCCGTGGGCCGGTCCGCGGTGTCGGCGCAGTTGATGGCCTGCAGGCTCGTCATGACCGTCGAGTACGTCCCGTCGGCCCTGCGGCCGGTGTAGGAGTCGGCCAGGGTGAGCAGGGCCGTGCCGTTCCCCTTGAGCGCCGCGGCGGCGGCCTGTTCCAGCATCGGCCAGGTCGCCTTGGCGTACAGCGGGGTGATGACGGCGAGCTGGGCCAGGCTGTAGGTGAGCTCGCGGTCACCGACCTTGAGCGGCTCGGTCTTGAGCTTGTCGAGCAGGGTTTCGACGGTCTTCTCGACGGCCGCGGGGTCGGCGCCGAGCTCGCAGCTCTGCGCCACGCAGTCCTCGGCGAACGCGTCGAAGGCCTGGTCGAAGCCGGTCGCCTGGATGACGGCCCGCTCCTCGAAGGTCACCGTCGGGTCGAAGGCGCCGTCGAGGACGAAACGGCCGACGTTCTTGGGGAAGTGGGTGGCGTAGACGGCGCCGAGATGGGTGCCGTACGAGAAGCCGAGGTAGTTGAGCTGCTTGTCGCCGACCGCGGCTCTGATGAGGTCGAGGTCCTTGGCGGCGTTCACGGTGCCGACGTGCGGCAGGATCTTGCCGGAGTCCTTCTGGCAGGCCTGCGCGAACTCCTTGGCCAGCCGGTCCGCGTCGGCCTCCGCGCCGGCGGCCAGGAGCTTGTCGACCTGGCCCCCGCACTTGACGCCGGCGCTGCGCTCGACGCCGCGCGGGTCGAAGCTGACCAGGTCGTAGCGCTGGTTCAGGCCGGCGAAGGCCCGGCCGGCCAGCGCCAGCGTGTCCACTCCCGACGCGCCGGGGCCGCCGAAGTTGAAGACGAGCGAGCCGAGCCGGTCGCCGGTGGCCTTCATCCGGATCAGGGCGAGGTCGATCTTCTCGCCGCCGGGGTCGGCGTGGTCGAGGGGGACCTCGATCGTGCCGCACTCGGTGCCGGCGGGCGGGGGGATCGGCCTGCCGTCTGCGCCCACCAGATCCGTGCACTGGGTCCAGGCCACGGTGCCCGTGTCTCTGCCTGTGGGCTTGTCCTTGGCGGCCGGGGCGGGCTCGCCGGTGGTGCCGCAGGCCGTGAGAACCGCCGCGCCCAGGAGGAATGTCGCTATGGGCTTCTTCATGCCTATAAGCATGGTTTACCGGAGGTGCGCCGACGTAGTGGGCGGAAACACCACTTAGGGGTGACTTCGGGGAACGGCGGGGGATGACGAATGTCAGCCCGTACGGACCGATCCGGTCACTCCCGGCCCGGTCTGCGGACGAACCAGATGCCGAACAGGCCGAAGGCGACCCCGGTCACGCAGGTCCAGATCCACCACGTGTTCTCCGGGGCGGGATTGAAGATCAGCAGGACGACCAGGGCGACGGCCCACACGGCCGTGCCGACGGCCACGGCCGCGGTGTCGTTGGTCTCGATCGGCTCGGGGTCGGGGTGCCACTCCTGCTTCACGTGTCCACCCTAGCTTGCAATCGGGTCTCGAAATCATTACTGGCTCTTTCCGCAGCTCACCGCGCCTGCCACTGTTCGCGTCGTGAGCGACACACGTAGCAAAATAGATCGTTTCTTCGCAATCTCCGCACGAGGTTCCACCGTCTCCCGTGAGGTACGGGGTGGCCTGGCCACGTTCTTCACCATGGCCTACATCGTGGTGCTGAACCCGATCATCATCGCCACGGGCACGGACGTGGACAAGCAGGTCATCGGTGACGGCACGACGCCGAACGTGGCGCTGGTCGCGGCCGGGACCGCCTTCGTGGCGGGGGTGCTGACGATCCTCATGGGCGTCGTCGGCAGGGTGCCCTTCGCGATGGCGGCCGGGCTCGGCCTGAACGCCTTCGTCACGTTCAACCTGGCCGGCGTGATGACGTGGGAGGAGGCCATGGGCCTGGTCTTCCTGGAAGGCGTCATCATCGCCATATTGGTGCTGACCGGGCTCAGGGTGGCGGTGTTCCATGCCATTCCCGCCCAGCTCAAGACCGCCATCAGCGTCGGCATCGGCCTGTTCATCGCGCTGATCGGTTTCGTGGACGCGGGGTTCGTACGGCGGGTGCCGGCCGGGCCGCCGCTGGAGATGGGCATCGGGGGCAACCTCACCTCGTGGCCGATCTTCGTGTTCGTGGTCGGGCTGCTGGCCACGGCGGCGATGGTGGCGCGGAAGGTCAAGGGCGCCATCCTCATCGGCATCGTGGGCACGACCGTGCTGGCGATCATCGTGGAGTTGCTCACCAAGTCGGGCGCGTTCTCGGCCGAGAACCCCGGCGGCTGGCAGCTGAACGTGCCCACGCTGCCCGAGCAGATCCTCGGCTTCCACAACCCGCTGGTGCTGTTCACGGAGTTCGACCCCTTCGGGGCGTTCAGCCGGATCTCGGTGCTGCTGGCCGTGCTGTTCGTCTTCACTCTGCTCATCACCGACTTCTTCGACACCATGGGCACCATGGTGGGCGTCGGCCGCCAGGCGAACCTGATCGAGGAGGACGGGACGCTCCCTCGTACCAAGCAGATCCTGCTCGTCGACTCGATCGGCGCGGCGGCCGGCGGCGCGGGCTCCGTCTCCTCCAACACCACCTACATCGAGTCGGCCGCCGGCGTCGGCGAGGGCGCGCGCACGGGCCTGGCGAGCGTGGTCACCGGCCTGCTGTTCCTGGTGGCGATCTTCTTCGCGCCGCTCGTCACGGTCGTGCCGTACGAGGCCGCGGCCCCCGCGCTGGTCGTCGTCGGCTTCCTGATGATGACCGCGATCCGCGACATCGACTGGAACGACTACGAGATCGCGATCCCGGCGTTCCTCACCGTCGTGGTCATGCCCTTCACCTACTCGGTCTCCAACGGCATCGGCGCCGGCTTCGTCAGCTATGTGCTGATCAAGACGGTGCGGGGCAAGGCGAGGGAGATCCATCCGCTGCTGTGGGCGGTCACGATCCTCTTCGTGCTCTACTTCGCGATCGGTCCGATCCGCGCGCTCTTCGGGATCTGAGCAGGTGGGAGCCGTCTCGCGCGCGCGGGGCGGCTTCCTGGTATCCAGGAGGGCAAAAAACCGGTTAGGGAAATATCCTGTCTTCGCCTATAGTTAGCAAAGGTAATGACTCATGCTAACCAAACCCCAGCACAAGACGGACCTGCGCAGCGACGCAGGCCTGGCTTCGGCCTTGCGCGTTTCTATGGCAAGGCTGACCAGGCGCCTACGACGACAGGCAGCGGCACACTCGCTGACGCCCACCCAGTTCGCGACGCTCGCCGCCGTGGAACGGCATTCCGGGATAACCCCCGGCGAATTGGCCGAGCTCGAGAAGGTGCAGCCGCCCTCGATGACGCGCGTGATCGCCAAGCTCGAGGAACGCGGCCTGGTCGCACGCACCCCGCACCCGACCGACCGGCGCCAGGTGACCGTGACCGTGACCGAGGCCGCCGAGAAGCTGCTGAAGGAGGAGCGACGCCGCAAGGAGGCGTGGCTGACGCAGCGGCTGAAAGAGCTGTCCCCCGAGGAGAGGGCGATTCTCCGGCAGGCGGCACCCATCCTGGAGAAGCTCAGCCGGATATAGACGAACCTGAGGAACCCAGGACCGGGATGTTCCGGTCGCTCAGGGTTCGTAACTACCGCATGTTCGCGGCCGGGGGCGCGGTCTCCAACGTCGGCACCTGGCTGCAGCGCACCGCCCAGGACTGGCTGGTGCTCGACCTGACCAACGGCAGCGCGGCGGCGCTCGGCACGGCGACCGCGCTGCAGTTCCTGCCCATGCTGCTGTTCGGCATGTTCGGCGGCGTGCTGGCCGACCGCTACCCCAAGCGGCCCATCCTCATCGGCGCCCAGGTGCTGATGGCCTCGCTCGCGCTGACCATAGGCGTGCTGACGATGACCGGTGCGGCCCACGTGTGGCACGTGTACGCGATGGCGTTCCTGCTCGGCATGATCTCCTGCGTCGAGGTGCCGACGCGGCAGGCGTTCGTGGTCGAGATGGTCGGCCGTAACGACCTGCCCAACGCGATCGCCCTGAACAGCTCCATCTTCAACCTGGCCCGCGTGGTCGGCCCGGCGCTCGCCGGCCTGCTGATCTACGTGCTGGGCGGGACGGGCCCGATCTTCCTGATCAACGCGCTGACGTTCGGCGCCGTGATCTCCAGCCTCGTCTTCATGCGCAGGTCGGAGTTGAACATCTCCGAGCGCGTGCCCAGGGCCAGGGGGCAACTCCGCGAAGGGCTGCGCTACGTGATGCGGCGCGAAGAACTGCTCATGCCGGTGCTGCTCATCGGGTTCGTGTCGATGTTCTCGCAGTCGTTCTCGATGTCGATCGCGCTCATGGCCCGCGAGGTGTTCAAGGCCGGGGCGTCCTCGTTCGGCCTGGCCTCCAGCATGTTCGCGGTGGGCGCGCTCGGAGGGGCGCTGCTGGCGGCGCGCAGGGCGCGGCTGTCGCGCAAGGTGCTCTTCGCCGGGGCGATCGGCTTCGGCCTGTTCCAGATCGCGACGGCGCTGGCCCCGTTCTACCCCGTCTACCTGCTGCTGCTGGTCCCCACCGGCATCGCGTTGATCACCATCAACACGGCCGCGAACGCCAGCGTCCAGCTCGCCACCTCCCCCGACATGCGGGGGCGGGTCATGGGCATCTACATGCTGGTATTCACGGGCGGGGCGCCGCTCGGCGCGCCGCTGATCGGATGGCTGTCCGAGCTGGGCGGGCCGCGTACGGGCGTGATGTTGTCGGGCGTGCTCGTCCTGGCAGGCACGGGGCTGGCGGTCCTCGTGACGCGGCTGATCAGCTCGCGGGTGCACAAGCCGGCGCTCGCCACGGCCTGAGCGACCGGTCCCCGCGACGGGGCACAATCGGATGGCATGAGGCTCTTCGCGGCCCTGGTGCCGCCCGACGAGGCGCTGGACGAGGTGTCCCGCGCGATCGCGCCGCACGTCGGGCAGGTGCCGGGCCTGCGCTGGCCCGACCGGGCCACCTGGCACATCACGCTGGCCTTCTTCGGCGAGGTGCCCGAGCGGGCGCTGCCCGAGCTGGAGTTGCGCCTGGCCCGTGCCGTGCGCCGCTACAGCGTGCTCGACCTGGCCTTCGACGGTTTCGGCGCGTTCTCGTCCGCCCGCCGGGCCAGGGTCTTGTGGGTGGGCGTCACGGGCGACTCCATGACCCGGCTCGCCGACTCCGTCAAGGCCGGCGCCCGCCGGGCAGGGGCCGCGCATGCGGACGGCAAACGGTTCCACCCGCACCTGACGCTGGCCAGGGCCAAGACGGAGACGGACCTCCGCCCGCTGATCGAGTCGCTGTCGGGATTCAGCGGCTCGCCGTGGCGGGCGGAGCACGTCCGTCTCGTCCGCAGTCACAACGGGCCGCAGGTGAGGTACGAGTCACTCGCCGAATGGGCGCTCGCACCCTCTGAGCAGGGCTAGGCTCCAGGGCGTGGACCGTCCTCGCTCCTGGTTGCTGCCCATCGTGCTCGGCCTGCTGCTGCTGATCGTCGTGATCGGCGCCCTGCTGACCTGAGCGCTACCAGGCGTAGTCCTCCGGCGCGGTGCGGTGGCCGGGGAAGATCTCGTCCAGCCGGGCCAGCGCTGCCTCGTCGAGCTCGATCTCCAGGGTGCGCATGCTGCCTTCGAGCTGCTCCAGCGTGCGCGGGCCGATGATCGGCGCGGTGACCGCCCGCTGCTTGAGCAGCCAGGCGAGGGCCACGTACGCCGGGTCCTCGTTCAGCTCGTCGCAGAACGTCTCGTACCGCTCGATCTTGTCGCGGTGCTTCTCGAGCTGCTTGACCACGTTGTCCGAGGCCGACCGGCCCTTGTCGATCTTGCGGAGCACGCCGCCGAGCAGGCCGCCGGCCAGCGGGCTCCACGGGATCACGCCGAGGCCGTAGTCTTCGCAGGCGGGCAGCACCTCCAGCTCGACCGTGCGGGTGAGCAGGTTGTAGTGCGACTGCTCGCTGATCAGCCCGGTGAAGTTGCGCCTGGCAGCGCTCTCCTGGGCCTTGGCGATGTGCCAGCCGGCGAAGTTCGAGGAGCCCACGTACACGATCTTGCCCTGCTGCCGCAGGATCTCCATGGCCTCCCAGAACTCGTCGAACGGGGTGTCCCTGTCGATGTGGTGGGCCTGGTAGATGTCGATGTAGTCGGTCTGCAGCCGCTTCAGCGAGGCGTCGCAGGCCTTGCGGATGTTGAGCGCCGACAACTTCTGGTCGTTGGGCCAGTCGCTCATCCTGCCGTTCAGCTTGGTCGCGATGACCGTCTTCTCCCGGCGCCCGCCGCCCTGGGCGAACCATCGGCCGATGATCTGCTCCGTGATGCCCTCGCCGAGCTTCCAGCCGTACACGTTGGCGGTGTCGAAGAAATTGATGCCCAGCTCATGGGCCCGGTCCATGATCGCGAAGGAGTCCTCCTCCGTGGTCAGCGGGCCGAAGTTCATCGTGCCGAGGCAGAGCGGGCTCACCTGGAGGCCGCTGCGTCCGAGATTGACGTAATCCATGCTCTCAACCCTAAGTACCTGGAGTGCGCTCCAGGCCATAGGATCCAGGCGTGATCTACAGAGATATGGGGCACTTCCTGCCGCGCCGTCTCTCCTCATGATCGCCCTGCTCAGGGCGGCCGTCCCGCTCTTCCTGGCCATGGTCACGGGCATGATCGGCTCGCTGGTGGTCACCTCGGTGCTCGGCAGGCACGACACCGTCGCCCTCGCCGCCTTCGCGGTCATGACCGCCGTGCTCAACCCGGCGTCCGCCGCCGTCCAGGGTGCGCTGCGCGGCCTGGGGCCGTTCGTCGCCCAGCACAGGGACGAGCCCGCGGCGGCCGTGCCGATCGTGCGGGACGCGCGCTGGCTCAGCATGGCCGCCGGCGCGGCGGGGGCGCTCGCGGTGCTCTGCGTGCCGCTGCTCGCGCGCGCCACGGGGGTGCCCGGCGAAGTGGTGCGCGAGCTGGGCCCGCTGCCGTACTTCGTCGCGGTCTACCTTCTGATCTTCGCCTCCACCGGCGGCGCGAGCACCATCCTGGTGGCGCTCGGGCGCAACCGCAGCGTGCTCTGGCCGAGCCTGACCTTCGGGCTGCTGCTGAGCTTCCTCACCGTGGCGCTGGTGCCGTCGTTCGGGCTGGCCGGGGTGGGCGTCGCGTGGGTGGCCGGGGGCGGCGTGGCGGCGGTCGTGGCG
This sequence comes from Nonomuraea deserti, assembly GCF_004348685.1. Lineage (GTDB taxonomy): Bacteria > Actinomycetota > Actinomycetes > Streptosporangiales > Streptosporangiaceae > Nonomuraea > Nonomuraea deserti. The sequence continues at coordinate 1,982 of NZ_SMKO01000055.1, read as the reverse complement.
AGCCTTCTGCTGCGCCGCGCGCTCGGCGGTCCCATCGGGCAGGCACGACCCAGGTCCGGTGAGATCGTCAAGCTGGCCAGGGTCAGCGTCCCGCTGGCGGGCACCGTACTGATCAAGTTCGGGGTGCTCGGGGTCGTCACCCTCGCGGCGGGCGGCACCGGCGCGCGTGAAACCGCCGCCCACGCCGTGCTGACCACGCTCACCGCGCTCATGATGATGGCCTCGCTCTCCATCGGCCTGGCCTCGGTGCCGGAGATCGCCCGTGCCGCCGACCCGGCGGGGGCGCGGCGGGCCAACAGGACGGCGGTACTGCTCGCCCTCGCGGCCTCGCTCGCCGGCGCGGGCCTGCTGCTCGGATTCGGCTCGTCGCTGGTCACGCTGTTCAGCGACGACCCCGGGGTACGCGAACGCGTGCTCGCGCTGCTCCCGCTGATGGTGCTGGCGTCGATGGCCGACGCGGCCCAGGCCGTGCACGGGACCGGGCTTACCGCGCTCAAGCGTTCGGGGGCCAGCCTGGGCTACTTCGCCATCGGGTACGGGCTGCTGGTCCTCGCCGCCGTACCCGTGGCCAGGACCTGGGGCATCACCGGGCTGTGGGCGGCCATGGCGGTGGCCAACGTGCTGCTGGTGGTGCTCCAGGGCACCGGCTTCCACCGCCACAGCGCCAGGGTGTCCGGTTGAGGCTCAGAACCGGCTTACTGGTGGCAACTTCCAGTCTTGGTGACGTCAATTTGATCGACCCAGTAGGCCTTGGAGCTCGCCGTCAACATCCGGCCTAGCTGGCTGACCCCTTCGTAAACGGTGATGGTGCTCCCCTACTTCCACGTGCCTTTGGAGACATCGCCCCCGGGGTTCGTCCACTTTTCCGTTGCCCTCAAGGCCTTGTAGGTGCAGTAGGTGTACCCGGTCGAGGTGGTGGCGCCGGCGGCGGGTGCGGCGGCCAGCGCAGCGCCTCCTGCCACCACGGTGGCGGTCAGCATTACGGCCATACGGCTCGTTTCAGTGATCATGCCGTCAGGTTAGGTCGCGGGCCGGGACGATGTTCTTAGCGGTGGATGGCGAGGTCGTTGGCGCTGCCTGCACTCGGGGGTGGGGCCTGTCGCGCGGACGGGGTGGCCGGTGGGTGGGGCATGATGGCGGCGTGGGGGATGTCGTGATCAGGGTGCTCGCGGTCGTCACGGCGATCTGCTGTCTGTCCGCCGTTCCCGCCTACGCGGCGGACGACGGCACGGAGAAGCTCTTCACCTTTCGCGATCCCGCGATCACGGAGTCCAGCGGCCTGGCCGTGTCGCCGACGCACGACGGCGTCTTCTACACGCACAACGACAGCTCCGCCAGCCCCGCCTTCTACGCCGTCGACGGCAAAGGCCGTACGAAGGCCGCCTTCCAGGTGCAGGGCGCCCAGGCGCGGGACTGGGAGGCGATGGCGGCGACCAAGGAGCCGGAGACGGGCCGGGGGGTGCTCTGGTTCGCCGACATCGGCGACAACCTGGACGGTGCCTGGCCCGACATTTCCGTCTATCGCGTGATGGAGCCGCAGACGCTGCGCAGCACCACCCTGCCCGCCACCCGCTACCGCTTCCGCTACGCCGACGGAGCCCGCAACGCCGAAGGGCTCATGATCAACCCCAGGACCGGCCGGCTCTACGTGGTGTCCAAGGAGTTCGCCGGCTCGGTCTACGCGGCGCCGAAGAAGCTGCGCACCGGCCGGACGAACATCCTGCGCAAGGTCGCCAGCGCCCCCCTCATGGCCACGGACGCCGCCTACGCCCCCGACGGCTCGTCGTACGTCATCCGCACCTACTTCTCGGCGACCCTCTACCAGCCCTCGGGCGAGACGATCGCCAAGGTGCCGATGCCGGAGCTCGAACAGGCCGAGTCGATCACCTACACCGCCGACGGAACGGCGCTGCTGGCCGGCTCGGAGGGGCCGCGCAGCCCGGTCTACCGTGTCCCGCTCCCCGACCGGGCAACCCCCACCC
>NZ_SMKO01000054.1 GCF_004348685.1 Nonomuraea deserti | reverse complement strand
CCCCGCGCCCGCCCCCGATGACGTCGCCGGCCGCCGCCGCGGCCCGCGACAGCACGGCAGTGGCTTGGTCCTGCCCGACCAGGTCATCGAAAACCGTCACGAGGCAAGGCTAGTCGCGGATGGCGGGCATCGTGCCGGTGGCGTCTTCTGACTCCCTCGGCACCGGGTCGGGCAGGATCTCGTGGATGCGGTCCTGGATCTGGCGGGTGATCACCTCGGGCGGCAGGGTGCCGTCGACCACGAGGTAGCGCTGGGGCGCCGCCGCGGCCAGCTTGCGGAACTCCTTGCGCACCCGCTCGTGGAACTCCAGCGGCTCGGCCTCGATGCGGTCGGCCGCGCCGCCCAGCCGGGTGAGCCCCACCTGGGGCGGCGTGTCGATGAGCACGGTCAGGTGCGGCACCAGCCCGCCGGTCGCCCAAGCGTTGATCTTGGACACGTCTTCGGGGTCGAGCGCCCGCCCGGCGCCCTGGTAGGCCAGCGACGAGTCGACGTAGCGGTCGGTGACCACGAGCGAGCCGCGGTAGAGGGCGGGCCTGATCACCTTCTCCACGTGCTCGGCCCGGTCGGCGGCGTAGAGCAGGGCCTCGGCCCGGGCCGAGAGGCCGCGCTCGGCCGCGTCGAGCAGGATGGCGCGCAGCCGCATGCCGACCTTGGTGGAGCCGGGCTCGCGCGTCTGCACGACGTCGTAGCCCTGGTCGCGCAGCCAGATGGCGATCAGCCGCGACTGGGTGGTCTTGCCCGACCCTTCACCGCCCTCGAACGCCACGAACAGGCCCGGCACGTGCTCGGCCGGCTCGGCGCCCAGCCGCTCGCCACGCACCGCGGCGATCACGTCGGCGGTGAGCGGCACGCCCTTCTTGTCGTCCATGTGGCGCAGCGCGAGGATGCCGACGGCGGTCGCGAGCACGCCGCCGATCACCAGCACCAGGTTGGACCCGTCGAACTGGTAGGCGAACTCGCCCAGGTCGAGCACGTGCACACCGAAGATCGCCGCCACCGGGTTGGCCACGGCGACCACGAGCAGGAGCGTCACGCGCGCGGTGGACTGCAGGAACGAGAACGTACGGCCGCGCAGCCCGTCTTCGACCTCGAGCCCGATCAGCGTGTAGCCGATGATCCAGGCGATGCCCGCGCACGCGCCGAGCACGACGGTCAGCATGACCACGATCGGCAGGTTGTGCACCAGCGCGATCGTGACGAGCACCAGCCCTGCCACGGTGATGGCCAGGCCGAACAGCCGCCGCCGCGACAGCTGGCGCAGCAGCCTGGGCCCGAAGAACATGCCCAGCGCCATGCCGACGAAGACCGCGCCGAACACGACGCCGTAGGCCGCGTCGCCGCCGCCGAGCGCGCCGACGTAGATCTTGGCGACGCCGACCACGGCCCCGCCCGCGGCGAACGCGCCCAGCATGCCGATGATGAGGCCGCGCACCATCCGGTGGCCGCCGACGAAGCGCCAGCCCTCGATGACCTGCTTGAGCACGGACGGCGTGGAGATGGCGCCGTCACGCTTGGGGATGCCGCGCAGCGTGAAGATCAGGAAGGCCGACACGAGGTAGGCGCAGGCGTTGACGATGAGCGCCAGCCCCGTGGCGTCCCTGCCGGACAGGAACGGCACCGTGCTCGTGACCACGTCGCCCACCACGGACAGCGCGGCGAAGAGCATGGCGGCGATGGGCGCGGTGCCGTAGGTGACCAGCAGGTTGAGCTGGTTGGCCGACTCGAGCTGCTCCTTGGGCACCAGGTTGGGGACGGTGGCGTCCTTGGCCGGGACCCAGAACAGGTTGATGCACTCGACCAGGAGAGTCGCGATGATCACCCACTGGTAGCTGTGCACGAACGGGATCGACAGCACGATGGCGAACCGGGCGAGATCGGCCGCGAACATCGTCAGCCGCCGGTCGAACCTGTCGGCGAACACGCCCGCGAGCGGCCCGAGCAGGATGGCGGGCAACATCTTGGCCACGAACACGCCGCCGATGGCCAGCGACTGCACGCGGTAGTCGTCCTGCATCAGGTTTCCGGCCAGCGCGGTGAGCGCCAGGATGTTGAGCCAGTCACCGAGACTGCACACCGACATGGCGGTCCACAGCCGCCGGAAAGGCGCATTGGCCAGCACGTGAGCCGGGCGGCGTCGGCCAGGGGCAGTCATGATTTCAGCGTATCCAGGTGTTGACCGGAAGGGGGCAGTCAGGAGAGAAGCCGGAAATGCCCGGCTGCTCGTGGCTGAGGGTATTACGTCCGTGGGCTGGTGCGCAGGTTTCGCACCTCGAAAAGGGCCCCAAATCCATCATCAATTGATAACTCCGGCCTCATGTCGCGCCGCCTCCACCAGTGGCCGCCATTCGGCGCGGATGTCGGGAGGCAGCTCCAGCTCGTCGAACAGCTCGACGAGCAGCACGCCGTCGACGTGGTCGAGCAGCTCCTGCGGCCCGCCCTCGCACAACAGCGTGGTGTAGGCGGCCCGCCGCTGGTCGCGGTCGGCCAGGTCGTGGACGTGACCGCGCAACCGCACGACGCCCAGCGCCGCCGCGACCGGCAGCCGCCGCAACCGGCTCGGCAGGTGGAACGTGCGCCCGTCGCCGGTCACGCGCGCGGCGAACTCGACCTTCGCCTCCAGCACCAGCCGGAACCCCGCGGCGTCGAGAATGCGCCCGGCCGTCTCCAGCGTCGGCGACTTCCTGCCGTGCTCGTAGGCCGACAGCGTCGTGCGCGACGTGCCGCTCACGCTGGCCAGGGCCTTCTGGTTGAGACTCGCGGCATGCCTGGCCTGCTTGAACAGCAGGCCGCCCCGCTCGGCCCAGAGCGCGACCTCCTGCCGCAGCGCCCGCTCCACCGGCGAAGAGCCCATGCCGCACCTCCGACTAGTATCCGGTCGGATACTGTACGCCATGATGGCCCTACGTGACCAGCGGAACGCGGAAAGTCAGGCGCGCAACTCGAGCATCGTGATCTCGGGCGGGGCTCCCACGCGCACCGGCGGCCCCCAGAACCCGGCGCCCCTGGTCACATAGAGCGGCACGCCCTCGACCGTGGCCAGCCCCGACACGACCGGCTGCTGCAGCCCCACCACCAGGTTGAACGGCGCGAGCTGACCGCCGTGGGTGTGCCCGGACAGCTGCAGGTCGACGCCGTGACGGGCGGCCTCGGCGACCTGGATGGGCTGGTGCGCGAGCAGGACAGCCGACCGGCCCGCCTCGCGCCCGCCGAGCGCCTTGTCGAAGTCGGGAGGCTCGCCCACGGCCGCGCCGCCGACGTCGTTCACGCCGGCCAGGTCGAGCACCGCGCCCTGATGCCTGATCTCCACGCGCTCGTTCCGCAACGAGCGGACGCCGAGCTCCGCGAGCTCCTCGATCCACTCGCCGGGACCTCCGGGCGAGAAGTATTCGTGGTTACCGGTCACGAAATAGGCCCCGTAACGGGACTCCAGGTTTCTCAGCGGCCTGGCCAGCGGCCCCAGGTCGGCGACCGACCCGTCCACCAGGTCGCCCACGATCGCGACCACGTCGGCCTCAAGACCGTTGATCATACGGACGATGCGCTCGGTGTGCCCCAGGCCCGTCAGCGGCCCCAGGTGGATGTCGCTCACCACGGCGAACCGCAGGCCGCTGAGCCGGGGATCCAGCTTCGGCAGCGTGACCCTGACCCGCTCGGTAACGGGGTCGCCCAGAGCGGTCGCCATGCCGTACCCGACCGTGCTCAGCGCACCCACGCCGGCGACCGCGGCGGTGGCCCGCCCCAGGAAGAGCCGCCTGCTCATCGGGGCCGCCTCCGCCGCGGGAGGGGCGACCGGCTCGCCCTCGGCGGGCCCGCCGGCCCCGGCCAGGACCGGCACCGGCTCAGGCTCCGGAGTCGCGCTCCGCGGCGCGGCCCTGCGCAGCAGCAGCGCCGCCACGGCCCGCGGGACCTCCAGCACCACCAGGATGACCACCAGGTAGAACATCACCGCCACCCAGAGGTAGCCCGGCCAGGCCAGCCAATGCCCCCACTCCACCCGCGAGCCCGCGAACGCGGCCACGACGAGCAGCACCAAGCCCACCAGGCCCCAGGTCAGCGCCTTGCGCAACCGCCCGGGGCCGGTCGTCGAGCGCACCATCCGATGCCACAGATAGAGATGCGCGAGCCCGACGAGGCTCAGAAACATCAGGACGAACACATCCTGATGCTACTTACGATTTGGTGGCCGGCTTCTTCGCGGGTGCCTTTTTCGCGGGCGCCTTCCTGGACGACTTCTTCGGCGCGGGAGCCCGCTCGCGACGCTCGGCCAGCAGCTCCGCCGCCCGCTCGATCGTGATGTCCTCGACCGTGTCGCCCTTGCGCAGCGACGCGTTCGTCTCACCGTCGGTGACGTAAGGGCCGAACCTGCCCTCCTTCACCACGACCGGCTTCTTGGAGTTGGGGTCGTCGCCCAGCTCGCGCAGCGGCGCCGCGGCCGCGGCCCGCCGGCCGCGCTGCTTCGGCTGCGCGAACAGCTCCTTGGCCTGCTCGATGGTGACCGTCAGCAGGTCTTCCTCGGAGGCCAGCGAACGGGAGTCGGTGCCCTTCTTCAGGTACGGGCCGAACTTGCCGTTGTAGGCCACGACCTCCTCGCCGTCGAGCTCGCCCACCGGCCTCGGGATGGACAGCAGCTTGAGCGCGTCTTCGAGGGTGATGGTGTCGAGCGACATCGACTTGAACAGCGAACTCGTACGCGGCTTGGGCGCGTCGGCCTTCTTGCGCCGCTTGGGAGCTTCGTCCTCCGCCGGCTCGGGCAGGATCTCCGTCACGTAAGGCCCGTAGCGGCCGTCCTTCGCCACGACCGTGTGGCCGGTCACCGGGTCCTTCCCCAGCTCCCTGTCACCCGTCGGCCGCGAGAACAGCTCCTCCGCCTTCTCCGCCGTCAGCTCGTCTGGCGTCATGTCCTCGGGCACGTTGACCCGCGAGCCGTCACGGTCGAGATAGGGGCCGTAGCGCCCCACCCGCAGCACGATGTCGGTGCCCTTCACCGGGAACGAGCTGATCTCCTTGGCGTCGATGTCACCGAGGTCGGTGACCATCTCCTTCAGGCCCTCGTCGCCGTCGACGCCGTAATAGAAGCGCTGCAGCTCCGGCACCCGCTCCGCCCGGTCGTTGGCGATGTCGTCGAGCACCTTCTCCATCTCGGCCGTGAAGTCGTAGTCGACCAGGTTGCCGAAATGCTGCTCGAGCAGGTTGACCACCGCGAACGCCAGGAACGACGGCACCAGGGCCGTGCCCTTCTTGAACACGTAGCCGCGGTCGAGGATCGTGCCGATGATCGAGGCGTACGTCGACGGCCGCCCGATCTCGCGATCCTCCAGCTCCTTGACCAGCGACGCCTCCGTGTAGCGGGCGGGCGGCTTGGTCGAGTGGCCGGCCACGTCGAGCCGGGTGGCGGTGAGCGCGTCGCCCTCGGCCAGGGCGGGCAGCCGCTTCTCCGAGTCGTCGCGGTCGGTCGACGGATCATCCGACCCCTCGACGTACGCCTTGAGGAACCCGTAGAACGTGATCGTCCGCCCCGAGGCGCTGAACTCGACGTCCTCGCCCCCCGACGACCGGCCGGCCACCTTCACCGTGATCGACTCGCCGACCGCGTCCTTCATCTGCGAGGACACCGTGCGCTGCCAGATCAGCTCGTACAGCCGGAACATGTCGCCCGACAGCCCGGTCTCGCCCGGCGTGCGGAACTCCTCACCAGACGGCCTGATCGCCTCGTGCGCCTCCTGCGCGCTCTTCACCTTGCTGGCGTAGACGCGGGGCTTGTCAGGGACGTACGCGGCGCCGTACAACTTGATCGCCTGTGACCGCGCGGCCGCCACCGCCGTCTCCGACAGCGTGATGCTGTCGGTACGCATGTAGGTGATGAAGCCGTTCTCGTAGAGCCGCTGCGCCACCTGCATGGTGTATTTCGCGGAGAACCCCAGCTTCCTGCTGGCCTCCTGCTGCAGCGTGGTCGTCCTGAACGGCGCATAGGGCTTACGGGTGTACGGCTTGCGCTCGACCGACTTGACCGCGAACGACGAACCCCGCAGCCGCCCCGCCAGCTCGCCGGCAGCGGCCTCGGACAGGTGGAGCACGTCGGCGTTCTTCAGCTGACCTGTGCTGGCGAAGTCGCGCCCCTGCGCCACCCGCTTGCCGTCGACCACGGTCAGCGCCGCGGTGAAGTCGCGCGGCCGCTCCTCCGCCTTGCCGGTGTCGAACAGGGCCTGCAGATCCCAGTAGTGGGCAGACGTGAACGCCATACGGTCGCGCTCGCGCTCCACCACCAGCCGGGTCGCCACCGACTGCACGCGGCCCGCCGACAGGCGCGGCTTGACCTTCTTCCACAGGACGGGGCTGACCTCGTAGCCGTAGAGCCGGTCGAGGATGCGCCGGGTCTCCTGGGCGTCGACGAGACGCAGGTTGAGGTCGCGCGGGTTGGCCACGGCGTCCTGGATCGCCTGCTGGGTAATCTCGTGGAAGACCATGCGGTGCACAGGGACCTTGGGCTTGAGCACCTCGCGCAGGTGCCAGGCGATCGCCTCGCCCTCGCGGTCCTCGTCAGTGGCCAGATAGAGCTCGTCGGCGTCCTTCAGCAGCTGCCGCAGCTTGTTGACCTGCGATCGCTTGTCGGGGTTGACGACGTACAGCGGCTCGAACTCGTGCTCGACATTCACCCCGAGCCGCGCCCAAGGCGCCCCCTTGAACTTCTCGGGGATGTCGTCGGCCTTCTCCGGCAGATCGCGGATGTGGCCGATGCTCGATTCGACGATGTAGCCGCGCCCGAGGTAGCCCGCGATGGTCTTCGCCTTGGCGGGCGACTCGACTATCACCAGGCGTGTTCCGCCGGCGCTGCCGTTCTTGGCTGGCACGCTGCTCTCTACCTCGCTGTTCGCTAGCTAATCCCCCTGCCGGGAGTCGGCACAGACTGAAAAGGTAACCCGACTCGCGGAAATTTCCTTCCCCCCGGGCTACCCACTGGCTTCCGGGTCCACCCACAAGCACGCAGAATAAGGCTCATCGAGCGGCATGGCGCCCTGACTCACTCTGGAGACTAATCGTTGTGCTCGACTACTCCTACATGGATATCTTCATTCCGCGCGACCTCACTCGCGAAGCAGCACGTCAACTGCTGACCGAACACGCAGAGTACGGTCAGTGGGAGCTCGCGCGCGTACGCCTGCACCCCGACGGGAGCCGGCACGTACGCCTGCGCCGGAAGGTCATGCGAGTCCGGCGCACGTTGTGAACGCGGACACGTCGAACGCGGGCATGTCGAACGCGGGCATGTCGAACGCGGACATGTCGAACGCGGACATGTCGAACGCGGACATGTCGAACGCGGACATGTCGAACGCGGACATGGCTTTGCCCGCCCCGGGCCGCGCCCCCGGAACGGGCAAAGCATCTCTCGCTGACCGCTCGCCGGACGCGAGCGTCAGCCGATCTGGTCAGGCGCTGTTACGCGCCTGCGATGTCCTGCTCAGTGCCTGCGGCGTCCTGCTCAGTGCCTGCGGCGTCCTGCTCAGTGCCTGCGGCGTCCTGCTCAGTGCCTGCGGCGTCCTGCTCAGTGCTTGCGGCCCGGACGGAACCGGCGGGCGGTCGCGAACAGGGTCGCCGAGGCGGCGAACAGCCCGCCGAGCATGAGGGCGAGCAGCGAGCTGGAGTTCATCCCGGTCACGCCGGCCGGCTGCTCGGCGCTCATCAGGCCCAGGTTTCCGACGGGCAGGTTGCGGGTGGTGGAGGTCACCACGCCGCCGACCGGGGTCGAGGCGACCAGCGACGTCGCCGGAGCGAGCGGGGACGCGGCGGCGCCGGAGGGCCGGGCGCGACCGGACCTGTCGGCCGGCGCCGCAGCGGACGTGGCGGTCCGCTTCGGCTTGGCCGGGGTCACCGCGGTCCGCTTCGGCTTGGCAGGCGTCACGACCGTCCGCTTGGGCGCGGCCGGGGTCTTCGCCTGGGCGGGCAGCCCGGGCAAGCCTGGCACACTCGGCAGGCCGAGCGTGCGGGAGGCGTCCTCGACGAGGGGCAGCGAGGTCAGGCCGCCGCCCTGCAGCTTGGCGACGTCGCCGACGCCGCCGAAGTCCGGCGTCCCGCCCAGGACCGGCACGGCCGGGATCACGGGCAGCACGCCGCCCTTGGCCGCCGCGGTCTTGGTGGTGGCGCGGGCGAAGTGCTGGTGCCCGCTGAGGCCTCCGTGGCCCGGCTTGCCGACGTGCGCCCCGCCGAGGCATCCGGCCGCGGCATCTCCCAGGACGGCCACGGCGTTGCCGCAGACGTTGATCGGCGCGGTGATCGGGGCGATGACCTGGTTGCCGCCTAGGATGCTCGCGTTGCCCGAGGTGCGGTTGCCGCCCGTGCCCCTGCCGGGCTCCTTCACGTGGGCGCCGCCCTTGCAGCCGGCGAACGCGCGGCCGACCAGCGCCACGGCGTTGCCGCAGACGTTGACCGGCGCGGTGATCGGAGCGACCACCTGGTTGCCCGCCAGGATGCCCGCCCGCCCCGAGGTGCGGTTGCCGCCCGTGCCCTTGCCGGAGTTGTGCACGGTGGCGCCGCCCGCGCACCCGGCCGTGGCGTTGCCCACGGCGTTGCCGCAGACGTTGACGGGCAGGCTGATCGGCGCCACGACCTGGTTGCCGCTGCCGACCCCGAACCGGCCGTCGGTGTCGTTGCCCCGCGAGCCCACGTGACGGCCGTGGTGGTAGCCGCGCCCGGGACCGCCGTTGGTGACCGACGACCCGCCCTTGCAGCCCGAGAACGCCCGCCCGACGACCGCGACCGAGTTGCCGCAGATGTTGATCGGGGCGCTGATCGGGGCGACGACCTGGTTGCCGCCGAGGATGCTCGCGTTGCCCGAGGTGCGGTTGCCGCCCGGGCCGCCCTTGCCGGTGTTCTTCACCGTGGCGCCGCCCTTGCAGCCCGCCGTCGCATCGCCGAAGATCGCGACCGCGTTGCCGCAGGCGTTGATCGGGGCGCTGATCGGCGCGGTGACCTGGTTGCCGCCGAGGATGCTCGCGTCGCCCGACGTGCGGTTGCCGCCCGTACCGCCCCTGCCCTGGTTGCGCACCTCCGCGCCGCCCTTGCAGCCCGCGTCGGACCTGCCGATCAGGGAGACGGCGTTGCCGCAGGCGTTGACCGGCGCGCTGATCGGCGCGTCGACCTGGTTGCCGCCGAGGATGCTCGCGTCGCCCGACGTGCGGTTGGGGATGCCACCACCGCCGCGGTTGTTCACGACCTCGGCGCCGCCCTGCGAAGAGGCCTGCGACGAGCCGACCGCCGCGACGGAGTTGCCGCTGATGTCGATGGGCAGCGAGATCGGCAGGTCGACCTGGTTGCCGCCGCCGATGGACGCGTCGCCCGAGGTGTCGGCCAGCGCGGTGCCGCTGCCGCCGAACGACATGACGGCCACCGCGAGAAGGGCCGCAGGGGTCGATGCCTTCGCCCACGTACGCATATCGATGCTCCTTGTGGTTCTTGGGGGGATTACCTGAACGGCTCGCGGGCAACCCGAGGCCGTGCGAGGTTTCGCGCACAGCGGAGACCTCGGATTCGCGAACCAGCTGAACTGACGTGTTCACCCGCCGGCGGAGGGGATCAAAGCCGCGCTCCGCCGCGATACTCGGAGAAAGGGCCCGGGGGTCGCATTGCCCGCGACGTCTTCCGTCGCGCGTGACCGGCCGGTGCCCGGGCGGGGATCAGTCAGGTGAGAAAGAAGGGTCGTCCGCCGCTGTGCGGACGACGGGGGGAAGCACGTACGCCGGAGGTGCGCGCCGCGCCTCGAGCCGCGGGTCGAACACTGACCTCGCGACATCCCCGGTGGCGGACCCGAAGGGGCCGCTGCCACCGCCGTTGGGCACCAAGCCGTTGGTGTCCAGGATCTGGCCGGCGGTGGACGGTGTCGGCAGGCCAGGATCCTGCTGGCTGTTGAGCCCGTCGACCGTGCGCCCCGCCATGGCTTCGGCGTTGTCGGACGCCGAGACGTGGTCAGGGTCGAGGGAGGCGGCCGACGCGCCGACTTCTGTGACCGCGGAGGGGACCGCGGCCGTTTCGGTCGCGGGAAGCCCCGCAGCCGTTGTCGCGGACGCGGAAGGATCCGCGGCCGACGTTTCGGTCGCGGGAAGCCCCGCGGCCGATGTTGAGGGCGTTCCTGTCGCCGCGGTGGAATCCGCGGCCGCCGGAGCGGCGGTGAGCATGCCGAACAGAACAGCGAGCAACCATCCAGCGGCCACCAGGGAGCCGACCGCGGTTGCCCGCATGACGAGCCGACGGGCACCGGCCGCGAACCGCGCCATCCGGTCGACCCGATCGGTGGCCGTGTCCTGCCCGCGGGAGGGCACGGGCAGGCGACGCACAGCGAGGGACTTCTCCCTCGGCTGATGCATCGCCGCGCGCGCCACGTGACCTCCCGATATCCAGAACCGGCCTCAGCGTTGACGGAGCCGGTCCTTGGACTCACCCCTCAACGGTCCGTAACCGTAGCAGTACCCAAGGTTGTCGCAAGGCCTTTTCACCGTGACCCCAGAAATTCACCAACGCCACACCCCTCAAACCACCCCCAACTGGGCCAATGCGCTCCGGCGTACGTCATGAGCGGCCCATCAGCGACCCCGCGACGGGCCATCACCCGGCATTCCCGCGCCTCCGGAGCCGCCTTTCGGCAGGAGGCCGGATTCTCGGTATGACGCACTCCTCAGAGTTTGCTAGCCTTACTGAGCCGACGCGGGATGACGGTCCCGCGTGCAGGCACCAAGTCCGGGTGGCGGAATAGGCAGACGCGCTAGCTTGAGGTGCTAGTGCCCAGTGATGGGCATGGGGGTTCAAGTCCCCCCTCGGACACACACCGCTCGCACATGTGGGGGTTCCGGATCGATCCGGGCCTCCACATACTGCTTTTCGGGGTAGTACGTGAGCTTCAGCCCGAGCTGCGTGTAGAGCTCGGCCTTGTCGTCCGGGTCCGCTTCCGAGACCAGGCGAACCAAGTCGCCGACCTCCGATCATCGATCTGATCTCCTCGACGCTGATGCGCTGGGCAGCCGGAACCGCCTTCAGCTCCCCTTCCAGGCGGGCGCGTTCACTCTTCGTCTCGTTGATCCACGCGGAGATCTCGATCGGGTCGCCCCCCGCGTCGAGCGCGGAGCGATATTGGTTTAGCTTGCGATCACACTTCGACAGCCGCTTACGCAGGTCGATCAGAGCCGCCTCGTTCGGGTCGATCGCCTGCTCGGCCATCGCTGCGATCGTGTGCTCCCACCTGTCCGGGCCGAACGCGGTCCCCAGCCAGCCATCGACCTCACCCAAGATCTCCGACTCCCGCAGGTAGACGACCTTGGGATGGTCGAGGTCGTTGGTGATGGCGTACTGGGCAGGGAACCGGCACCGGTAGTAGGCCTGCCGGTTGTTCCAGTTCCCCTGCATCCGGCGCTCGCAATACCCGCAGAACAGCACACCCCGGAAGGCGTAAGGACGCCGCGTAGGGTGAGGACGCTGGCTGAATGTGCCTCTGGCACGCGTGGCGAGGATCTCCTGGACCCGCTGGTACTCCTCGACGCTCACGATCGCGTCATGCACGGGATGCTCCGACCAGATCCACTGGTCCTTGGTGTTCCACCGCTGCTTGGTCGTCGTCCCCAGCGCGACGTTCTCCACGTCCAGAAGGATCTCGTCCTTGCGCTGCTTGTTCCACACCTGGTGGCCGGTGTAGCGCGGGTTGGTGAGGATCACTCGGATGGCGTACTTCGACCACGCAATCTGATCCCGGTGCTTGTTCCTCCCAGGATCACTGGCCGACGGCGACACGATCCCCTGCACCGTCAGGTCCTCGGCGATGTCCAGGTAGCCCCTGCCTTTGAGGAACTCCCTGTAGATCCACCGCACCACGCGCGAGGTGACCGGATCAGCCACCAGCCGCCGCAGTCTCCGACCGTCGGCCGCCTTACCGGGATTCGGGTGCGGGCCTGCGTCTTGGAGGCTGTACCCGTACGGCGGACGCCCGCCGAGAAACCTTCCCTCAGTCGCCGTGATCGCCGCCATGGCGGCCCGCACACGGATCTTGGTCCGGTTCCGCTCGCCCTTCGACAGCCCACCGAAGACTCCCATGATCATGTCGTGGGCCTCGTTGGCCGGGTCGATCGGCCCGCCGACCTCGGGCACCCACAGCGGCACACCGAAGTGCTCGAACAACGGGAACGTCAAGCTGTACTGGTTGCCGTAGAACGCCCGCTGCGGCTCCCCGATCACCACCGCATCGAAGCCCCGCCGCGTGTCCTTCAACTCCTCGATCAGCGCTGCCGCGTGCGGTCGAAGCTGCCAGGGGATCGAACGGGACTTGTCGACGTCGAAGAACTCAGCGACGATCTCCCCGCCTCGCGACTCGATCAGCGCTCGTGCCCGATGCAACTGCCAGGCCCTCGATGCCTCCGGGTCCTGGTTGTCCTCGGTCGACACTCGGCCGTAGAAGCCGAACCTGATCGTCATCTGTGCTGCTCCCTCGCGGTCTGCGGTTGCTTCACGCGGGCGGCGGCTTTGAGCAGGATTCGCAGCAGCACGCCGGCTGCGCCGGGGGTGAGCCTGAGCTCCTCCCCCGGCACCACCAACTGCAGCCCGTGGTCCGCGCCGCTCACGACCCGTCCCGGTTCGGAACGGGTACCCGCGTCCACCGGCGACCGGATCGGGCCCTACGGGCCCGCCCACCCCCGGCGGCCCTCCATGACCGCTCGCCTCGACAGCCGATGTCAACGACCACCTGGACACGACTTCTCACCCGGCGAGACCCCGACGGTCGTGCACAGCCTGTGGATGACGAAGGCACACTCCCCGTGAGGGCCGCCGAACTACGAGAGGGAGCCGCTCTCAATCCTCATCACCCCGCTTGCGCAGAATGAGAAGATCCTCATGCGCCGCAGCGCACACCGGCTGCCCCTTCTCCTGACCCCTCCAGGCCTCCAGCATCTGAAAGAACGACGCCCGAGGCACCAACCGGCCATCACGCAGCCCGCACAGCAACGCTGCCAAACGGTGAGTGAGCACCAGACCAGCCGCCTCCGCGGTCTCGATGACCTGGCCAGGAAGGTCAACGAGCCGCCCGCTGACCCGGATCGGCCGAACGGTGACGGCGACAACTCCGCCAGGCCGCAGCAGTTCCCCACATCCGCCGAGGATCTGCCCGAAGCCCTCCATCAACTGAGGCAACGGCCGATGAGCGAGGTTCCCCTTGTCCTTGGAATACCGATGGTTCGACTTCTCCACCGGCCCGCCACCCTCCCGACTCCCGCAGCGGACATGCCCATGCGTCCGCACCCCATAGGGCGGAGAGGTCAGCACCAGCCCAGCCGTACCCCGCAGATCCGCGAAGACAGTCGCGATGTTCCGCGCGTCCCCACAGGCCACCCGAGCGAATCCCGTCGCCCCTTGCGAACGAGCGTGCTGAACATTCGCGGCGGTGAGACCGGCGAAGTCCGCCTCGTACTCCATCCCCGCCGCGTGCCGCCCCAGATGCGTCGCCTCCACCAGCGTCGTCCCGATCCCACACATCGGATCCACCACCAGCTCACCCGGCTCAGTGAACACCGAGATCACCTGAGCGGCGATCGACGGGAGCATCTTGCCCGGATGCCTCATCGACTCCGCGACATACCGGCCACGCCGCTGCACCCTCGACTGCAGCTGGCCCGTAGCCAGGACCGACGGCAGAACGCTCTCGTTCATCGAGCACCTCCTGCGGTACGAGCGAACAGGCAGACGTCCGCGTGCACCGACACGACCGGCGGCAACTCCGCCGACTGGGCACGGCGAAGCTGTCCCAACTCCGCCGGATCCTTCAAGGCCGGAAAGGTGATCAGGGACCGACGGCTGATCTGGTCCGGGCAGGCCACCGCCAAGCCCAACGATTCCCAGGTGACACTGCAGGTCTCCAAGGGACTGTTGCGAGACGGCGAGAAAGTGAGATGGAGGGCGAGGGCAGGCGATAAGGGTGCGTGGTCGCCTTGGGCTGGCCTAGTTGTCGACCTTGAACAAGGCGCCACCGGCGACAAGACATCGAACGACCCTCGCGACATTGCTCCCGCGCCTGCCGTTGCTATCGCGGATGACGATTCGCGTGTACAGGAGTGCTGGAGGCACGAGCAGCAAGCCAGAACCGGCGCAACGGACGGTACCGACGGCTACTACATGAACCGCAACACCTGGTGCGCCATTCAAGAGGTCGCCCGCGGCGATGCCCAGATAGGTTCCCGTCCCGGAGTTTTCGTCAACGGGATCACCGCCGACGCCACCATCATCGGAACTGCAGGCGGCAACGGCGAGGGCACTCCTACGAAAGACCGCTTCAGCCGTTACAGGATCTCCCTAAAGAACGTAACCGCGATCGGCGGTGTCTATAACAGGCAGGCGATGATCGGCTTCGGGGCCAGCACCTATAACACCGCCTGCAAGATAGCCGGCGATTCATACGTACAGGGACCATGGCAACAATGGCGAGACGGAAAGGTCGTTGAGTTCACCGTAGTTTCCGATGAGGCGAACGGCAGGGGAATCGACAAAATCCAGCGCTGCTTCCCGAAGTTTTACGCCAAAATATGGCTCGACGGAATTTCCACCACCCCTCCGAAGACTTACTGGTCCGACGCCAAACCCGAAGCGCGGTGCGATTCCGCATTTTACCTCACCAGGCACTACGGGAGCGGTTGTATCTTCGACAAGGTCGCAGCAGTCTACGAGACAACTGAGACCCGACCAGGTCTCCCCTGGAGCGATATGGGCGACCCAGATAACGTGAACATGGCATATCGGAGCGTCGCATCTCATATCTGGACGGCCCAACACAAGAAAGATATCACGCTCCCCAAGAGGATCGATAAAAGCATTCCGGGGCATTGGCTGAGTGCCAGTGGACCACTCAGTCGAAACGTCAACGCGGACTGGAAGAGAAAGAATAATACGAAAAGCCGTAATATGTGCCGCCTCCTATTCAAGGACTACGATCGCAGAGATGCCGAACTCGGCAAGGGGGAGAAGCACAAGGTATATGAGTGCGATGAGTTTCCCTTCCAGTCCACCATGCAGGGCACATGGGTCAGCGTCGAGCGCGTGAACAGCCCGGATGCTTACGCCTACTCAATCAGACCTGTGTGGTGGAAGCGCAACACCGAAGATGGGATACGTCTTGGTGCCTTCTATGGAAGCCAGCGCATCCTAGGCGAAGACGGCACTCGACGGAAGACCACCTATGATCACTTCTGGGTAGAGGCGTACGCTCCCGGACAAAATCCGCACTAGCCATCTAAGCGCCAGATAGAGGTCCCTCAGGAACCATAGGTACGCTTGGATCCTGAGGGACCCTCCTGTTCAGAGAAAGGTCGATCGACGTGTTGGATGAGGCCGTCACCCGTTACACGGATATTCTGGATTATCTCGGCGAGGACATGGCATACACGGTCACGCTGCCGAACTCAGGCGAACTCACCATCGAAGAGGCTGTGCGTCGCATGGGGTTCGACCCCATAGAGATAGAAGGTCCTGGAACCGTACCGCACAGCGGCCACAGCATCCGCCTCTACCAGGTTGGCGTCGGCGTCGTCACGCTGGACGGGGTCTACCCCATGCCGGAACGCAAGCAGATAACCGATCAACTGTGCGGCGCCGGTTTCCGGCACTGGTACGTAGCATTCGACATCAACGGCAACGCAAGCATGTACGCCGACTATGGGAGAGGGCAAGGCAAGCTCGAGTATCCGGAGCCGATCGATCTTCCCTTCACCCCTTGGACAGAACTCCTCGGTCCCTTGCGTCCTTACGCTGAATTTCTCGCACGTGCCTATGACAGCGAACAAGTAGAGGCGACAGTGAACTTCGTCGCAGCATGCCTTGCTGTGACCGAACTGGAGAGCGGCATACGGCTGGAACCAGAGTTGCTGCATACCCCATACTCAGCTCTGCCCCTCCCATCTCCCAACTTCGACTAGGCTCGTCTCCCGGATCAAAGAGCATAAGTTCGCTTCGATCGAGTTTCACGATGGCCGCGATGTCAGCGTAGGGATGGCCGCTGCCGCAAGCTCAGGCGCTGCATCGCTATGTGAAGACTGACTCCTTCTGGGAGGATAACGTCACGCTGAAAGACCTTACGTGCGCCACTCCGGCCGTGCAGCCCACCAAGACCGCGGCCAAGAAGCATTGTGACGAATTCCCTTTCAACGCCACGCTGGAAGGGACCGCGTCAACTAGGTGGGATTACTCCGCCGTCTACGTCAACGACACGGAGAACGAAACGGCAGGTAAGCTCCTTTCGCTCTCCTGGCGTACTGCCGGATCCTACACAATGACCCGTTCTGGGTCCGAATTAGTCGGGCAGTCCACCCGCGCAATAGACGCTGGTAACGTCCTGTTCGCCTACGGCCCCGGTGGTGGGCGAACAGGACGATCTGCAGCTGGGAAGGAAGCACATGCGGCCAGGGATTTCGGGCGGCGGGCGATTCGGCGAGAACTACCGCCTGTTCGCAGGGGAAGGTCTGGCCGAGTACTGCTGCCTCACCTGGGTCGAACTCGCCGATCCGGACGAGGTCGCGCGGCGGTTCGGCGCGACCCTGGACGACGTCCGTGAGTGCACCATTGCCGAGGCGAGAGGCGAGCTGCCGTCATACCCTGGCCACAACGCGCCGCACGTGATCGTATGCGGACGCGCGGGTGACCGCGTCGTCGTGATGGAGCCTCTGGGCTGGCATGGCAAGGTGAAGATCGAGCAGATTTCAGCCGATGGGGTCGAGGTCCTCAACCTGTTCGCCGACCTGAACACGCGGCTCAGCCTCCGGCGGGCGGTCGACGGTCGGGTCCTGACCGTGGTCGACAGCGGCGGCCTTCGATTCGCCGGAGGTGAGGATCCTCACGGTCTCGACGACCGCCTGGGGGACCTGCCGCTGTTCCCGCCGCATCCTTATGACGAACGGCAGGGGGCCTTCCTGGAACTCGCGTTCACGTTGGCGGAGCACCGGCTGGACGTCAACTGGTTCAACACCACCATTCACCGACGCTACTTCGTCCGGAATCAACCCTCCAGTTCGTAACGTCGGTCAGTCAATCGCCGCAATCGTGTGCCCCAGCCTGTCCGGCCCGAACGCGGTCCCCAGCCAGCCATCGACCTCATCCAAGTCCCCGCCTCCCGAAGGCGAACGACCTTGGGATGGTCGCGCTCGTTAAGGATGGCGTACTGGGGCGGGCTGCACAGGTAGTACGCCTGCCGGTTGGACGCAACCCCGTCTGGATCACGTCGCACCGCGCGCGGCTGCTTGGGGAGCTTTGCCAGCCTACGCAGTGAGACGTACAGCAGCAGGTCAGGGTACGGTTTGGCCAGCTTGTCGGGATCTTGGGCATGGCTTCGGGGCCCGCTCATTGCCCCCTGTTCAAAGGCCCAATGGGAGCCTCCGCGGCGGTTGATGGTGTCCGCGCTGCCGCCCTTGGTGCTCGAAGTTCTTCCCACCTGGTGGTCGAGACCTGGATCGACCGATCCGACCCGACCTACGGGGGACACCATGGCCATCGACCTACAAGACAGCACAGAATCGAAGACCTTCCACCGGAATGCTCTGAACGCAGCGGACAGGGCCTTTCAACTCTTGATCCTCGGTCCAAACCCGCTCTCGATAGATGGCCGCTCCATCGGGCATGGGGCGCCCCCGCGTCCGATCGATCTTTGTGAGGTCAAGGCGCTGCTGCTCTCGCCGCAGGCGGACGACGATCTGAAGGACACTGTCTGGGCGCATCTCGTGCGGCGCTCGCGGTGCGACGGCCCCGCCTGGGTGATCGGGTGCGTGGGGGTGGCTATGCCGGGACTGAAGAACCTGGCCACGCGGTGCACGCAGAGCTGCTCGGCACACGTGGCAGAGGACATCGTCTCGGAGATGGTGACGAGCTTCGTCGCGCAGCTCCGCCGGATCGACCTCGACCTGCCGAACATCCTGCCTCGCCTGCTGCTGTGGGCGAAGAAGGGCGCGCTTGAGGTTCGAGCGCGTGAGCTCGCCTCCATCGAGATCTGCGCCGACATACCCGAGCAGACGGCCCTGGACAGCGAGCCGTTCATGGTGCTCGCCGAGGCCGTCCGATGCCATGTCATCACCCCGGACGAAGCAAAGCTGATCAACGCGACGCGCTTGGAGGGGCAGGCGCTGCGGGCGTACGCGGGGCGGCTCGGGGTGCCGGCGGATCGGCTGTACAAGCGCCGGCGAACGGCGGAGGTGCGGCTGGCGCGGGCGATCGAGGAGGGTCAAGTCTCGGTCAGCGGTGACGGGCCGGCCTCCAATCTCGCCTGCTGAATCGGTGGTTCATCTACGTCAGCCGTGATCAAGGCTCGGGGCGGAGTTCTGGGGGGCGGTTGCCCGTTCCCATCGAGTCCATCGTCCCTCGTCCTTCGAAGGAGGACACCCATCCCGGACCGTTCCGGGCCTGTGATCACGGCTGGCCGCCAGGTCAAGACCTCTCGTCCTTGGGGGCCATGTCATGAAGCCGTCTCGGCCTTGTCCGTTGTTCGTTATCCGGGTTCCGGCGAAGGTGAGCTTGGTGCGGCGTGGTGTCGCGTCGCTGGTGTGGACCGGCGGCTGCACTGTCGCCGCGCTGACCGTGCCGGGGGTCGCCGAGGCCATGACCGCGCTGGCCTCCGACTCGCTCGACCAGGTCATCACCAACCTGCGCAACGTGGTGGTCGGGCTGCTCGTCGGGCTGGCCACGCTGTTCTTCACCATCGGCGGAGTCCGCTACATCCTGGCCGGCGGCGACCCCGGAGAAGTCGAGGCCGCCAAGAAGACGCTGCGGTACGGAGCGCTCGGCTACGGGGTGGCGGTGCTCGCGCCGGTCCTGGTGGAGATCCTGCAGCGGATCGTGGGGGCCTGACGTGACCGGTACTCGCCGAAGGGCGGTCGGGCTGCTCGTCCTCCTGGTGCTCGGTGCCGCGCTCGCCCTGGCGCTGATCAGCGGACGCGCGCTCGCCGCCTCTCCGACAGCCACGCCGACGCCGACCGCGACGCCCTCGACTTCGGCTGTGGCGCCGGCGCAGGACTGCGGGTTCATCAGCGTGGCCTGCGAGGCCCGCCAGGCGGTCAACGAGTGGTTCACGCATCTCGTGGAGACGGCCTCCAAGCCGGTGTTCGAGATGCTCGGGTCGACCGTGCTGGCGACGCCAGAGCTGGACTCCCCGGCGATGGCCCGGGCCAAGCAGCTGTGGGAGGTCTCCCGGACCATCGCGAACACCTGCTTCGTGCTGCTGGTGACAGCCGCGGGAGTGATGCTCATGGTCGGGCAGGCGCTCCCGGGTGAGAGTTCGGCGCGCGAACTGCTGCCCCGGCTGGTGTGGGCGTTTCTCGCCGCGAACCTGAGCCTGGTCGCGATCGGGTACGCGATCACCCTGGTGAACGGGCTGAGCCACGCGTTCCTGGCTGATGGTGCTGACCGGATCGATCCGGAGTCGGTGTTCAACGCCATCAAGACGACGATCCTGGCGGGGATCGCCACTCACGGCGTGTTCTTCGCGCTGGTGGCACTGGTCGCGGTCGTCCTGGCGGTCGGGGTCGTATTCACCTATCTCGTACGGATCGCGCTCACCATGGTCGTGATCGCGGCAGCGCCTCTGGCGTTGATCTTTCACGCGCTGCCGATGACGGACGGGCTGGCCCGGCTGTGGTGGCGGTCGTTCATCGGGCTGCTGACGATCCAGATATGCCAGTCGCTCGTGCTCGTCACGGCGCTGAAGCTCATCTTCTCCGACAACCCGGCCGAGGACGCCGCCGCGTTCTGGGTGCCCACCACGGCGGACCTGGCCGACCTGCTCATGGCCGTGTGCCTGCTGTTCGTACTGTTCAAGATCCCTGGATGGGTCGCAAGGACGATCTGGCAGGCCAACCGGCCCCGGACGCTTTCGCGCCTGGTGCAGTCCCTGATCATCTATCGCGGGCTGAACTTCCTGCTCGGAAAGCGCGCCGGTGCGTCACGCGCGGTACCCGCGTTCCGGGCCTCCGAACCCGCCCGCCGGCAACGGGCCCAATGGTCCGCCCAGTGGCGGTCCTCCCGGCGGTGGTCCGCCCTACGGCGGTGGTCCTGGCGGTGGTGGCCCTGGTGGGCGGAATCCGGGCTCGGGCGGGCCGAGCGGCGGGATCCAGCGCCGTCCCCGTCCGTCCCGGCGGCCCACCACGGGCTGCGGCGGCAACGGAAACGCCCGTGTGGGACGTACGAATCGCCTGTCCCGTCATGACCACCCAACGCGTCCTGACACGCCGGACAGCCCCGTCAGAAAGCAGCCAGGCCCGGTAACCCATCCCCGCCCGCAGCCGGGCCGTCGTGGCCGACCGCCTGTCCGCAGCGACCAGCAACCGAACGCCACACGCCTGCCGCAAGCGTCCGCTGCACGCCGCGCGCAACGCGGTCAGTCGCAGGTCACGGTGCGGCTCGACATGCCTCGTCCTCGCAGAAAGGCAGATCGCCGTGCGACACGCAAGTAACGAACGGCTGGTCGCGACGATCCCGGCCGACGTGGCGATGCCGGACAAGATCCTCGCGAAGCTGACCATCCGGCAAGTCGCGATCCTGGCGGGGACAGGGCTGCTGGCCACGTGGGTCTACCTCATGGCCGGTGACCGGCTGCCGATCCCGGTGCTCGCCGCGATCGTCGTACCGGTGATCGCCTGCGGATGCGCGCTGGCACTCGGCAGACGCGACGGGCTCGGTCTCGACCGGCTCGCCCTTCACGCCCTCGCGTGGCTGCGCCGGGATCGCAGGCTCGTCACGGCTGAGGAGGGAGTGCCTGAGCCGCCGGCCTGGTGCCTAGTACGAGGGCGGCTCCCCGGGCGCCTGCGGCTTCCGGTCCGGGCGATCCGTGAGGACGGCGTCATGGAGCTGGCCGAAGGCGGAACCGCGGCAGTCGTCCGAGCCGGGACCGTGGCGTTCGGACTGCGGACCGGCGAAGAGCAAGCGGCCTTGGTGGGGGTGTTCGCCGGGTGGCTGAACTCCCTCGACGCACCCGTACAGATCCTCCTGCAAGCTCGCCCGGTCGACCTGTCCGACCTCGCCGACCGGATCAGCCACACCGCCGAGCACCTGGCCGATCCAGCACTCGAGCAGGCGGCACACCAGCACGCCGACTTCCTCACCGAACTCAGCGCCACCCGGGATCTGCTGACCCGCGACGTCCTCATCGTGGTCCGTCATCAGGACAGCGAGCAGCCGCCAACGTGGAAGCGCGGGCCTCGGCGAGCCGCACACCGGAACAGCTCGGCGGCGATCGTGGCTCGTCGCGCAGAGGAGACCGTCCGCTCCCTGCTCGCGCTTGGCGTCCACGCCTCCGTCATGGGCACCGACGACGCTCGCGAGCTGCTGGTGCGGTCGTTGTCGCCGCGCCGCACGGAACCGGTCGGGATCGCCCGCCCTGATGAGCCGATCTCACGTGGAGAAGACGCCTGATGAAGTTCACCCGACTCTCCGACCACGCCGCGGAACTCGCCAAGACCGCCGCCGCCTTGCCCGGCCCCGCATCGTTGAAGATCAATGCTCGTTCGGTCGAGTTCCCCGACGGAGTCTGCGCATCGTTCGCGATCGCCGGATACCCGCGCGAGGTGGGCGCGGGCTGGCTCGAACCGCTGACCGGCTACCCAGGGCACCTCGACGTGTCCCTGCATATCGAGCCCGTGCCCCCGCTGGTCGCCGCTCAACGGCTCCGCCGCCAGCTCGCCCGCCTGGAGTCGGCCTCCACGAGCGGCCTTGCGCCGGACTTCGCGACCGAAGCGGCAGCTGACGACGCCGCGGAGCTGGCCGCCTCCCTCGCCCGAGGCCACGGCCGTCTCTTCCGCGTCGGCCTCTATCTCACCATCCACGCCGCGGACTCCGATGAGCTGGAGGCCGAGGTCCAGCACGTCAAGGCGCTGGCAGCCTCGCTTCTGCTCGACGCGCACCCGGCGACGTTCCGCGCGATGCAGGGGTGGACGACCACGCTGCCATTCGGTGCCGACGCGCTGAGAACGCGCCGGACCTTCGATACTTCGGCGCTCGCGGCGGCGTTCCCGTTCGCGTCACCGGATCTGCGGCCTCGGCTCGCTGAGACGCCGGTGTTGTACGGACTGAACGTCTACTCCTCCGGCGTCGTGCTGTGGGACCGGTTCGCGCACGACAACTACAACTCCGTGACGATCGCTCGGTCGGGAGCGGGCAAGTCGTACTTCACCAAGCTTGAGGTGCTACGGCTGCTGTTCCACCAGGTCGAGGTGTGCGTCGTCGACCCCGAGGACGAGTACCGCCGTCTGTCAGGGGCGGTCGGGGGAACCATCCTCGGCCTCGGCGCGCCCGGCGTGTGCTTCAACCCCTTCGACCTGCCCGACGCCGTCGAAGGCGACGACGCGCTGGACCGGCGCGCGATGTTCCTTCAGACCCTCGTCGGGACCATGCTCGGCGAACCGCTCAATGCTGCGACGAAGGCCGTACTGGACAAGGCCGTGATCGCCACCTACGCGGCCCACGGCATCACCTCCGACCGACGTACGTGGAAACGTCCCGCGCCGCTGCTCGCCGACCTGGCGACGATGCTGGAGGCTACGGACGCGCCGGAGGCGTCCCAGCTGGCCGCGCGGCTCGCCCCGTACGTGTCCGGTTCGTATCGCAGTCTGTTCTCCGGCCCGACCACCACCCGCCCGGACGGCCACCTGATCGTGTTCTCCCTGCGGGACCTGCCCGAGGAGACCCGCCCGGTCGGCATGCTTCTGGCGCTCGACGCGATCTGGCGTCGCGTGTCCAACCCTGCCGACCGGCGCCGCCGCCTGGTCGTGGTCGACGAGGCGTGGACGCTCATGCGTGAGAACGAGGGCGCGAGGTTCCTGTATCGGCTCGCCAAGTCCGCCCGCAAGCACTGGACCGGCCTCGCCGTCGTCACCCAGGACGCCGCCGACCTTCTCGGCTCAGACCTCGGTAAGGCCGTCGTCGCGAACGCCGGCACGCAGATCCTTTTGCGTCAGGCCCCGCAGGCCATCGACGAGATCGCCGACGCGTTCAACCTCACCGAAGGTGAACGGCTCTTCCTGCTTTCGGCCGGCCAGGGCGAAGGCCTGGTCTGTGGCGGCGCTGGTGATCGTGCGGCCTTCTCTGCCGTCTCCAGCACGTACGAACACTCGCTCGCCACCACCGACCCGGCCGAGTGGGAGGCCGACCAGCCGTGATCCCGTCTCTTCCCGACCCGGTCCTCGGTGGAGCCGTGATCGGAAGCGTGGTCGCCTTCGCGGGTCGCGGCCCGAGCCGTCCTGTGGCGGTGGCGCAACGCCCGCTTCGCGCGGAACGCTCGGCTGGTCGAGATCGCCGTCCCGCCGCAGGTCGAGCCCGGCAGCGCGGCTGCCTGGTGGTCCCAGGTCATGGGGCTGACCGCACCGCGCTGGAAGCGTGCTCTGTTCGGCCAGCCCCACCTGTCCTGGGAGTACGTGGCCGACTCCGCCAGCGTCCGGGTCCAGCTCTGGGTACCGGGCCTGGTCCCGCCCGGGCTGGTCGCGAAGGCGATCCGGTCGGCCTGGCCCGGTGCGACCGTGACCACCCGTCCGGCCGAACCGCCCACACCGCGCGGAGCTAGGACGTCCCGGGGCCGGATGACCTTGGCCCGCCCGGACCACTACCCGCTCACGACGACGCACAGCGGTGACCCGCTGCGTGCGCTCCTGGGCGCGCTGTCGGGGTTGCGCCCAGGCGAGCATGCCGCCGTCCAGGTGCTGGTCCGCCCGGTGACTGGGCGGCGGCTGTCAGCCGCTCACCGAGCCGCCTCCGCGTTGCGCAACGGCACGTCCGGCAGTCTCCGTTCCGAGCTGTTCGACCTGATCACACCCGGCGGCATGGGCCTTGCCAGGCCGGGCGAGCTGGCCAGGATGTTCCCCGAACGAGCCGAAGAGATCCGCGCCATCCTCGCCAAGGCGGGCCAGTCGCGCTTCGCCGTCCAGATCTCCTACGCCATCACCAGTGATCGCCCCGACACCCGAGGCCGCCTTCGTGGACGAGCTCATGAGATCGCCGCCACGTTCGCGCTGTTCGCCTCCGGCCATCAGTATCTGCGCCGGCTACGCGGCCTCGACCTGCCCGGCCGCATGCCCAGCCGCCGCATGAACACCGGGTATCTCCTGGCCGTCAACGAGCTCGCCGCGATCGCCCACCTGCCCTACGACCAGGCGGCTCCTGGCATTTCCCGCGCCGGAGCCCGCCCCATCGCGCCCTCCCCCGACGTCCCCGCGTACGGGCCGGACGTCCGGGTGCTGGGCGACGCCGAGACCGGCCACCCGCGCCCTGTGGGCGTCACCGTGGCCTCCTCCCGCCAGCACCTGCACGTCCTCGGCCAGACCGGCGTCGGCAAGTCCACCTTCCTGGCCAACCTCATCCTCTCCGACGCCCACGCCGGCCGAGGCGCCCTCGTCATCGACCCCAAGGGCGACCTCATCGACGACGTCCTCGACCGCCTCCCGGAACGCGCCATCGGCCGGACCGTCCTGTTCGACCCGGCCGAACCCGGCAGCCCACCCTGCTTCAACGTCCTGGCCGGACCTGACCCGGCGTTCGCCGTCGACTCGATTGTCACGATCTTCCACCGCTGCTTCGCCTCGTCCTGGGGCCCGCGCCTGGACGACCTCATGCGCTCGGCCTGCCTCACCCTCGTACGCGCCCACGGCCACCGCGCCACCCTCGCCGAGATCCCCAAGCTCCTCACCGACACCCCGTTTCGCGCTCGGATCGTCGGCTGGCTCCAGGACGAGCTGTTGCAAGGCTTCTGGACCGCCTACGACGAGCTGTCTCCTGCTGCCCGCGCCGCCGTGATCAGCCCTGTCATGAACAAGCTTCGTGCCGTCCTGCTCCGCCCGTTCGTCCGCGACGCCCTCTCCGGCGGGACCTCCACCTTCGACCTCGCTCACACCCTGGACACCGGCGGCCTGGTCCTGGCCCGCTTCCCAAGGGCGTGCTGGGTGAAGACGCCGCCCGCCTCTTCGGCTCCGTCCTCCTCGCGCACACCTGGCAGGCCATCACCCCTCGTGTACGCCTCCCCGAGCACGAGCGCCGGGACGCCGCCGCCTACATCGACGAGGCCCAGAACTTTCTCAACATGCCCATCGCCGTCAGCGACCTCCTGGCCGAGGCGCGTGCCTACCGCTTCTCCCTCGCCCTCGCCCACCAACACCTGTCCCAGCTCCCCAAAGACCTGCGCGAAGCCGTTTCCGCCGACGCCCGCAACAAGGTCTACTTCACCGCCTCTCCGGAGGACGCTCACGAGCTCGCCCGCCACGTGGGCCCCGTACTCGGTGCGCACGACCTGTCCCACCTCGGCGCGTACCAAGCCGCCGGACGCGTCATGACCGGCAAGGGCGGCCAATCTCCGGCTTTTACCTTCCGCACCCGCCCTCTCCCCGACCTCGTCCCCGGCCGCCAGGAAGCGGTACGAGCAGCCTCGCGCGCTGCCTTCTCCCGTCCCGAAACCTCCACGCCCAGCCGACCCAAGCTCCGTCTTTCGACCGACCCGCGCCGAGCCCACGAGGAGAGCACCAAATGACCCGACCGAACGCACCTCGCCGTCTGCTTCCCTCCCGGCACCAACGCCCCCGCGTCACGCCGAATGTTGTCGCCGGCCTCGCCGAACGCCTCACCCCACGAGACGCCGAAATCCTCGACGCCGTGTGGGAACACCGCGTCCTCACCACCGACCAACTCACCGCGATCTTCTTCCCCAGCATCCACCGCGCCCGCCACCGGCTCCTGGCCCTCCACGAGCTGCGCGCCCTCGACCGCTTCCGCCCCTGGGCACCCACCGGAAGCCGCCCTTGGCACCGGATCCTCGGCACCGCCGGAGCCCACCACCTTGCGGCCCAACGCGGCATCACCCCGGCCGAGCTCCGCTATCGCCCCGATTCCGCCAGCGCCATCGCGCTCTCGTCCCGCCTGAACACCAGGTCGGCGTCAACGAGTTCTTCGCCCAACTGCACGCCACCGCCCGCCACCGGGCCGACGGCTCAGCGGTCGCCGAATGGTGGCCAGAACGCCGCTGCGCCACCCTCTGGGGCGATCTCGCCCGCCCCGACGCCTTCGGCCGCTGGACCGAACCGTCCCCCACCGGCCAACCGGACACGATCGACTTCTTCCTCGAGCACGACACCGGCACCGAGACCCTGTCCCGTGTCCTGGCCAAGCTCGACGGCTACACCGCCCTCGCCGAAGCCACCGGCATCACCACCCCTGTCCTGTTCTGGCTCCCCAGCACTGCCCGCGAAGCCAACCTTCGTAAGCTCCTGACCAGCAGCGACGCCCCCACGGCCACCGCCGTGCACACCCCCGCAACGGCCCCTGACGGCCCCGCCGGGCCCGTATGGCTACCGGCCGGATCGACGGGCCCCCGCCGTCCGTTGATCGCCCTACGGGACGCATGGGGCACCATCAACCCCCACAGCGAGCCCGTTTGATGGCGATCATCGCCACGACAATGACCGGCGTGTTCGTCCTGGTCGCCATCATCATCGTCGGCGTCGTCGCGACCGTGCTGCCGCACAACAGCGTGCCGACTCCCGACGCCCTGTGTGCCACCGTGGTTCTGCGTACCGCCGGAACCGATGCCACCGCGCTCACACGGCCCGCATGCGCGCCACCCCGGATCACCGGGACAGGGCACGGCGCAACAGCCCTTGCAGCCGCTGCCCGCTGGCTCGGCACCCCTTACTCATGGAGGCGGCGGACTCGACGGCCCCAGCCGGGGGATCGACCAAGGGGCGAACACGGTCGGCTTCGACTGCTCCGCTCTCACCCGCTAAGCCTGGCACCAAGCCGGAGTCGCCCTTCCGCGCACCGCCGCTGAACAGTGGCACGCCCTTCGCCACATCGGACCCGGCTACCAAGCTCCAGGAGACCTCGTGTTCTTCCAAGGCTCCGGCGGAGGCCCCAACCACCCTGGACACGTCGGCCTGGTCCTCGACACAGACCGCATGATCGAAGCTCCCCGTACCGGCCTACGCGTCCGCATAAGCCGGTACACCGTCCGCCAGGACATCACTGGCTACGCACGTCCAGGCAGCTAATGCCTGTCCGAAGTTGAGCTCCCGCCAGGCTCATCACCACTGAGATCGGCGCGAAACTGACCACACAGCCGGATGTCGCCGACGTAAACGGCCTCCCCGCAGAGCGGTTAGCACCACGAGCGGCGGCTCACTTCGTACCCTTGCACTCCAGCTTGTGCGCCGCGCGCGCGATGGGCTTGACAGGCTTCCCGCAATCGGGACACGCGCTCGCAACGGCAGGAGCCTTATATTCAGGGAGTGCTTTCAGGGCCTCTGCCACCTTAGCGAGGAATTGCGGGTTGGGAACTTGCTGGTCCTTCAGCTCGTCGTCCCAGACCTGCTGGCACAGAACCACGATCTCCACCGGCTTTGTCTTCACGCCGCTCTTGTTGGTCTGGTCATCCGCCGCCTTGAAGACGCGGAAGGGGCCGTGACCCTGCTGTCGAATCTCCCCCACCACGTACTGGTTCCCGACGTCGTCACCTTTCGGCGTCTTCGTGGCCACGTCGATGTTGGGCGTGGCGGCCTCGAAGCCATTGCCGTGGATGGAGGTGATCGTGTTGAAGTGTTTCTCAGCAGGTTTTGTACGCAGCCCGCGTTGGCCGTCGAGGTTGTCCTTGATCCTTCCGTCGAACGCCGTGGCGTACATGCTGCGAAGCGTGTCCGCCTCCTCCATCGTGCCGATGCACTGGTTCTCCGGCCGATCTCCTGGCGTATTTCCGCCGCGGGTGTAGCTGACGAACTTCTGTTTGAAAACTTCCTCGTAGGCGGCGAGGTGCGGGCTCGGGCCGACCTTCAAGTCCAGGACGATGCCTTGGCACGTTCCACCGATGTAGGACTTCGTGAGATCGACCATGTTGTAGATGAAGTCGGTCTCGAGAGGCTTCTCCTTGTTCGTCGCCTCGATCCACCCCTTCAGGAGCGCCCGCGTTTCGGGGAGCGTCTCGGTCCGCTTGTTGTCGTCCTCGGCGAGGATGGTGCTCAGGTTTTCGACCTTGACGCCGGAGCCCGACAGCCCCAACGATGCCTCGTCGTGAGGGGTGCCGTTCCAGCGATGCGCGTAAATCGTCACCTCGTGTCCCAGAGCCCTCCACGTGTAGACGTTGAACTTGTCCAACGTGCCCAGGGGGTTGTCGCCGAACCAGACGTGATTTACCTTCACGGCCATTGCGTCACCGGCGCTTTCTGCGGTTCGTGATCCATGCGTGTGGCGATCCTTCGCACGACGAAGGTCGCTCGAAGGATCTGCCGCTTCGCCGAGGGTGTCAAGAGATTCGGTAGTGATAGATAGTGGGGGCACTGTCAGATGTCGCCGCCGCGTAGGCGGCAGGTGCGTTCGTCGGCCGGGTTGAGCAGGATCGCTGGCAATTGCTCCAGGACAGTGGGCCCGCGACTCGGGAAGGCATGCGGGACATGTGGGCGGGGCGTTGGTGAGCCCGCTGTCTTGGCTCATCGCGCGGAACGCAGTCTCGGTGATCACCCACCACATGCGCCCGGTTCGTGGGTCCCTGCCGGTCTTCCCGCAGACCTGGCACAGGCCGCGAAGCATGGCCAGCCATTGACGTCTGACGTTCAGCATTCGCCACAGCGGTTGCCCGCGCCGGTTCTGACGGATACGGCCGCGGAGGATACCCCCGACCCAATTGCTCGGACGTGGATCGGGTACTGGGCCGAAGAAGGCTCAGGAGGCGGTCGTGCCTCGATGGGAGAGGACACGCCACTTCCGCGTTTACTCCTCAAAGATCATCCCCGGGCCACTGCAAACCCGCGCCTACATCACCGCCATCCTGTCGGCACTCATGCGGCGTCGCGGCCTCCGAGACGATGTCGAGGAAGCGGTTCAGGTGCGCGTGGACAAGCAACACGTCATTCACGAGGGCGACCATCGGTTCGCCGTGGTTCTGGAGGAAAGCGTCCTACGCGCGCCGATCGGAGGGGCCGACGTAATGGCAGGGCAACTCGGCCACCTCCTCACCGTGAGCGCCCTGCCCTCGATATCGCTCGGCATCATCCCCTCGACGCCCACCGGTCCACCATGTGGCCTTGCGGAGGGGTTCTTCATGTTTGACGACGCCGAGGTCACCGTCGAACTCGTCTCCGGCCACCTGACGGTCACACAGCCCCACGAGATCGCCCTGTACGCCGGGGCGTTCGCCGAACTGGCTGCCCTGGCCGTTACGGCAAAGCCGCCCGCACTTGTCGGCGATCACGTTATTGAGCCAGAAGAGCATGATCAGCGTCACCGATTTGAGCCGGGCACGGGCGTCTCGATCGCATAATTGAGCCAGGTCAGGACTGTGCGTATCGTCTGGACTTGGTCAGTCCTGCCCATGATCCTTTTGGTAGCCCATCAAGGGCTCGCCGAAGGGGGGCGATCATGGCGCGGAAGGCGTTCCACGTGGTCGACATCGCAGAGATCCTGATGCACTGGCATGCCGGCCGTTCCGTCAGAGAGATCGCCAACAGCCTGGGCGTGGCACGTAACACCGTGGCCAGGTACCTGGCTCCGGCGATCGCCGAGGGCATCACGCCAAGCGATGAACCCCTTACCTCGGCGGAATGGGCTGAGTGGATCCACCTGTGGTTTCCCGCCCTGCGTGACACCAAGGTGCGTCGGACGACCTGGCCGCTGATCGAACAACATCGCGACTACATCGCCGAGCAGATCGAACGCGGCGTCACGATCACCACCATCCACCAGCGGCTGCGCGACGAACGCGGCCTGACCTGCTCGATCTCCGCGATGAGACGGTGGGTGCACGCCAATGTGTCGGAAGAGGTCTCCCGCTCGCGGGTGGTGGTGCTGCGGCTGGAACCGGTCCAGCCCGGTCAAGAAGCCCAGGTGGATTACGGGCGATTGGGGGCGTGGGTCGATCCGGCCACCGGCCGCAAACACCAGGTGTGGGCGTTTGCCCTGGTGCTGTGTGCCAGCCGTCACCTGTTCGTCAAGCCGGTCATCACGGTGGACCAGCACGCATGGTGCCAAGCTCACGTGGAAGCGTTCGAATTCTTCAAGGGTGTGCCCGCGCGTATCGTCCCGGACAACTTGAAGACCGGGGTCGAGCGCCCCGATGTCTACGACCCGAAAATCAACAAGTCCTACGGCGAACTCGGCGGCGCACTACCAGCTCCTCATCGACCCGGCCCGCAGCGGCAAACCCCGCGACAAGGCGCGGATCGAACGGCCCATGCCCTACATCCGTGACAGCTTCTGGCGCGGACGAGAAGACAGCTTCGCCTCGGTGGCGGACATGGAGGCCGCGGCCCTGCACTGGTGCGAACAGGTCGCCGGGCAGCGCCAGTGCCGGCCGCTGGAGGGCGCTGCCCCGCTGACCGTCTTTCACACGGTCGAACAGCCCGCCCTGCGGCCCCTGCCCCGCCATCCCTTCGAACTGTGTCGATGGTTTCGGGCGAAAGTCGGCCCCGACATCCACTGCAGCGTGGACAAGGTGCTGTATTCGGTGCCATGGAAGTACGTCGGCAAGCACCTGTCGGTCCGGATGACGGTGAACCTGGTGCAGTTCTTCTACGACGGCGACCTGGTCAAGACCCATGTGCGCAAACCCCGCGGCAAGCAGACCGACCTGGCCGACTATCCGCCAGAGAAGATCGCCTTCCACATGCGCACCCCTGACTGGTGCCGCAGGCAGGCCGAGCAGATCGGCCCGGCCTGCCTGGCGGTGATCGACGAGCTCCTGGCCGACAACGCGCTCTACCACCTGCGCTCAGCCCAAGGGGTGCCGGCGATGGCCGACAAGCACAACCCCGAACGGCTGGAAGCCGCCTGCGCCAAGGCGCTGGCCGTGGGCGACCCCTCCCACCGCACCATCAAGGGGATCTTGGCCGCTGAGACCGATCAGAGCGGCCAGGACGCTCGCCATGCCGGTGACGGTGGCGCGGGCGCGTTCCTGCGCGGCCCGCAAGAGCTGTTCGACCACGACGCGGTCGCCCTGGACGCCTGGGACATTCCGGTCTCCTGACCCGCGACGAGCGGGCACGGCGCCCTCGAACCCAGCCTGACCTTCATCGCGGCGGGCTCACGGGCGCCGAAGAATCACCATCGAAAGGATACGGATCATGGCCACGAACATCGAGCTTGGCGCGCTGGACAAGGCTCTTCGCACGCTGCGACTCGGCGGCATGCTCGACACCCTCGACACCCTCGACACCCGGCTCAGCCAGGCCCGCGCCGGCGACCTGGGACATATCGAGTTCCTGCAGGTGTTGTGTGAGGGCGAGATCTCCCGCCGGGAATCGGCCGCGATGGAGCGTCGGGAGCGTCGCGCACGCTTTGACGAGCCGGTCACCATGGAAGGTTTCGACTTCGCCGCCTCACCCAAGCTGGCCGCCGCTCAGCTACGCGATCTGGAGGCGCTGCGCTGGTTGCACGCAGGAGAATTTGTGATCTTGTATGGCCCGGTCGGGGTCGGAAAGTCGCATATCGCCCAGTCCCTGGGCCAACTCGTCATCCGCCAGGGCATGGACGTGCGCTTCATCAAAACCTCCCGCGCGCTGGCTCACCTGGCAGGCGGGCATGCCGACCAGACCTGGCGCAAGCGCCTGGCCGAGCTGACCAAACCCACCCTGCTCATCCTGGACGACTGGGGCATGCGAGAACTCACCGCCGCCCAAGCCGATGACCTCTATGAACTGGTCTCCGAACGCTCCGGTAAGTCGATGATCCTCACCTCCAACCGGGCCCCGGAGGAGTGGTACAAGCTGTTTCCCAACCCGGTAGTCGGCGAGTCCCTCCTAAACCGGCTGATCAACACCAGCTATCGGATCTTCATGGACGGCCCGAGCTACCGCCCCAACAAACGCCCTGGCCAGAAGCCCACGGCCAACCGGGCCAACACTCGCCCGCCTTGCCGCTCTTGCTCCCCCTGGTCCTGTCTATGTGTTCAGTCACGGGCAGTTCATTCAGGCCGTACGCGCCGCCGTTATCGAGGCTGATCTGGACGATCGTGGCAAGATGCTTCGGTTCTGGCGCAAGGGTGAGCCGCCTGCGATCCGCAACGTCGAGTTGGTGCGGTTCGTATGGTCCGATGCTCAGTGGCATCATGCCCATCATCCAACGCCTACACAGCCATAGGAGGCTGGATGAGCGACGTCTGGGCCACGTTGAGCTGGCCCAGCACCAACTTGATCCACTCCTCCTCTGGCGTGAGCGCCGCATGTGGCGCCACGGTGACCGACAGGAATTTTCGAGTCCACCGACCTCACGCCGCTGTGGACGGAGGTCGAGCACCCGGTCGAGTCCCCCACGGGGCCAGCTGAGGAGATTGACCATTCATCCCCCCGCATCGCCATGTTCGCTACGTCACGCACCGCCCGACGATCGCCCGCGACGGCACCGCCCTCGACAAGGCTGGGGGCGATCGGCGCCGCACGACCTCCTTCGTCGGTCGCACGGCAACGGTTTACCTTCTCATCCCCCTGATCAAACCGAGGCTACCGAAGCCCCAAGCGCAGTGCCGAACCATCAGGAATACCGCCACAACGGCCGATATTTAGCATCGGCTCCAAGCGGATCAGCGCCTTCAGGTGGCTCAATTCCGTGACCATTGCCCGGCTCAATTGGACGATCGCTGACACACTTTGATCACCAACGCGATCGAGGCCGTGGATAGCTAACGACGAAGGGGCCCGTTACGAAATCTCTGGTCGCACCGCATTTGCGCAGGAGCCTTTCGCGATATCCCCTATCGCGGTCGCATCAGGTCAAGGTCCTCGGCCCACGCGTCCAGCACCGCGCCGTGCCCAGCGCGCCGGGCCGCCGCCTCGACATGGGCGAAGATGCGTCGTTGCAGGGGCACGTCGCCCGTTGTTGAGATGCGGTGCGCGGCGTCCAGCAGCATGCCGGTGTCCCAACCAGGCAGCGGGTATCGGGCGAGTTCCCATTCCAGATACTTGTTGTAGGGCCGGGGGCGATGGTCCATTGCGAAAAGCAGCTCCAGCAGAAACCGGATGCTGTCAGCCGCATCGAGGCGGGCCGCGAGTGGATGTCCGTCACGGTCGTTCTTGACGGAGCGATAGAGGGAGTTGGCGTAGGCGTCGAGCCATTCGCCGGAGTCCCGGAATGCCTCATCGGCGTCGAGCCGTGCCTTGGCGGCCAGGATGTGGGCGATGCCTCCGTCGAGCCGGTCGAGCACGACCCTGGCGCGAGCGAGGGCGTAGCGCTCGAAGCCGGGCATTCCGGCCGTGCGAAAGTCGGCGAGGGAGATGATGACGAGGTCGAGTTCGGGAGTTCGGTGGCCCGTAAAGCGGGTGAGATCCGTTGTCGCGCCGTCGTCGAGGACGACGTACAGGTCATGGTCCGAGTGCTCGGTGATCATGTCGTCGTGCGCGCGAGAACCCTTGAGGACAAGGCCGACGACGGCGGGGTCGGCGGCGGCGAGTTCAACGAACGCCTGATAGGTGAGGGGCTGCTGAGCGGCCATGTGATCTCCGTGGGATGGTGACGGCTACGGCTGTCGGGGCGGACCCACCTGTCGGGGTCGCCCGCACCGTCTGCGGCGGCACCTGGCCGCCACCCGGAAGATCAACGCACGTGTGGACTCTATCGCCCAAGCCGTCGGAGAGGCAGCGAAGTCGAGACGAGCACCGCCTGCCGTGATTCTTCGCGTGATACCGCCGCCTATGTATCCAGGCGTTCTCGGATGCACACGCCAAAGATCGAAAACCCCTCCGGACCAGCTCAGGACATGTTTTTAGGTATCGGGATGTCCCCCAAGGTCCCCCGGGTGCCGAGAGTTCAAGCCCCTCTCGGACACACACCGCACGGACATGTGGGGGTTCCGGATCGATCCGGGCCTCCACATACTGCTTTTCCGGGTAGTGAGTGAGCTTCAGCCCAAGCTGCGTGTAGAGCTTGGCCTTCGCGCGTCCAGCCAGTCGAATCACGTCCACACCGTGTCCTGCTCTCTCGGCCGCTTCCGGAGCGTGCACGCCCGCGTTGAGCCAGAGCGACACAGCTGCGTGTCGGTGGTCGTACAGCCTGTCTGCCAGGGGAGAGGCGACCTGGTCGGGTGTGAAGGCGTAACTCCGGGCCTCCTGCCAGACCTTCGCGTACGCCGAACCGGAGATCACGCCACGCGTGCGTGTCACGCCGTCTTCGACGGGGCTCCCCCGCGGGGGAGCGGGGCAACGCGATGTGTGAGTTCAATCACGAAGCGTGGCGAGACGGAAGCTGTCATGATCGAATAGCGGTCGCAATATTCGATGAAAGGGCTATTTATGCGTACACACGGCAAGTTGGCGACGTTCCTGGCCGGCGCGGCCTTGGCCTCTACCGCGCTGGTGGTGGGCGCCGCCCCGGCCAGCGCAGCGGGAGAGTGCGGGGCCAGCTACACGAAGGTCGGCGACTACGCCATCGGATCCCAGGGCCGCCTGGAGGTCTACTACAGCTCCTCCACCGGCAAGAACTGCGCCATCACCAGGGACTCCAACCCCAACTCCGGCTTCAAGGCCGTACACATCTCCGTGGCGGGCGCTTCCGGCTGGGCCGACAGCGATTCGGGGACTTTCACGTACTACGCAGGTCCGGTGTACGTTTCCGCACCGGGCAAGTGCATCGACGTTTCGGGACACATCGGCACTGCCTCCACCTCCAAGTGGAGCGTCCACTGCGGCTGACCCGGTACGGTGAAACGTTGTCATTGACCTGACCTCACGAAGGGCCCTTCATCAGGCGCGGAGACCCGATGCCGCACCTGATGGAGGGCTTTCGTGTTCAGCGGCTCTCCCGGTCCACCGCGCCACCGACAGTGCCTACAGCCGGCGGGCATGCGGGGCTCAGCGTGTCGAGCAGTGCCCGTACCCAGCGGTGGAGACCTGGTGGCCGGGAATCCTCATGTTCATCCAGACCGGCATCGCCAACGCAGGCTCGGAGAGCATTAACCGCGCGATCGAGACCACCGCCCGCGACGCCTACGTACGAGGGGAAACGCACCAGCACGATGGCTATGCCATCTTGCCAGGACTCGGCAGGGGATTGGTGTATCCCATCGATGAGGAGATTGCTCTGGCCGCGTCCATCAGAGGGCCGGTTGCGTCTTTCATGCGGCTTTCGTCGAACCAGGTCGACGGTCCGGAGACGCTCAGTGCTGCTACCTCCGACATGGAGATGGGGATGGGTGCGGCGACTGTGTGGACCCCTCGCATGGCTTCTTCAAACGCCCAGGCGTACCCGCGTCGGCGTGTTTCCTCGATTTGAGCGAGAAGCCCGTTCAACGTCGGAGGGGTTACGTGGGTGAATGCCGCGTCTCCCACGTCGAGCGTGAAGCGAATGAGTTCTTCGCGTGACAGGCTTGCCAGTAAGACCCGGCCAGCCGCGCCGGCCCACAGCGGGTACGGTCTGCCGACCTCGGCCTTCGCCTTGAGCCCGGACCGCGACTCGACCTGCTCCACGTAGACGCGGGAATGCCCTACGCGCACCGCGAGGGCTATGGTCTCGTCAAGATCGTCTCGCAGTCGCATCATGTGCGGTAGGGCCTGGGAGCGGACGTCGATTCGGTCGAGGTACGACATGCCCAGGGTCAGGGTCATTGGGCCGAGGCCATATCGGCGTGAGGCCGAATCTTGCCGGACGAGACCGCTTTGCTCCAGCGCCTGCAGCAGTCGCTGTACGGTGCTCTTCGGTAGGTCAAGGAGAACGCCGATTTCGCGGGCGCTAGCGTCACGGCCGACATCGGCGAGGGCGGATAGGATATCCGCGGCTTTGCGGACGGATTCGTTCATGTTACTCCCTCGCAGCAGGCTGCTGTGATTATGGCACCCCGAGCTTTGCGGGAGGCCACCGGCGTCGTACCGGTACAGACCGGGGCAACCGTCGGCTTCGCGCAGGCTTACTGCCGTATACTCGGCGTCGTTCGCGGCGCCCCGATCACTTCCCCGCCCCGAGGGTGATGCCCTCGATGATTCGGCGCCACAACCACAGGTAAAGAGCCAGCATGGGCAGGACGAGAATGCACACGCCGGCGAACAGCCCACCGTAGTCGGCACCCGAGAACTGCATGCTCGACAAGAAGTTGAGCAGCGCCAAGGAAACCGTGTACTTGTCCACGGCCTGCAGAAAGACAATGCCGAGCAGTGTCTCGTTCCACATCGAGATGATGTTCAGAATCAAGACGGTTATCAGGCCCGAGCGAGCCAGGGGAAGCATGACTTGCCAGAAGGACCTGAACGGAGAGGCCCCGTCGATCGCGGCTGCCTCCTCGATCTCACGCGGCAGAGTGCGCATGAATCCAGTCAGCAGGAACACGGTGAAAGGCACGTGCGTCGCGGTGTAGATGATGAAGAGACCCAGGAGGCTGTTGACCAGATCGACTCTCGACATCATCTCGAACAGCGGGATGACGGTCACCTGTGCCGGGATGCCGAGCCCGAGCGCGAAGAACACACTGAGCGGCCCGGCGGAGCGGGTACGGATGCGGCTGAGCACGTATGCGGCGGGGGCGGAGACCGCCAGAGTACAGACAGAAGCCCCTAGCGCGAGCCCGGCCGTGTTGAGTGTGGCACGGGCAAAGCCGCTCTCGTTCCACGCGTTCTCCCAGTTGGCCAGGTGAAGCGAGCTTGGAATCCCCCAGGGCGCGCTGAAGATGTCAGTGGTGGTCTTGAACGATGACAAGATCAAGAACGCGAAAACCAGCAGGTTGAAGGTGACGAAGGCCCAGACCAGGACGCGGCCGAGAGCGCGGAGTGGGTCGGCCCCCGCCTTGCTGACGAGCGGGGATTTTCCACCGGAAGGAGGTCGGTCATGGCCCTCGCGTACAACGGCGGGATCGCTACGCGGCTGCAATACGCCGGCCTGCGCACCTGGGTTCTCAAAATTCAATGGAATCCCTCCGGAGCAGGCGCCTCAGAACGACGATCAGGACGGTGAACAGCACCAGCATGAGGATGGCTGACGCTGATGCGTAACCGAAGAGGTACGACGGGCTCCTCCCGCCGAACGACTCGCCGTAGACGAAGAGCGCCGAGTTCCACACAGCCGGCGGTGGCAGATCATTGGTCGTTCCGCCGAAGGCGTAGATGAATTCGAAGATCTTCAGCGAACTGATCGTCCAGAAGATGGCGGCGACCGATATCACGTCCCACGACAGCGGCAACGTGACGAACCGTAGCCGCTGATATGCGTTTGCCCCGGCCAGCAGCGCGTCCTCGTAAAAGTACCGCGGAATACGGTCAACGGCCGCCAGGATGATCGTGACGTAGAGGCCGGTAGAGATCCAGACCGTGCCGATGAGGATCATCGAGAAGAGATTGTCGGAGTTCAACCAGGGGATCGGCTCCGCCCCGAACATCTTGGACAGGATGGTGTTGACCGTACCGTTGTGCTCGAAGATGAACCCCCACACGATCGACAGGACGATGGCGGACACAATGTGGGGAAAGAAGAGCACTGAACGGATGAACGACCGCCCACGCATCTCGCGAACGATCATGGTCAGCACGAAGCTGATGGCGAAGATGGCGGCGCCGGCCACGACCAGGATGATGAGGGTGTTGACCAGCGCAGTGAGGAAGGTGGGGTCGCCGAAAAGCGCGGAATAGTTGCCGAGGCCGTTCCACCGCATCTCGCTTATGCCGTCCCACCTGTGAAAGCTGATCCACAGCGCGGCGAGGGTCGGCCCGATGACGAAGGCCAGGTACAACACGAGCGCGGGAACGACGAAGGGCAGGAACAACCGTCGGCGCGACCGATCGAAGGCCCCCGTGCTCCGGGGTGAGCCACGCCAACGGCGCGGCTCACCTGCGGGAGGTGTCGCGAGCGTCATGAGCCCTGTCCCGCCCAGAAGTCGCGCTGACCGGTAGTGATCTGGTCGATGAACTCGTCCGGTGTGATTTTGCCGGTCATGAGCTTGAGATTCAGCGGCTGAAAGACCTTCTTGTCGAAGTCCGAGAAGTCTCCGAGAACTCCGTCAGTGATCTTGCTCAGGTTCTTCTCCTGCAGAAGGGCGTTGACGTCCGCCAACTGCTTGGGAACCTCGACATCCGGTCGGGGGGTCAGGTTGTTCGCCTCACTGGATATCTTGGACAGCCGTTCCTTGTGGAGAAAGTGGGCGATGAACTTCTGCGCCGCCTCGGCGTGGCCCGCCGACTTCGGGACAGCGAACCCGATGACGCTCGCCGGCAATGAGTCGTCATTTCCGAGCGTCGGGAAGTTGAACGACCGGTACTCGAACCCGGGTGCCGCCAGCGTGTCGGTCTCAGTCGGAGCCCAACTCCCCATGTAGAGGAAGTCCGCCTGATTCTGCGCCCACTTCGTCTGGATGGCGGGGAACTTGCTGCTGTCGTATCCCGGTATGAAATAACCTTGCTTCGCGAGGTTGGCGATGGCGGCGAGCGCGTTGCGGACGTTGGCGTCGTCCCAGCCGCTTGCCTGCTTGTCCGACACAAGTTTGTGGAAGCCGCCTGTGCCGAGCGTTCGGGCCAGTGCCGTCGCCGTCCAGAACTCCGCGTACCCGGCGATGTCCCCGTCAAGGGCGATCGGGTTGCGGCCGGACGCCTTTGAGTTGGCGAGGACGTCTGTGAACTCCTGCCACGTCTTCGGCGGGTTGCTCGCGACGTCGGGCAAGGCCTTGGCGTTATACCAGATCGAGTATCCGATCACCTCGTACGGGATCAAGAACTGGGCGCCGTCGGCCGTGGTCGTGAACTGGTCGTATTTTTTCGGGATCACCTGGCGGACGGTCTTGTTTTCGCCAGGTATTTCCATGTTGTGTACGTCACTCAGGTCCTTGAACTGATCATTCTTGACGATCGCGTTGCTGACCGTGAAGTACTGCTGATCGATGAGGTCGGGGACGTCGTCGGTGCGCAGCGCCGCCAGGAGCTTCGTGACATTGTCGCGCCCCTGCCACTCGACCTTCACCTTGATGCCGGACTTCTTCTCGAAGTCCGCGAGCGCCTTCGCCAGGACTTTGGCCTGCGGCTCTTTCTCCTGCCACATCGACCAATAGGTGAACTCCTGAGCGGAGTCGTCCCCCGAGTCGTCGGTGGAACAGGCTGAACCGAACAGTCCAAGTGTGACGGTGAGTATGAGGGCGGCAGCTCTCTTGCGGCGGCGCCGGTATCGCATCTGCATGGGCGCATCCCTTCAACGCGTCCCATTCAGCGGGACAGCGAACCGTTTCCCGAGGGGGTCGAAGCTAGGCGGTGCTTGCGGCCCGTGTCAACGGGCCCGTCCAAGATGCCGGTCGAACGCCACCTTCTGTTCACAATGCCGTCATTGATGGCAGCCCACGGCGCATGATTGACTCGACCTCGGTGCCGCCTATAATGGTCCACCGTCCCATAAAGCGGGACAACCAAATGAGGATCGAGGGTGTCTAGTGGTGGAGTCTGGACCACGATCGTCGGCCGGGATCGTTCCTGCTACAGCACATGAACGCGCCGTGCCCGCTCACGACCTCGCCGGCCACACAGTCCTTGTCACTGGGGCGTCCGGCCCCGGAATCGGTTCCGGGGTGTGTGACGCGCTCCATGCAGCAGGGGCGCGACTCGTCATCAACGACTTGGTCGATGAGCACGTGTGGAGAACGGTGCGCCGCTACCCCGGCGCGGTGGGTGTGGTCGGGGACGTCTCGCGACCGGATGACGTGGCGCGGATATTCGACGAGGCGATCGACAGCGCCGGACCCCTGACCGGACTCGTCAACAATGCCGGCGTCGGGCTCATCGCACCGATGCTCGACGCGAGCCAAGCCGAGTTCGACCGCATCGTCGACATCGACTTCCGGGGTGTCTGGCTGATGAGCCAGGCCTTCGCCCGGTCAGCGGTGGCGCACGGTCGGCCGGGCGCCATCGTCAACATCTCGTCGGTCCACGCCGAGAAGACGATCGGCCAGTACGCCATTTACGCCAGCGCCAAGGCCGCGGTGGAGGGGCTGACCCGCGCCTGCGCCGTCGAGTTCGGATCGATCGGCGTGCGCTGCAACGCCATAGCGCCGGGATATGTCCCGATCAACCAGGAGCTGGTGCCGCCCGGCTATCCGGCGCACGACGCCTCATGGATTGCCGCGCACACGAACAGCGAGCAGGTGCTCCAGAGGTTGATCGAGCCGATCGACTGTGGCTGGGCAGTGCAGTTTCTTCTGTCGGAGCGGAGCCGGTGCATCACGGGCCAGGTGATCACCATTGATGCCGGGCTCACCGCCCGGCTCTACAACGGCGAGATGAGTGCTCGCATCTATGCCGATCGAAAACGGCAGGCGGCGCTACGTGCGGAAGGCCCGGACGCGCGATGAACCCCATGGAGATTTCACGGATCCGCGCGACCGAGGTCGTCGTGCCCGCGCATCCAGGAGTCATCGAGTCACCATCCCTGCACCGCCCGCTGCACAACAAGCCGTGGAAGGGTGCCGCGAGCTGGTCCGTCCAGTTCGACGAGATGCCCAAGGTCATCCTCGAACTCGAGCTGCGAGACGGGACTGTGGGCCTCGGCGAGCTGTACCGCGCGCACGACTGGGAGTCCGTGGACGCGCTGGCCACCGCGCTGGTGGGTCTGGATCTGCGGTCAGTGAGCATGCAGGACGTGCCGCTTCCTCGCGTCCACGAGTTCGACGGCTTCGAGATGGCCGTCTGGGATGCCTTCGCGCGATCGCTCGGCCTGAGGGTTGTCGACCTGCTCGGCGGGCCGCTGCGCGACCGGGTCGCGGTGAGCGCGTGGTCGAGCCACCGCACGGTGGAGGACGTTGGCGATCTGGTCCACTCCTTTGCGTCCGCGGGCTTCACGACCGTCAAGTTCAAATGCTCGCTCGAGGACGACGTCGTGGCGTGGTGCAGAGCCATCGCCGAACGGGCACCCGCCATGTCAGTCGTCCTCGATCCCAACGGCCGCTTCGAACACCTCGCCGAAGCGCGCGCCATCGGGCTGGCCCTCGCCGAGATAGGCAATGTCGCCTGCCTTGAGGATCCGATCCCGCATTGGATGCTCGACGAGTGGTCACGGTTGCGATCCGTCGTCCCGATACCGCTGGCACGCCACATATCGCTCGCCTATCCGCAGTTTTCCGACCGCGGCAGTGAAGCCGTCGCGGT
Organism: Nonomuraea deserti; assembly: GCF_004348685.1. Lineage (GTDB taxonomy): Bacteria > Actinomycetota > Actinomycetes > Streptosporangiales > Streptosporangiaceae > Nonomuraea > Nonomuraea deserti. Next base: position 9,714 of record NZ_SMKO01000054.1, on the reverse strand, counting down.
ACTCCATCACGGCACCGCGGACATGTTCAACATCACCGCGGGGTTGAGCGATTTCCGTCGCCTCGACCATGCCGTGGATCTGTTCAACATGCCGACATGGCATGGATCGCAGGTCGACCTCGGTATCGCGGAAGCCGCCTATCTCCACTCCTGCGCCGCCGCACGAACATGCGTGCAGCCCAGTGACATCTTCGGACGCCTGATCCGGTCCCACGACCTTCTCCGCCAACCACTACGGATCGAGCCCCCTTACGCGTTTCTTCCAGACGGAGTCGGTCTCGGCGTCCAGTTGGACGAGCAGGCCCGCGTCGAGTTCCGGACAGTCGAGAAGGAGTACCTGCCGCAGTGAGCCCAGAGAATCCATTCCCAGCAGATCCGGATCGCGCCGCGATCTGGACGATGCTCGTCGACCGCGACATCAGCGCGTACGTCCGCAACGAGTGGACCGAGGTCGAGGCCGACTATGTCAGCTCGTCGGAATTCGTGTCCATCGATGCCAGGAGGACGTCGAATCCCGATTCTTGGAGAGTCGGGCAGAATCTCGCGGCCTACCGTGACTCATGGTTGGCGGGCAGCGCGGAACTGAGCGCGGCCGTTTCGGCTGACAAGTTGGAGGCCGGGTTGCGGGAGGCCACGACGCTCCGGGACATCGAAATTCACGAGGGAGACGCTGTCGCGCACAAGAAGTTCGACGGGACGATCTGCCGTCGCGACGGTGGACTGGTGCACCTCAACTGGCAGACCCTCTACCTTTGCCGGCAGGACGCCGGTCGCTGGCGCATCAGGGGGTTCATCGGCCATCTGCCGAACCCGATGGGAGACAGGTCCGTCGCGTCCCACGCGAAGGAACTCCCCGCCAATGCCACTCAACATGTCACTGCCGGGCCTTACTCCCCGGTCCTGACCGTGCGCGCGGACCGCTTGGTAGTAGTGTCCGGCCAGGCCGCGATTGTGCCGGACGGCTCGATTGTTGGGGATGACATAGAAGAGCAGACTCATCTCACTCTCCAGAACTGTCGACGTCAACTGGCGTCTGCTGGATGCACGCTCTCTGACGTCGTGAAGGTGAACGCCTATCTCACCGACATGGCGACCTGGGAACGTTTCAACTCGGTCTACCAGTCGTACATGCCGGAACCCTGCCCCGTGCGCACAGTGGTCGGAGCGGCCCTGCTCGACGGACTTCTCGTCGAAGTGGAAATGTGGGCGGTCGCGCGATGAGAGCCACCTCATGACGTATTGGGAACAGATGACCTCGGCACGACTCGCCACGGTCGACAGATCCCTGCCCGTCATACTCCCGCTCGGTGCGGTCGAGCAGCACGGACCACACCTACCGCTGGCGACGGACCGTATCCTTGTCGACCACTTCTGTCAGGAAATTGACCGACACCTCGGTGACGACGTGCTGATCCTGCCCACCATCTCGGTCGGCTACTCCAAGCACCACGACGACTTTCCCGGCACCTTGTCCCTGGCGCACGAAACACTGCTGCACCAGATCGTGCAGACCGCCGACTCAGCTTTGCGGCACGGCATGGCCAGCCTGCTGATACTCAACGCCCACGGTGGCAACGAAGGCATCGCCCAGGTAGCCCTGGAACAGCTCGGGTACAGTCGGCCCGAATGCAAGATCGTCCGGACGGCGTGGTGGCAAATCGCTTCCGAGGCCCTGCTGGCGATCAGTACGAGCGGCCCAGGCGGTGTCGGTCATGCATGCGAACTCGAAACCTCGCTGCTGTTGGCCATCGCCCCCCAACTTGTTGACGTGTCCGCCATACCGCCTCGCGAGAACGAGAGCTGGTTCAGTTGGGACACCGCCGACATGCTCCGCTCGGGGAGCGCCAGCATCTACCGCCGATTTGCCGACGTCTCGTCCACGGGCGTGTTCGGCGACCCCCAGGCCGCCTCCGCCGAAAAGGGGCAGCAGATCAGCGAAATCGTCACACAGCGCCTCGTAGACCTCGTCCGATCCATGACGGCCCGGTGAGAGCAGATGTCATCCCTGAAGACTTCCGGCCACCGCTGACGAGAGGAACCTCGTGCGAGGCGACAACGAGCGCAGGCGTCCAGGCCGGACCGTGCAACCCAGCGCGCGCCGGGGAGCGTACCGGGCCGTGATCTGCGACCTCGACGGCACCGTGTATCGAGCAGGTCGGCCGCTACCAGGGGCCGTCGAGGCCTTGGGGCGGATGCGCGCAGCGAACGTGCCAGTTCTCTTCGTCTCCAACAACCCGACCCGCTCCTCGGCCTCCTATGCCGAACGACTGCGGACACTGGGCGTGGCTGCAGAGCCGGAAGACGTGCTGACCTCTGGTGGCGTTGTCATTGATTGGCTCTTGGCCGAGGCGGCGGGCGCACAGGTCCTGTTGGTCGGCGAACCGAGCCTGCACGCCGAATTCGCCGGACACGGCATCGGTCTCGTCGACAGCGGCCGCGACGCTGATGTGGTCGTGGCTTCGTTCGACCGTACCTTCGACTATCGCAAGTGGATGGAGGCGTTCTGCGCGCTGCGGGCCGGAGCCCGGTTCGTCGCCACGAACCCCGACCCGACCTGTCCCGTCGACGAGGGGGAGGTCCCAGATTGCGGGGGAATCATTGCCGCTCTCGAGGTCAGCGTCGGACGCCGGGTCGAGGTCGTCGTGGGCAAGCCGTCGGCCATGATGGCGCACGCCGCACTCAATCGGCTACAAGCCGCCGCCCATGAGGTACTCGTCGTTGGGGACCGGCTCGAAACAGACGTTCGTCTGGGCACGCGCAACGGCCTGGACACAGCGCTCGTCCTGACTGGTGTGACCGATCCAACCGACCTTCACACGGCACTCGACCAGCCAACCCTCGTCCTAGACGACCTCACGGCGCTGCCGTCCCTAGTGGGGCTCGCCGAACCAGAAGCCGGCTGAGCATCCTCGACGCGAGCCGCGCGACCGGGCGGCGAGATCAGAAGGATCGCCTGCGGTGCGTCCAGGTCGGCCCGCCGCAGATGCGCGAGATCACCGAGAACGCCAGCGTCTCTCTGTCCCTTCTGGTACGCGCCCGGCTCACGGCCACCGACGTCAAGCGGCGCGAGGGGAGAGCGGGTCCTGGTCGCCGCCGTCACGGGAGGCCCGCGGCGTCGTCGTCAGTGAGCCAGCCGGCCCGTGTGGCGAGGACGCCGGCCTGGAAACGGCTCTTGGCGTTGAGGCGGGCCATCAGGTCGGCGGCCAGGCGGCGTTCGGTGCGGAGCGATATACCGAGCTTGCGGGCGCACACCTCGTCGGTGTTGCCATCGGCCATAAGCCTGAGCAGGGAAAGCTCCTGGCGGCTGATGCCGTCGTGCTCGCGTTGGGGGGCGACGCCGATCGGGGTGGCACCCTCCCAGAGTTTTTCGAAAAGCGCGCACATGGCGGTGATCACACTGCTCTGGCGCAACGCCATGGCCCCCATGGACGTGTCGTTGATCTGCACCGGAAGCAGCGCGACCCGCCGATCGAAGATGATCATCCGGAGCGGGACCACGGGAGTGGTGCGGATCGACGCTCCCTCTTCGGTCAGCCAGTTGACGTAGGCGAGGGTGGCGGGGTCGTTGGACAGGCTCTCCAGGTAGATCGAGCGCATCCGCACGCCGCGGGCCAGGACCGCCTGGTCCTGGGGCCTGCTGGCTTCCATGTTCTCCCTGGTCTGCGGTCCGCCGTCCACGAACGCCATCACGTCGGACACGCATTCACGCCCCATGACCTCGATGTGCGTCCTGACGTCGTCCAGGCCTGAGAGGTATTTGATCTCGGCCCGTCCGGGGGCGCCGTTACGCCCGTTGTACTCCGCGATCAGGTCGTTCACCGCTGCGCGGCCGGCGGCGATCGCCTGCTGACGCTGAAGCAGCTCGGCCTCGCGGCTGGCGAGCAGCGAGGTGAGGCTGATCTCGGGGTCCACCAGGTGCAGGTGGCCCGGCCGTTCCCAGGACGGCTGGATCAGCCCGAGCCGAGTCAGCTCGCCGAGGGCATCGTGCACGTGCCCGGGTGGCAGTTGGATGCGCATGGCGAGCTCCTCCACCTGCAGCCCTGGCTCGCGCATAATGACGCGATAAAGGGACTCGGCGTCGACGCTGAGTCCCAGCGTGGCGAAAAATCCTCGTGTCATAGGTTCACTATGGCCAAGGAACGACGACAGTGAGGGCCGCACGAAACCCGTTGCGGACACGTCCGTAATGGAGGCCGGCCGGCGGGCCGCCGTAACACCTCCCGCGGGGCATCAAGGTGCCAGGGCAGCATGGTGCCAGCCAGAAACGATGACACCTAGGGACAGCTGCCCGAAACTCTTCCCTGTCGGTTTTCCGTACACGTGATACTGCGAGGAGTCCTGACCCATGAAGGGAGCCATCCTGTCGCTCGCGGCCGCCGCACTCGTCGGCCTGGCGCATGGGGCCGTCTCCATGAGCGCGAGCGACCAGGGCACGGTCGCGCAGCCGCCCGTTGGCTGCATACCGGACACCGACTGCGGCCCCGGCAACCTCGGCTGGCAGGACCGGACCGAGCCATGATGGGCCCCATCGTGAGTTGAGGGCCATACCGCCTCGAATGCGAAAGGTTCTACAGGCTGCACATGAGAGTCGAACTGTTCCGGAGACTGATCTCTTTCGCCGGCGCGCTGGCGCTCGGCTCCGGCCTCGTAGCGGCTGCATCGGCTCCGGCCTCGGCGGCCGTGTGTTCCGGCACCCACCTGGACAACTGGTCTATCACCGGCGGATACATCGCCGTCTACTACAACTCCTCCACCGGGAGGAACTGCGCGATGACCTACACGAACAAACCCGGCAAAGCACAGTACATCATGGCTTTCATCTCCACCTCGGGCGCCTCCGACAGGGACGCCGACACCTACACCACCTACGCCGGTCCGGTCAGCGTGTACGCCAAGGGCAAGTGCATCAGCTTCCAGGGCCAAGTCGGCAGGAACAACCCGGCTGAGGGCGTCACCGACGTCTACTGCGGCTAGGGGCTGCTTCTCGGATCGGCTGACTAGTTGTGGTGATCCTGTCACGATGAGTGTATGGGTCGTGGTGACTTAACGAACGCCGAGTGGAGCGGCTGAGGCTGCTGCTGCCCGAGCGCGGACTGCGAGGTGGGCGTTGGAATGACCACCGGCAGACGATCAATGGCGTGTTGTACCGGGCTCGGACGGGGCTGTCGTGGCGGGACCTGCCCGAACGGTTCGGTTCCTGGGTCACGGTTCACAAGCGGCACCGCCGCTGGTCAGCCGATGGCACCTGGCAGCGGTTGCTGACCGCGATCCAGGCCGAGCAAGACGCCGAGGGCCGCTTGGACTGGGACATCGCCGTGGACTCCACCACCGTGCGGGCGCATCAGCATGCGGCCGGCGCGCGCCGGGAAGTCAGGCGCAGAAGGAGCCGCCCGGTGGGGTGCACAGCGAGCCGGCCGATCAGGGGTGGCCCGCCTGGGCGGCGGTCGTCCACGGACCCGCCCGGACCGGGTGCTGTCCGACAAGGCCTACACCATCAAGGGCAACCGAGGCTACCTGCGCAGACGATGGATCAAGGCGTGCATTCCGAGCAAAGCCGACCAGGACGCCCACCGGCGCGCGAAGGGGTCGAAGGGAGGGCGCCCGTCCGCTACGAAGCCGTTGTCACCATCGCAGCGATCAACGAGTGGCTCAACGCCTTATGAAACACGGTCCAAGCCTGAAACGCCGATTGGATGCCGTTCACCCCAGAGTTCAGCTCGTCGAAACCTGAGGCGCGATCGCGCTGGGTGGAGCCCGGCCGTCCGCGACGAGATTGATACCTTCATCGGCGCATTCGCGGCGACCGATCTGCCTGGTGCGCGCGGTCCGCGACCTGGTCGCGGACCGCTCCGGCACCGACCATCCCTGGCGGCCGGCCCGCATCGGCGAGTCGGGGCACGCGGTTCATTTGGAAGGACGGCGCGGCCGGTTGGCGCCCGGCCGGCCATCCGTGCCGTCAGCTTGGTACGGCCGGAAGGAACCCGGGCGCTCTCACCGGCCCTGCGGCGAGTCATGGCGGCGGTCAGCCGCAGTGGACTCCGTCCTTCCTCACGTCGCCGTATCCACCGCTGCCCTTGACGGTCGCCAGCACGGTGATGCACTTGTCCCGGGCCGAGACGTAGACGGGACCCGCGTAGAACTTGAACTGGCCGCTGTCGGAGTCGGCCCATGAGGAGGCGCCGGAAGTCTTGATCCGCACCGACTTGTAGGCCTTGGAACCATAGGTGCTGCCCCGGCCGTAGGCCACCGCGCAGTTCCGCCCCTTACCGGAGTTCCAGCGGATCTCAAGGATTCCGTACTTTGAACCACCCAACTTGATGTTGTACGTGCCCACGAGTTTGTAGCCGCCGCCGCACGGGCTCGCCGCGCTCGCCGGAGCAGCGGTCCCCACCAGCCAGGCGGAGACCATGGCCACACTCGCCACGGCAGCGAGCCCATTACGAAAACGCATATGCTTTCCTTATTCTTGCTGTGGTGCCGTCATCGCGCCCGAGCCGTAGGCGAGGCGCAGATCCTTCCGGAGCCGGAGTTGTAGAAAACTGCCGGTTGCAGTCTTGATCACCCGACCGGCGCCAGTCAGCACTTGCGACTGGCAGGATGGTGCTCCGGCAACATCCTGCGAGGGACTGGTGTGCGAATTGGCCCGGTCACAGGTGTGGCGCCGGGATACGGTGACGGCCGTCTGAGCCTGGAAATCCTCTGCGACCCAGCCCGCCTCGAGCATCCGCCACACCGCGCCCTTGCGCGCCACTCGCACTCCCTGGCGAGCCGGAGCCCGTGCGATGCCGAGCCCGATGCCTTGCGCGCCCCCGGTGATGTAGGCCGTCGCGCCGGACGGGTTCTCCATGTCTCGCATCGCCACGTCTGCGCCATCCGCACGACTATCTCCCGCAGCACATCGGGCCACGCCGTGGCGAGGGTCTCGTCGAACCACTCGCCCTCAGCAGGGAGAATGTCCATAGCGGCCACTTGTCGCCGATGTCGCGCGCTGACCACGCCCGCCGTTCCGGTCGTCACGTCGTCTCCATAGCCCCCGCGCGAAGCCGGCTAGCGTTGCGGGCGCCGGCCCAGCTTGTCGGTCCAGCCGAACTCCTCGAAGGTCACCCGCGCCGTGTCCTCGCCCTTCTCGGCCACCGCGTACTCCAGCAGCTCGGCCGTGTCCTTGTCGACGATCAGCTGGAACTCGTGCCCGTCGTCGCTCTTGACCGCCAGGCTGACCCCCTTACGCCCGGCGGCGTCCTCGACCTCGCCGCTGGAGATGATGTCGGGCTGGTCGGCGAGGATCCGGAAGAGTGCCGCCCGGGTGCCGGGAGTGGTCGGCGCGGTCATCAGATCGACGGTGGTCTGCCACAGGTAGAGGTCGAACTCCTTGTGGGGGTCCGGCAGCTTCGCGAACTGGGCGCGCAGGCGGCCGGCCAGCGCCTTCTTCGACCTGGGCAGTTCGCCGACGTTCTGCATGGTGATGTCCATGTTGGAGATCGACAGCGGCCGCGGAAGGTTGTCGTCGACGCTCCTGGGCCTGTCCTCCAACAACTTCGGCGAGCCCTGCTCCTTCCACTTGGCCTCGTCCTGCGGCGAGGGGAAACCGACCTCGCGGTCCGCACTCTTCACACGGTGGGTGCCGCCCGTCCGCTTCGGCCGCCACCGCTCCTCGGACTCGACGATGTACGCCTTGTACGGCGGCCCGTCGGGATAGATGCTCTTCCGCAGCTGCTCCAGCTTCTCGTTGTACTTCTCGTTGATCGCCACCAGCTCGTCGTCCTCCGCGCCGGTCCTGTCGACCTCCGCCTGCTCCTGGCGCTGGAGCTTGCGCACCCCGGTCCAGAACCTCTCGGGCCAGTGGAAGGTGGGATGCGTCGTACGCCGGCGGACGTACCAGTAGTCGCCGGACGTGGCCGTCCCGCGCAGCGCGGTGTCCGCGGCGGCGAGCAGGAACGATCGGGCGTCGACCCGCGTGGCCGGCGACGCCCCTGTGCCGCCGGTCGTACTCCGCGGGGCGCTCGAAGGGTCCGCCGCGACCGGCGGGGTGTCACCATCGGGCGCGCCGGACAGCACGCCTGTGGAGACGACGACCGCCCCGGCGGCGACCGCGCCGGTGGCCAGGAGGACCATGGGACGGCGAGCCAGGAAAGCCCTCCATGGGGGTGTCGGGTGCCGGGTGCTGCGAAACGTTCGGGCGAGATCCTCGCGGCGGCGTCGCCGGTAGCTCGCCTCGGCGAGTTCGTCCAGCTCATCGGGCCTGAGCTGAGCGAACGTACGATCGGTCATGTCTTCCCCCTACGGGTGGATCCTGCGGACGTCAGCTCTCCTCGGCGAACCGGCCGCGCGCCCCTCGCACCGGTCGTCGCGCGGTTCCCGCTTCCTGGCGCAGCCTGCCGTTGAGCCGCTTGCGCGCCCGGTGCAGCCGGACGTTGAACGCTCGCACCGAGCAGCCCAGGACCGTCGCGGCCTGTTCGGGCGTCAGGCCGTACCAGGTGGCCAGGATCATCGCCTCCACGTCCTTCTCGGGAAGGGCGCGCAAGGCGGAGACGGCCTGTTCCCGGTCCACCACGTGCTCGGCGACGTCCCAGGCGACGTGCTCCTGCTCGCTGGTCAGCACGGCGATCCGCTCAACCAGGTCCTTGCGCCGGAACCGCACCTCACGATGCTTGGCGAGCTTGTTGCGGGCCACACCGAGCAGCCACGGCAGCACCTGCTCCGGCAACTCGTCGAGCCGGCGCCAGGCCACGAGGAACGTCTCGCTGCACACGTCCTCGGCCACGCCCTGCTCGACCCGCAGCAGCACGTAGCCCAGCACGTTCCGGTAGTACCGGTCGTACAGCATGGTGAATCGCTCTTGGGGATCGTCCACACCCAGTAGTCCCGCCGGCCGCCCCTCGATTACCACCACACCCGAACTCTTCTCGCCCGTCGGGAGGGGTCGTGCCGCCGACGGCACGGCCCGGGCAGAACAACCTCCGTCATACACGGTGGCCCTGGTCCGGGGACCTCGGCGACCGTGTGTCCGGAACTGCACCGCCCGAGTAGTGACGTTTCAGCATACCCGCGTTATACCGGGTGCTGCTAGAAAGATACCGGCGTTATACCGAGCACTGCTAGAAAGCATTTACTCCATACCGTTCCTTGCTCAAGGAGTGGAATCGATGCGGAATTCAAAGGCTCGCATTCGAGGGAAGACACATGTACGTATTGATTGAATGGCTCAACGCCTGCATGCGTGGTGGTCTGATCAGCAGGACGCAGCAGGAGGTCATTCTGCTGCTCGCCGCCGGATGGACCGACGAGGCCGTCGGCAACAAGCTGGACATCTCCTCGCGCACCGTCCAGCGGCACGTGTCCCGCACCATGACTCTCGTGGGCGCGCGAAGCCGCCTCGAGCTCGGCATTCTGCTGTCCAGCCGCGCGCAGTCATGGGTGATGCGCAGGGCCCGGTCGAACCGGCAGTGTTTCGCCCTGGAACCGGCGACCGGCTGAGGGCAGGCCGACGCCGAGACGCATGGAGGGGGCCGGGCGAACGGACCGCGATGCGCCGTTCCGCCACCTCGACGGGCACGTCCGCGCGCATCGCGACGCCGGACAGCCGGTGGTCAGCGTTCGACCTCTCCGCGGATGAATTTCTCGACGTAGTCGCGGGCCTGGTCGTCGGAGTACTGCTCGGGGGGTGACTTCATGAAGTAGGAGGAGGCCGACAGGATGGGGCCGGCGATGCCGCGG
>NZ_SMKO01000053.1 GCF_004348685.1 Nonomuraea deserti | reverse complement strand
TGTATAAGGGACAGGGCTCCTGTTCAGCCCTCTGACCCCGGCGCCCCGGTGCAGGCCTCCTCGCTTCGGCGCTGACGCCTGCCTTCGCCACGCTCCGGCCGCGGTTGAGGAACGAGGCGCCACTGACGGCGGTGGGTTCTCCTGCCGGTACGTCCGAAGCCCCTGGCGGCGGTGGACCGCCGGTTCGACAGGGTTTCCGGGCATGGTGTGGAGCCGCCGGATCGGGCGGGGTCGTCCCCGGATCGGGGGGCCACGGCCGGGTGGGTGGTGCGAGGTCTTCAGATCCCCGGCGCACCGCCTGCCCGCCTCCCTGTCCGGTGCCGGGCACCGGACAGGGAGGCGGGCAGGCGCTCCCACAGCCGCACCCGGATGGGGGTCAGCGGGTGAGGCGGTCGAGAAAGCTGTAGCAGGGCTGCCGGCGGAAGTCGTCGAACGTGGCGCAGGGGTCGAGGCCGCGTGCCGGAGGTGCGGGGACGACCGAGCGCCGGGTCGGCGCGGGCACGGGCGCGGGGTCGCGGCGAGGTGGCTGAGGGGGCGGTTGCGGAGCGGGCGAGCCCGCCGGGCCGGGCGCCGCGGACCGTACCTGGACGGGTGCTCGGGGAGCCGCCGACCGGTCGCGGAAGGGCGGCGGAGGTGCGGCCGTGCGTTCGGGGAGGTGCGCCGGCGAGCCCGGGGACGCGGTCGCGACCGGGGGGCCCGTGGCCGGTGACGCGCGGCCGGGTTCGAGCGTGCCCGAGGACGGCGTTCCCGAGATCCCCCAGGGCGGCGTTTTCGAGGTGCCCCAGGGCGGCGTTCCCGTGATGCCCCAGGGCGGCGGGACGGGCTGGATCCACGGCGGCGACAACGGCCCCATCACGGCGTCCACGGCCTGTGCGGACGGCTGCGGGAACGTTCCAAACAATGGCTCCGGAGATGGGGACGTGGTTGCTATTGGTGTCATGTTCGACGCCCAGAGTGGCGGCGGAGGCGCGATCGATCTTGGGAAATGCGGAGATTCCTGATCGAATTCGGCGGAGCTTTGCGGAGACGGTTCTGAGGAGTCGGTGAATGCCAGGAAAATCCCCAGGGTCGCGGTGACGAGTACCCCGGCTGCTCCGGCCAGCGGTGCCAGGCGGGCGCGGCTACCTGGTCTTATGGATCTAAGGGGGGACAAGTCGTGATTCCTTCGTGATTGTTCTGCGAGCATTCCGGTGTTGCGGCTAGTGTGGTCCATCACCCGCGGAAGCCGGTGAGCTTTCCCGATACGACCGCAGGGAGCTGCAACACCATGCAAGGTTCGCGTGAGCCGGATCATCAGGAGATCCTGGTCGGGCCTGGGGACACCCACCTGACTTCGAGGAACGCGCCCTCTGGGCACAAGTCCTCGAAGAACAACAAGAAGATCGCCGTGATCGTCGCCTCGGTGGCGGTCGCCCTCGTGGTGGCGGCCGGCGGCGGCTACATGCTGGCAGGAAACCCCACTGACCCCGCACAGCCCGGAGGCGCCCAGCCGGTGCCCTCGCAGAGCGCCGGCGGCGACGAAGAACTCCAGGGCGACGACGACGCGACCATGGGTGACGCCAAGACCGACGCTCCTGACGACAACCTGCCGACCGGCGAGGACGGCGGCAGCATGGGCGACGTCAGGACGGGCGACGACGGCGAGGGCGGCCCCGGCAACGACGACACGGGCTCGACGGGCTCCAACCCGTCCGATGGCACCAAGCAGACCAACACCGGCAAGAAGCCCGCGACGACGTCCCCGAACAAGCCTCCGCAGGACGAGGGCGACACCCCGGCCGACGGTCCGGCGGGCCTGGTCAACGGCCAGTGCGCCACGGGCGGCTGCTGAAGGCGTCAGGGAGGAAAGGCCGGGGCCGCTCGCACGAGCGCCCGGGTGCCTCGCGTCCGTACACGTGCCTGAGCAGGGCACAGGTGAAGTGGCTTGCCGTAATTCGCCGGTATTGGACCTTCGGCGGCGCCGGGGCGCTCCCTAAAGTCGCCGCATGACGACTGACAAGGCGGCCGCGCTACGAGCCCTTCACGTGCCGGGCACTCCGCTGGTCCTGCCCAACGTCTGGGACGCCGCGTCGGCGCGCGCCGTACAGGATGCCGGTTTTCCCGCGGTCGCCACCGGCAGCGCCGCCGTCTCGCGCGTGCTGGGCTACGAGGACGGCGAGGGCACCCCGGCCGACGAGATGATGGCGGCCGTGGCGCGCGTGGCCAGTGCGGTCGACGTGCCCGTCACCGCTGACGTCGAGCGCGGGTACGCGCTTGGACCGGCCGCGCTGGCCGAGGCGCTGGCGGGCGCCGGAGCCGTCGGGTGCAACCTGGAGGACTCCGTCCCCGGGACCGGAGAGATGGTGGAGACCGGCGTCCAGGCGGAGTTCCTCGCCGAGGTACGAGCCGCCGCAGGTCCGGACCTGGTGATCAACGCCAGGATCGACCTGTACCTGCACGGACGCGGAGACCGCGCCGCGGCCGTCGAGCGCGGACGGCGCTATCTGGAGGCGGGAGCCGACTGCGTCTACCCGATCGGCCTGGCGGACGAGGAGGAGATCCGGGCGCTGGCCGGCGAGCTGGGCGGGATGGTCAACATCCTGTTCGGGCCGGGAGGCTCCTCGCCGGCGCGCCTGGCCGAGCTGGGGGTGGCCAGGATCAGCTTCGGCAGCGGGCTGCACCGCGCGTCCGACGACTACACGCGCGGGCTGCTGGCGAAGGTCAGGGAGGGCCGGAGCCCCTACTGACGGCGGCGCGGCACGGGGATCCTCATCAGGTCGCGGGCGAGCACCACCTCGCCGTCGAAGCTGCGCCGCGCCTCGGCGGCGAAGACCGGCTCCTCGGCGAACCCGTACCGCTCGGAGAAGTGCGTGAGCACCAGCCTGCGCACCCCCGCGTCCGCCGCGACCACCCCCGCCTCGAAGGCCGTCAGGTGCCCGTACTCCTTGGCCAGCGCGCTCTCCGATGACAGGAACGTCGACTCGATCACCAGCAGGTCGGCCCCCGACGCCAGCTCGAAGACGGCGTCGCAGAGCCGGGTGTCCATCACGAAGGCCACGCTCTGCCCCGGCTTGGGCTCGCTGCACTGGTCGAGCGTGACGCCGCGTACGGAGCCGGTCCGCTGCAGCTCGCCGACCTCGGGGCCGCGGATGCCGTGGGCGGCCAGCCGGGCGGGCAGCATGCGGCGGCCGGCCGGCTCCTGGAGGCGGTAGCCGTAGGACTCGACCGGATGGGACAGGCGGCGCGCGGTCAGCGGGCCGACGGTGGCGAGGTCGCCGTCGAGGGGATGTTCGGAGATGACGGATGTGTCGGCGAACACGGCCGCGTGGCGGAGCCTGCGCCAGTAGGGCTCGCCGGTGCCGGGGAAGAGTGCCCGCACCGGGTGCCTGACCTTGTCGCGGGCGATGCGCTGGACGACGCCGGGCACGCCCAGGCAGTGGTCGCCGTGGAAATGTGTGACGCAGAGCCAGTGCACGTCGTGCGCGCTGACCCCGGCGTGCAGCATCTGCCGCTGCGTGCCCTCGCCCGGGTCGAACAGGAAGCCCTGACCGTCCCAGCGCAGGAGGTAGCCATTGTGGTTACGGTGTCGGGTAGGGACCGCGCTGGAGGTGCCCAGCACCACGAGCTCACGTGAGGACATGATGCCCGCCGCCGCAGAGACCGCCGCCTTCGCCGAGGTGCCGACGCCCGTCGGCCTGTTCGTGCTGGCCGTCACCGAGACCGGCCTCGTGGCGTCGGGCTGGGCGTCGGCACACGGGTCGCGTGCGCGCCTGGCCGACCGGCTCGGCCTGCCTGAAGTTCATGATGCGGATCGTACGGCCTTCGCGGTCGCGGAGCTGAACGCCTACTTCGCCGGCGACCTGAAGGTCTTCGAGACGCCGATCGACTGGCGCCTGATGTCCGGCTCGCGGCTGCGGGTGCTGCAGGCCCTCCACCAGGTCCCGTACGGCACCGCCGTCACCTACGGCGAGCTGGCCCGGCGCAGCGGCTCCAGCGTGCCGGCCCGCGGCATCGGCTCGATCATGGGCTCCAACCCGATCCCGATCTTCGTGCCCTGCCACCGCGTGATCGCGGGCACCGGCCTGGGCGGCTTCAGCGGCGGCGAGGGCGTGGAGACCAAGCGCCGGCTGCTGACTCATGAGGGTTATCTGCAACCGACGCTGCTCGACCTCTAGCAGACTGGTCAGCGTGAGCCAGCAGCCCGTCATCGCCGTCGTCGGCCCCACCGCGGCGGGAAAGTCCGATCTCGCCGTCGACCTAGCGCTCCGGCTGGGGGGTGAGTGCGTCAACGCCGACTCCATGCAGCTCTACCGGGGGATGGACATCGGCACGGCCAAGCTCACCCCGGCCGAGCAGCGCGGGGTTCCCCACCACCTGCTGGACGTCTGGGACGTCACGGTCACGGCGAGCGTGGCCGAATACCAGGAGCTGGCCAGGGCCGTCCTCGACCGCGTCGACGTGCCCGTCCTGGTCGGCGGCAGCGGCCTCTACGTGCGGGCGGCCATCGACGAGCTGGAGTTCCCGGGCACCGTCCCGGGGATCAGGGCGAGGCTGGAGTCGGAGCTGGCCGAGCGCGGCACCGCCCCGCTGTACGAGCGGCTGCGCGGGCTGGACCCGGCCGCCGCGGCGGCGATCCTGCCCAGCAACGGCCGCCGCATCGTCCGCGCCCTCGAGGTGATCGAGCATTCCGGGCGCCCGTTCTCGGCCACGATGCCCTCCTACGAAGCGGTCTACCCGAGCGTGCTGATCGGCCTCGAGGTGCCGAGGCTCGAGCTGGACGAGCGGATCGCGGTCAGGGTCGAGCGCATGTGGCGGGCGGGCCTGGTCGACGAGGTGCGGCGGCTGCTCGGCGAAGGGCTGGCCGAGGGCCGCACGGCGAGCCGCGCTCTCGGGTACGCCCAGGTCATCCGCTTCCTGGAGGGCGAGTGGAGCGAGGAGCAGGCGATCGCGGAGACCATCAGGCTGACCAGGCGCTTCGCGCGCCGCCAGGAGTCGTGGTTCCGCCGTGATCCGCGGGTGTGCTGGCTGCCCTACGACGCACCCGACCTGCTTGAGCGATCCCTCGATCGAATAACGGCAAGCCGGTGTGCATAAACTTTTAGAATGCGCTTTCTCAAGGGGCACGGCACCGAGAACGACTTCGTCATCCTGCCTGATCCCGACGGCGAGCTGGACGTCTCAGCCTCGCTCGTCGCGAAGATCTGCGACAGGAGGACAGGCATCGGGGCCGACGGTGTGCTCAGGGTCGCGCGCACCAAGCAGAGCCACGAGGTGGCCGAGCAGGCGTCCGCGGCCGAATGGTTCATGGACTACCGCAACGCCGACGGCAGCATGGCGGAGATGTGCGGCAACGGCGTGCGCGTGTTCGCCCGCTACCTGATCGACAACGGGCTGGTGGAGCACTCGGAGTTCGCGGTGGCCACCCGTGGTGGCCTGCGCAGGGTCCGCGTCGAGCCCAACGGCGACGTCACGGTCGACATGGGCCGGCCCGTCGTCCACGGCGAGAGCGTGGCCACCGTCGGCTGCCACGAATACACCGGCCTGTACATCGACATGGGCAACCCGCACCTGGCCTGCGCCATCGGCGATCCCGTCGCCCAGCTCGACCTCGCCCACCAGCCGGGCTTCGACACGGGGGTCTTCCCCGGCGGCGTCAACATCGAGCTGTTCAACCCGGTGGGCACCAGCCGCGCGGTGATGCGCGTCTTCGAGCGCGGCTCCGGCGAGACCCGTTCGTGCGGCACAGGCGCGGTGGCCACGGCCGTCGCCGCCGCGAGCCTGTCGGGCGACAGCACCGGCACCTGGACGGTCGAGGTGGTCGGCGGCACACTGACCGTCATCCTCGACGAGGACACCAGCTACCTTTCCGGTCCCGCGGTCATCGTGGCGAGTGGCGAACTGATGCTTGCAGAATGATGTTCTCCTGAGGAATGCTGGGTTCACTTCGCGAACTGAGAGGTGGACATGGCGCAACCACGCACGACCGCGGCACAACTCAGGGCTCCGATCGGCCAGTTCGGCGGCGGTTTCACGATCTCCAGGGAGGCCAAGGCCGTCTGCGACGAGTACGGCCTCGGCCCCCGCGAGCTGTACTTCCGCGGGCGCTGCGGCGTGCTCGGCGAGTGCGACGCCGACGTGGTCAGCGCGGTCGTCGTCTTCTTCCCGCCCGAGCACGTCGAAGAGAGCTGGAACGGCGGCCGCAAGGTGCCCGCGGAGCAGGCCGTCGAGCTCTACGCCGAGGCGTGCAGGGCCTGGGGGCGGCGCAAGCTGGGCGGCCACGACGGCTGCTCCAGGATCGCCGAGCTGCTCCAGCGGGTCGTCGAGGAGGCCTCGCCCGTCGGCGCGCCGCTGTTCGCGGGCTGGCGGGCGGTGCCGCTGGCCGACGACTCGCCGGCGCGCGCCGTGCAGCTCATGCACGTCGTACGCGAGCTGCGCGGCGGGCTGCACGCCAATGCCGTGATAGCGGCGGGCCTCGACCCCCTGGAGGCGACGCTCGCCGCCGGCCACGACGCGACCCCGTTCGGGCGCACGACCGGGGAGGAGATCGCCCGGTTCTTCACCTGGCCGGAACCCTACCCGCAGCCCGGCCCCGACGTGGTCGAGCGGCGCGCCGCCGTGGAGGAGACGACCGACGATCTCATGGCGCGCGCCTTTTCGGTCCTGAGCGACAGCGAATCGGACGAGCTGATCGGGCTTCTGCGTTTTGGGGACGCTCGTTGACCTGGCAGACTGGCTGCCCATGGACGTGGACATCTGGGCCTGGGTCGGCGAAACCCAGCAGCAGCTTTCCGAGGCGGGCAACGTTGGCCTCGCCATGGCGCTGGGAGACCTTCCCGCACAGGCCTATGAGGGCCGTAACCCGCAGCTCGACGTCATGGCTCCGGCCATCGCGCAGCAGGCAGAGGCCCTGGAGCTGCCCTGGCTCGAGTTCTACGCCCGCTACTGGCACCTGATCGGCCGCATCGGCGACCGGGCTCAGGGCGCGGTGGCCGTCGACGACGCCCAGCAGCTGCTCGAGTTCGCTCGGCGCGAAGACGTGCGCGAGTGCCCGGCCGCTCCGGCGGCGATCGAGGCGATGGCCATCGCGTGGGCCAACGCCGACGGCCCCGGCCACGCCGCCGAGCGGCTCGAGCTGCTGGGGGCGCGGATCGAGGCGCTGACCCCGGAGAAGCCCGCCTTCACCGGGCTCGTCACGCAGTATGTCGCCGCGCTCATCGACGCGGGACGGCCGGGCGAGGCCGTGACCTATGCCGAGTCGGCCGTCGAGCGGCTGAAGGTGGCCGGTCGCGAGGCGAGCTGGGAGCTCGGCGCCGAGAGCGCCCGCGCGCTGCTCGCCGCCGGCCGGGCCGAGGACGCGCTGCAGGCGTTGCAGGCCGCATCGGAGTTCCAGCCCGACGACCCGGTGGCCAAGGAGCACCGCGACGGCGTGCGCAGGGCACTCATCCTGGCCACGCTCGATCGCATCGCCGAGGCCGTCGACGCGCTGCCCGACCTCGACGTGGTGGGCGAGCACCCGCGGGTGTTCGTCGAGTGGTCGCGGGCCGTCAGCAAGCTGGCCGGCTCCGCCCAGATCACCAACACCTGGCAGCTGGGCCGCGTGCTGCGCCAGTGGATCGACTACTTCAGCATGATGGGCGGCTATCGCGCCCGCGTCGAGCTCGCGCTGGTCGCGGGCGAGCTGGCCATCGCCAGGCAGGGGGTCTGGCAGGCCAGGCTGCTGGCCGACCTCGCCGAGTCCGGGGTCGCCGAGCTGCGCGAGACCGAAGGGCTCGCCGAGCGCATCGCCGCCCTGCGCGCCACCGCCGACGCCACGGGCGAGCCCGAGCCGCCCGGCCCGCTGGAGGAGCGGGTCGGCCTCTTCGACGCCGCCGACGGCTTCAACGCCGACCCGGAGAAGTGGGTGGGCTGGCTGGCCCCGCTGTCCGGGCAGGACCTCGAGGCCACCCGCCGCCACACGACCACGGCCGGCTTCCTGGGCTACCCCGCCACCGGCGCCGACATCTACTGGAAGATGCTGGTCGACTCCGGCGACATCGCCACCGCCGACTCCGACGACGTGGCCTACCTCACCACGCTGCTCATCGAGGCCCGCCAGGACGAGCGGCTGGAGCAGATGGCCGCGATGTTGCCGCACGACGCCCAATACCTCGCGCTCGCCAGGCTGCACAGCGCCCGCGAGCGCTGGCCGGAGACGCTCGAAGCGGCCGAGCACGCCGTGGCGGCCGGCGCCGGGCTCGAGGCCCGCCGCCTGCTGTCGGGCGCGGCCCAGCAGCTCGACCAGAACGACAGGGCGGCCGGGGTGCTGCACGAAGTGCTCGACGAGCTCGTCGACGAAGACGTCTGGCGCATGATCGTCATGGCGACCTCCGCCGAGAACTGGGAGATCGTGCACAAGGGCGCGGCCAAGATCGGCATGCCGATCAAGTCCAAGGAAGGCCCGATCGAGGAGGAGATGGGCCTCATCAGGGTCATCCTGCCCGCCCCCGACGGCGGCCAGCGCCAGGTCCTGTCGATCCGCACCGGCCCCGCCACCGCCAGGCTGGCGCTGCCGCAGCCGCGCGGCATGGAATACAACGCCGGCGACCTGGTCGTCTTCGACCCGCAGCTGCTGGAGCCGGTGCCCGACGACCCCGAGGAGCAGCAGAACTTCGTGCCGCCCTTCGCCGCGGTGCGCATCCTGCGGCCCGGCGGCTACACCAGCTACTTCTTCGACGGCGCCGCGCCGAGCGAGGAGGACTGGGCGGAGTTCACCGAGGTCATGGCCGAGCGCGGCTGGCCGATGTGGGTCTACAGCGACGAAAACTACACCATCTCCCACCCGTCCTCGGGTGAGCCGCTGCCCGGGGTGTTCGGCTGGGTCGCGGTGCCGCCCGACGTGTCGCCCAACGAGGTCGACGCCCTGCTCGACGACGCCACCGAGCGGTGGGTGCACCCGCTGGCCTGGCTCGACCTGGCCCGCGAGATCGACGTCGAGGTCGAGCGGCACGAGCGCATCGTCAAGGAATACGGCCTGTAAGGCTCTCGGGCCGACCGCAGAGACGAGGACTGACGTGCTGGAGCGCTTCCGGCTCGACGGCAAGGTGGCCGTCGTCACCGGCGCCTCCGCCGGGCTGGGCGTCGCCTTCGCCCAGGGCCTGGCCGAGGCGGGCGCCGACGTCGTGATCGCCGCCCGGCGCGCCGAGCGGCTGGAGCAGACACGGCGGCTGGTCGAGGAGGTCGGCCGCCGGTGCCTGGCCGTGCCGGCCGACGTGTCACGGCCGGAAGACTGCGACGCCCTCGTGGCCGCCGCCGTCGAGGCCATGGGCGGCGTCGACGTGCTGATCAACAACGCCGGCGTCGGTACGGCCGTGCCCGCGCTGCGCGAGACCCCGCAGGAGTTCCGGCAGGTCATCGACGTCAACCTGCACGGCACCTACTGGATGGCGCAGGCGTGCGCGCGGGTGATGCGGCCCGGCTCGTCGATCGTCAACATCGGCAGCGTGCTCGGCGAGACCACGGCAGGGCTGCCGCAGGCCGCCTACAGCGCGTCCAAGGCGGCGGTGACCGGGCTGACGCGCGACCTCGCGCAGCAGTGGACCGGTCGCCGCGGCATCAGGGTCAACTGCCTGGAGCCGGGCTTCTTCGCCTCCGAGATGACCGAGCAGTACAAACCCGGTTATCTGGAGCGCATGGTGGAGTCGCGGGTGGTCATGGACCGCACCGGCGACCCGGCCGAGCTGGTGGCCGCCGCGGTCTTCCTGGCGAGCGACGCGGCGTCGTACATCACCGGGGTGACGCTGCCGGTGGACGGCGGGATCCTGCTCACATAGGCCCCGCCACGTGCGGTGGACCGGGATCCTGCTCACATAGGCCCCGCCACGTGCGGTGGATGGGGCCTGCTCACTCAGGTTCCTGCCACGAGTGGTGGGCGGCGGGATCGTTACTTGGGTCCCGCCACGAGCAGGTCGTGCCGGGCGGCGAGGAAGCCCGCGTGGAAGCGGGTCCTGGCGCCCAGCCGCTCGCACAACACCTGCACGCGGCGCTGCACCGTACGCGGGCTCAACCCCAGTTGCCTGGCGATGGCGTCGTCCTTCATCCCGGCCGCGAGCAGGGCCAGCACTTCGGCGTCGGGGGCCTGCGGCCACATCTCGGGCTCCAGGGCTTCGCCGGAGGTCAGGCGGAGCGGCACGGCGGCCCGCCACAACGTCTCGAACAGCCCCACCAGAGCGTCGAGCAGCGCGGACGGGTGCACCACGAGGGCGCTCTCCACGGCTCTGTAGTCGTCGGAGACCAGGGGCAGGATGGCGGTGCGGGCGTCGGCGACGGCCAGCTTGACCGGCACCTGGCCGAGCCTGGCCTGCTCGCCGTCGGCGATGGCGCGGCGCGTGTGGGCGAGCATGCCGGGGTGCTCGAACGCCAGCGGGCTGTAGATGCCACGGGTGGGCGCTCCCTGGCGGGCCGCCCGCTGCCGGTTCTCCTGGTCGTCGCTGATGTCGACCGCGTACGGGGGATGCACGAGCACGAGCATCTCCCGGGTGGCGTTACGTTCGAGCTGCAGATAGCGGCGGGCCACGGCGTCGCGCCCGGTCACCACCTCCAGCACCTCCTCGGGCTGCGGCCCGCTGCGTTCGGCGACCTCGGTGGCCAGCAGCGCGGCGGCGGCCCTGCTGTGGGCGATCTCCTCCTGGCGGCGGGCGACGAGGATGTCGATGGCGACGTTCGGGGGAGTGGCGACGAGTCGCAGCGGGCGGCCCGCGACGCGGGAGATCAGCCCGAGGTCCTCCAGCCTGGGCAGCATGCGGCGGATGGCGGCGGGGGACGATCCTGTCTCGGCGGCGAGCCGGCTCAACGTGGCGGGGCCGTGTCTGAGCAGGGCGCGGTAGGCCGTCTCCTCGGCGACGGTGACGCCGAGCCCTTCCAGCAAGCGCCGCTGCGCCATGTCGCACTCACCCCCAAGATCTCCACAAGCGTAAGGTGACCGCGTTCAGCGGTCCACCTGGGTGCGGTGCGGATTGCGGGCAGCGGTCCAACACGGGCCGCGTTGGGCGGTTCGGCGCTGGTTGGGGAGGCAAGTTCACAGTGTTCCGGAAAGCCGCTCTTGTTCCAGAGGTGCGCATGGCTCTATGTTCGGTTGCGTAGTGCGGTGCGTGTTGCGTATTAGGGAACAATCCGGAGGCGCCATGAGTGGACCCCGTTTGGTGATCGTAGGGGCGGGCATCGTGGGGTGCGCTCTCGCCGACGAGCTCACCGAGCGGGGGTGGACCGACGTCACCGTGCTCGACCAGGGCCCGCTCTTCGCCGCCGGCGGCTCCAGCTCCCACGCGCCCGGCCTGGTCTTCCAGACCAACCCGTCCAGGACGATGACGGAGTTCGCCTCCTACACCGTGCGCAAGTACACCGCGCTGGGGGAGAGCTGCTTCCGCCAGGTCGGCGGCCTGGAGGTGGCCACCACTCCGGAACGCTGGGCCGACCTGCACCGCAAGCACGGCTGGGCTGAGTCGTGGGGCGTCGAGGGAGAACTGGTCGACGCCGGGCGGTGCGCGGAGCTGTGGCCGCTGCTGGACAAGGACAGGGTGCTCGGCGGTTTCCACGTGCCCGGCGACGGCCTGGCGGGGGCGGTCGCCTGCGGGCAGGCGCAGGCGGAGCGGGCCACGGAGCGCGGGGCCACGTTCCTGCCCGGCCACACGGTGGTGGGCGTCGAGCAGCGGGGCGGCCGGGTGAGCGGTGTCTCGGTCGTGACCTCGGACGGGCACCGGACGATCCCCGCCGACGTGGTGGTGTGCGCGGCGGGCTTCTGGGGCCCCTCGATCGGCGCGATGGCCGGGCTGACCGTGCCGCTGCTGCCGCTGGCCCACCAGTACGCCAGGTCGGGCCCTCTCGCGCCCCAGCCGGAGGGCCCCATCCTCCGCCACCAGGACCGCGACCTCTACTTCCGGCAGCACGGTGACCGCATCGGCATCGGCTCCTACGCCCACAGGCCCATGCCGGTCACCCAGGAGGAGATCGGCACCCGGTCGACCACGATGCCGTCGGTGCAGGCGTTCACCGAGGAGGACTTCGACCCCGCCTGGCGCGACGCGGTCGAGCTGCTGCCCGCGCTGGCCGAGTCGAAGTACGAGGAGGGCATCAACGGCGTCTTCTCCTTCACGCCCGACGGGTTCCCGCTGATCGGCGAGGCGCCTCACCTCGGCGGGTTCTGGCTGGCCGAGGCCGTCTGGGTGACCCACTCGGCCGGGGTGGCGCGGGCGGTGGCCGAGGTGCTCGTCGGCGGGCGCTCGTCGGTCGACCTCCACGAGTGCGAGCTGGGCAGGTTCGAGCAGGCGCAGCTGTCGCCGGCGTTCGTGGAGGAGCGGGGCAAGCAGAACTTCGTCGAGGTCTACGACGTCATCCACCCGCTGCAGCCGATGGAGTCGCCGCGGCCGCTGCGCACCAGCCCGTTCTACCCGCGGCAGCGGGAGCTGGGCGGGTTCTTCCTGGAGGCGGCGGGGTGGGAGCGGCCGCACTGGTTCGAGGCCAACGTGCCGCTGCTGGAGGACCTCGTACGCCGCCGCAGGGGCGAGCACGCCGACGTGCCGGAGGAGGCGCAGGGCATGGCGGTCGAGCCGTTCCTGGGGGCGGCGCAGCGGGACGAGTGGGCGAGCCGCTACTGGTCGCCGATCGCCGCCGCGGAGTCGTACGCGACCAGGGAGCGGGTGGCGCTCTATGACATGACGCCGCTCAAGCGCGTCGAGGTCAGCGGGCCGGGGGCGGCGGCGTTCCTGCAGCGCTTGAC
Organism: Nonomuraea deserti; assembly: GCF_004348685.1. Taxonomy (GTDB): domain Bacteria; phylum Actinomycetota; class Actinomycetes; order Streptosporangiales; family Streptosporangiaceae; genus Nonomuraea; species Nonomuraea deserti. The sequence continues at coordinate 38,539 of NZ_SMKO01000053.1, read as the reverse complement.
CACGAACAACGTGGACAAGAAGCCCGGTTCGGTCACCTACACCCTGCTGCTGGACGTCAAAGGCGGCATCAGGTCCGACCTCACGGTGGCGCGGCTGGACGAGGAGACCTTCCAGGTCGGCGCGAACGGCAACCTCGACCTCGAGTGGCTGACGCGGCACGCGCCCGGCGGGGTGCGGGTGCGCGACCTGACACCCGGCACGTGCTGCGTGGGCGTGTGGGGCCCGCAGGCCAGGGAGCTGGTGCAGGGGCTCACCGACATGGACCTGTCGCACGAGAACTTCCGCTACTTCAGCTGCAGGTCCGGATATGTCGGTCAGGTGCCGGTGCTCGCGATGCGCGTCTCCTACGTGGGCGAGCTGGGCTGGGAGCTCTACACCACCGCGGACATGGGGCTCAAGCTGTGGGACACGCTCTGGTCGCCCGGGGTGACGACCGCCGGCGGGCGGGCCGCGTTCAACAGCCTGCGGCTGGAGAAGGGCTACCGGCTCTGGGGCGTCGACATGACCACCGAGCACAACCCGTACGAGGCGGGGCTGGCCTTCGCCGTCAGGACGGACAAGGACTTCGTCGGCCGCGACGCGCTGACGACCGACGTCACGCGCAGGCTGGTGCCGCTGCTCAGCACGGAGGTGGTCATGGGCAAGGAGCCCGTGCGGCATGCGGGCCGCACGGTCGGGTACGTCACGAGCGCGGCGTACGGGCACACCATCCAGCGGCCCATCGCGTACGCCTGGCTGCCCGCCGAGCTCACCGAACCAGGGACGCACGTGGATATTTCCTACTTCGGCCGCCGCGTTCCCGCGGAGGTCGCGAAGGAACCCCTGTTCGACCCCGGGATGGAGAAGATCAGACGTTGACCCACCCCGACTTCCTGTGGCGCAATCCGGACCCGAAGCCCGCCTACGACGTCGTCATCGTGGGAGGCGGCGGTCACGGCCTGGCCACCGCCTACTACCTGGCGAAGAACCACGGCCTGACCAACGTCGCCGTCCTGGAACGCGGCTGGCTGGCCGGCGGCAACATGGCCCGCAACACCACGATCATCCGCTCCAACTACCTGTGGGACGAGAGCGCCGCGATCTACGAGCACTCGCTCAAGCTGTGGGAGGGGTTGAGCGACGAGCTGGACTACGACCTGCAGTTCAGCCAGCGGGGCGTGCTCAACCTGGCGCACAACCTGGGCGACGTGCGCGAGGGCCGGCGCCGGGTGAACGCCAACCGGCTCAACGGCGTGGACGCCGAATGGCTCGACGCCGACGAGGTCAAGAAGTTCTGCCCGATCATCAACGTCAGCGACCGGGCCCGCTACCCCGTCATGGGCGCCACCCTGCAGCGGCGCGGCGGCATCGCCAAGCACGACCACGTGGCCTGGGCGCTGGCCCGCCAGGCCGACGCGTACGGCGTCGACCTCATCCAGGGCTGCGAGGTCACCGGCTTCGAGATCACCGGCGGGCGGGTCACGGCCGTCGAGACCTCGCGCGGGCGCATCGCGGCGGGGAAGGTCGCGCTGGCGGCGGCCGGGCACACCTCCGTGCTCGCCGAGCGGGCCGGGATCCGCCTGCCGCTGCAGTCGCACCCGCTCCAGGCGCTGGTGTCGGAGCTGCTGGAGCCGGTACTCGACTGCGTGGTCATGTCGAACGCCGTCCACGTGTACGTCAGCCAGGCGCACAAGGGCGAGCTGGTCATGGGGGCGGGCATCGACGCGTACAACTCCTACGGGCAGCGCGGCGGCGTGCACGTCATCGAGGCGCAGATGGCGGCGGCCCTGGAGCTGTTCCCGATCTTCAGCAGGGCGCGCGTGCTGCGCACCTGGGCCGGGATCGTCGACGTCTCCCCTGACGCCTCGCCCATCATCGGGCCGACCCCCGTCGACGGGCTCTACATCAACGCGGGCTGGGGCACCGGCGGCTTCAAGGCGACCCCGGGCTCCGGCTGGGTGTACGCCCACACCCTGGCCCACGAGCGGCCGCATCCGCTGGCGGAGCCGTTCGCGCTGGACAGGTTCACCACGGGGGCGCTCATCGACGAGCACGGCGCGGCGGCGGTGGCGCACTGATGCTGCTGATCGACTGCCCCAGCTGCGGGCCCCGCGACGAGAACGAGTTCCACTACGGCGGTCAGGCCGGCATCGCCTGCCCCACCGGCGACATGACGGACGAACGGTGGGCCGAGTACGTGTTCATGCGCGACAACCCCAAGGGCTGGTTCCACGAACGCTGGTTCCACGTGCACGGCTGCCGGACCTGGTTCACGGTCGAGCGCCACACGGTCACCCACGAGATCAGGAAGCCACGATGAGGTTCACGTTCGACGGCCGCCCGATGACGGGCGAGCCGGGTGACACGCTGGCCGCGGCGCTGCTGCGCAACGGGGTGCGGGTGGTCGGCCGCAGCGTCGATCTGGGCCGCCCGCGCGGGATCTTCGCCGCGGGTCCCGAGGAGCCGAACGCGCTGGTCCGCGTGGGCGCCGACCCGATACTGGCGGCCACCACCGTGGAGCTCCACGACGGGCTGGAGGCGCGGAGCCTGCGCGGCAAGGGGCGGGTCGATCTCGACGCGGTGGACGAGCGCCGCTGCGACAAGGGGTACCTGCACTGTGACGTGCTGGTGGTGGGCGGCGGGCCGGCCGGGCTGGCCGCGACCCTCGCGGCGGGGCGGTCGGGGGCGCGGGTGATCCTCGTGGACGACCAGCCGCGGCTCGGCGGCGACCTGCTGAACAGCCGCCTGCTGCTGGACGGCGCCCCCGCGCTCGACTGGGTGGCCGGCCTCGACCTGCCCGCCAGGGTGCTCACCAGGACGACGGCCGCCGGCTACTACGACCACAACTACGTGCTCGCCGTGGAGCGGCGGGCTCGCGGCGAGCGGCTGTGGCACATCAGGGCGCGCCGCGTGGTGCTGGCCACGGGTGCGCACGAGCGCTCGGTCGCCTTCCCCGGCAACGACCGGCCCGGCGTGATGCTGGCCGCCTCCGCCCGCGCCTACGCCAACCGCTACGGCGTGCGCGCCGGACGGCGGGCGGTGGTGTTCGCCTGCGCCGACTCCGGCTACGAGGCGGCCGAGGACCTCACGGCCGCCGGGGTCGACGTGCTCGCCGTCGTGGACCCGCGCCCTTCCGGGCTGCCGGCGGACGTGGAGGTGCTCGCCGGGCAGGTGGTGACGGGCACGACCGCGGACGCGGAGGGCGTGCTCACCGGCGTCCGGGCAGGCGCCCGGCACTTCGACGCCGACCTGCTGGCCGTCGCCGGGGGCTGGAACCCGGCCGTGCACCTGTTCAGCCAGTCGGGCGGCCGGACCAGGTTCGACGAGGAGCTCGCCGCCTTCGTCCCCGGCACGTCGGCGCAGGCCGAGCGGCCGGCCGGGGCTTGCAGAGGCCTGTACGGCACGCGCGAGGCCATCGCCGACGGCTACGCCGCGGGAGCGGAGGCCGCCGGGCGCACCGTGCCCGGGCTCAGGGTGCCGGAGTGCGGCGAGCGGCCCCTGCGGCGACCGGCGGCCCTCTGGCTCGTCGAGAGAACCCCGGGCAGCGAGCCCGCCTTCGCGGACCTGCACCGGGACGTCACCGTGGCCGACCTGGCCAGGGCCACGGGCACCGGGATGCGGTCGGTGGAGCACGTCAAGCGCTACACCACCGCGGGCACCGGCGCCGACCAGGGCAAGACCTCGGGCGCGGTCGTGGTGGGCGTCATGTCCGCGCTGCTCGGCGCCGCGCCCGGCCAGGTCGGTACGACCACGTTCCGGCCGCCGTACACACCCGTGTCCTTCGCCACCCTCGCGGGACGCGACCGCGGCGCGCTGTCCGACCCCGTCAGGACCACCGCCCTGCATGACGCGCATGTCGCGCGCGGAGCCGTGTTCGAGGACGTCGGCCAGTGGAAACGCCCGTGGTACTTCCCCCGGGACGGCGAGGACATGGAGGCCGCCGTGCGGCGCGAATGCCACGCGGCCCGCACCGCCGTCGCCGCCATGGACGCCTCCACCCTGGGCAAGATCGACATCAGGGGCGCGGACGCGGGCGAGTTCCTCGACCGCGTCTACACGAACATGTACTCCACGCTCGCCGTCGGCGCCTGCCGCTACGGGGTGATGTGCGGGGCCGACGGGATGGTGTTCGACGACGGCACCACGACCAGGCTCGCCGACGACCACTACCTGACGACCACGACCACGGGCAACGCCGCCGCGGTGTTCGACTGGCTGGAGGAGTGGCGGCAGACGGAGTGGCCGGACCTGGACGTGTCGTTCACCTCGGTCACCGACCACTGGGCGACGGTCGCCGTCGCGGGCCCCCGCGCCCGCCAGGTCATCGCGGCCGTCGCGCCCGAGGCGGTGGAGCTGGCGTTCATGCGGTACGCGAGCGTGCCCGTGCTGGGCGTGCCGGGCCGGGTGTTCAGGATCAGCTTCTCCGGCGAGCTGGCCTACGAGGTCAACGTGCCGTGGCGGTACGGCAGGGCGCTGTGGGAGGCGGTGCTGGAGCTCGGCGCGGTGCCGTACGGGACGGAGACCATGCACGTGCTGCGGGCGGAGAAGGGGTTCGCGATCGTCGGCCAGGAGACCGACGGGACCGTGACCCCGCAGGACCTCGGCATGGGGTGGATCGTCTCGGCGCGCAAGCCGGACTTCGTCGGCAAGCGCTCCCACGCCCGGCCGGACACCGCGCGCCAGGACCGCAAACGCCTGGTCGGCCTGCTCGCCGACGATCCGGCGGCGCTCGTGGAGGAGGGCGCCCAGCTGACCGCCGCGGGCGTGGCGCCGATGCTCGGCCACGTCACCTCCAGCTATCACAGCGCCGCGCTCGGCCGCACGTTCAGCCTGGCCATGGCCAGGAACGTGTCCCCGGGCGACCGGCTCACGGCGGTGTCAGGGAACGTGGCGCACCCGGTGACCGTCGTGGAGCCCGTCTTCTACGACCCCGACAACACCCGCCGCGACGGCGACCCCCTGGTGGAGAGCCCTGCCCCGTACGCTGGGGAGTGCCGGTCGGAGAGCCCGGCCGCCGCCTTCGCCGCCCGCTTCGAGGCCGCGAGCACCCCTCGTGCGCACCTGCGCGAGGTGCCGTTCGAGCCCATGTGGGAGGTGCGCGGCACGGATCCGGGCGCGGGCCTGCGGCTGGGCCCTGACTGGTGGCTGGTGACCGGGGACGTCCCGCCACGCCCCGGCTGGGTGGACGTGTCGGGCCAGCGTACGGTCCTGGAGCTCGCCGGTCCCGCCGCCCACGACGTGCTCATCACCGGCTGCCCGATCGATCTGGACCCGTCGGTCTTCCCCGGGCACGCCCAAACCCTGCTGGCCAAGACCTCGGTGATACTTGAGCGGGTATCGCCAGAAACGTACCGGATCTACGTGAGATCATCTTTCGCTAGATACCTGGCAGAGTGGCTGATCGATGCCTTGGAGGCGTTGTAAGACCCGTTGATGGGCATTTCTATCCCTAGACTTGACGAAAACAAGGTCCGGGGGTGTGCGGTGCGGGTTCGGGGATTCGTGGCCGGTGTGGCCATGTCGGGGATGCTGGCCGGCTGCGGTGGCCTGACCGTGCAGTCGGCGGGCGGGAACGTGGAGCAGCCGGACTCCGCCTCGGTGTCGGAGGCACGCGACAAGCTGGCGGGGCTCGACGTCAAGGGCCGCGCCCCGAAGACCGGCTTCGACCGCGACGAGTTCGGCCCCGCCTGGTCCGACGTCGACCACAATGGCTGCGACACCCGTAACGACATCCTCAAACGCGACCTGGAGGGCGAGACCTTCAAGCCCGGCACCCACGACTGCGTCGTCCTGACGGGCACGCTCAACGACCCCTTCAGCGGCAAGACCATCGAGTTCGAGCGCGGCCAGGACACCAGCTCCAAGGTCCAGATCGATCACCTGGTGCCGCTGTCGGACGCCTGGCAGAAGGGCGCGCAGCAGTGGTCGGAGACCAAGCGCAAGGAGTTCGCCAACGACCCGCTCAACCTCCTGGCCGTCGACGGGCCGCTGAACGGGCAGAAGAGCGACTCCGACGCGGCCACCTGGCTGCCGCCGCGCAAGGCGTACCGGTGCGCCTACGTCAGCCGGCAGATCGACGTGAAGGCCAAGTACGACGCCTGGGTGACCAAGGCGGAGAAGCAGGCCATGGAGACCATCCTCGACGGCTGCTGACCCTGTACGCACAGTCATGGTGTGCGTAAGATCCGAAAGCGCGTGATCCGCAAGAGCGGCGCCAACATCGTCACCCTTCAGGAGATCCATCGCAAACCCGGCGCCGACCAGGTGCGGCAACTCGCCGACGCGCTCGGCTGGCACATCAACAGGAACGTCCACTTCGACGCCGGCGACAACCCCGGCAGGTGCGACAAACCGCAGTCCGGCAAGGCAGGCAACACGATCCTGTCCAAGTTCACGAACCACCCACCTGTCGCCCGGCCTGACACCGCCGTCGGTGGCGCGCCGCGAGGCCCAGGCCGGCAAGGTGCGCTCCTCCTTCGGCTCCAGGTCGGGATCATCCTCACCGGCGACTTCAACGCCAAGCCCGCGGACGCGCTCTCGAAGCGGTTCGGGAGCGCTGGGTGGGTCGACACAGGCGCCAAGTACGCCAACGGGCCGACGCTCGGCAACGCGCGCACTCGACTACATCCACACCAGAGGCGTCACCACGACGAGCGGCTCCCTGCTCTCCACCACGGCCTCCGACCACCGGCCGATCGTGATGAGGATGACCCGCTGAACCACGGGTGACCGGCGTCAGACGTCCAGGGGGCGCCAGGCGGGGCCGGCGCCGTCCCGGCGGACCTGCCCGAAGACCGCATCGGCGAAGTGGATGCCGAAGCCGATCGTGTCAGGCTCTTCCAACTCGGCAACGAGATGATGACGATGTTCGGCGGACTGGGCGCGGTCATGGTCGTAGAGGCAGGACCATTCGGGGTGGTCCACCTGGATCGGTGAATGCAGGGCATCGCCGAAGGCGATCAGCCGGGTTCCGCCCCCGGTGATGACGTACTGCGTGTGCCCGGCCGTGTGACCACCGGTGAACTGGACCCGCACGCCAGGGAAGACCTCCTGCCCGTCGGTCACCGTGCGCACGCGCGGCGCCAGTGCGGTGGCCTCCTCGGCGGTGATGCCCTGCGCGAACAGGTCGCGTTGGGCCCATTCTGGTTCGGCAACCACGTACGTGGCCTGGGTGAACACGGGCTGGTCGCCACCCGGGGCGGGATGCCAGGCCCAGCCGACGTGATCGATGTGCAGGTGGGTGAAGGCCACCGCCTCGATCTCTTCCGGCCTGCGGCCGAGTTCGGCCAGACTGTCCAGCAGCGCGCCACCGTGAACGGCGCCGTTCGGACTTTCCGGCTCGGCCGGCAGCGACACCGGACCCCACCCCGCATCGATCAGCAGCGCGCGGTCGCCGTTCTCCACCAGGAGACCACCGATACTCGCCACAAGATGGCCGGAGGCATCCAGGTACTGCGGGTGGGCGGCCCAGGTCTCATCGGTGGTGTCCGGCAGCCATCTGCGTGGCCTCCCCTGGATGGCTCCGTCCGGCACGAAGGACACCCTCGTGCCGCCCAGTCGTAGCGAGTGGATCCCCGCTGGCCGCCGCAGCCGATCGTCCTGGTCAACCGCAGAGTTCGCCATGGTCACGTCTCTTCTTCGGGGTCGGGTCGTCGCCGCGTCGTCGGCGACCAGACCACCATAAGAATCACGCTTGAAACGGTCAAGCTTTAACTATACTGGCTTGAAACGGTCAAGCTTCAAATATGTTGGCTTGATGGACTTGATAGGATGGGTGCATGACCACGTCTCCAGAACCGCAGGCCATCGCCGAGCGGGAGCTGTGCGGCCTGGTGAACGGACTGGCCCAGCAGATAGCCGTTCACGTACGCGAACGCGCGGTCACCTTGGGCCTCACCTCGGCCCAGGCGACCGCGCTGCGGGAGATGACCGGACCAATGACCATGCGAGAGCTTGCCGGACGCATGAGCTGCGAGCCCTCCAACGCCACCTTCATCGTCGACAAGCTCGAAAAGCAGGGCTTGATCGAGCGCCGCGCGCACTCCACCGACCGTCGCGCCAAGCAACTCGTCCTCACCCCGGAGGGCAACGCCCTCCGTGAACGGCTCCTCGAACTCCTCGTCCAGGACTCACCACTGGCCGGCCTCACCACGCAGCAGCAGCGCGCTCTTCAGAACCTGCTCGAACAAGCCCTCAGCCGTTCGTGACGATCGTGGGCCCGCTCGGTCGGAGTCCCGCCCGTATCGGTGGGCCCGCCGCGAAAGTGCGCGGGGGCCCGTGCGCTCACCCTGGCATCGTGCCGGCGTACGGCCGCGAGCCGGTCGAGTTACCCGTCGAGTTGGGCGAGGCCGTCGGGCAGCGGGTCGTCCTTGCCGGCGCGCCACACCTTCAGCTCCATGGCCTCCCGTTGCATCCGTCGTTCGCCGTCCGGACCCGGGTAGGGCCAGCGGATCAGTACGTCGAGGCGTTTGGTGCCGGCGGCGTATTCGCGGTCAAGGTGGCCGCCGCCGTTGACCAGGCGATGCAGGAAGGCCATTGGCGAGATTCCGGATCGCCGGGCCGCGTTCACCGATGAGCGGCCAGCACTGCCGCGAGGCCTTCTTGCAGGTCTTTGACGAAATATTCGGGAACCTCCAGCGACGGGAAATGTCCCCCGGTTTCGGGCGACCTCCATCGGACGATCTGTCGGTACCGCTCCTGCGCCCAGGGGCGCGGACACTTCTCGATGTCGCGGGGATACATACTGATTGCTGACGGGACGTCGACCCGAAGTTCGGGATCGAGCGAGTTGTGGCTCTCGTAGTAAATGCGGGCCGACGATGCGCCGGTCCGCGTCAGCCAATACAGGGTGACGTCGTCAAGAACGCTGTCTCGGGAAATCGTCTCGAACGGGCTGTCTTCGGTATCCGTCCACTCGGCGAACTTGTCAAGGATCCAGGCAAGAAGCCCGACCGGTGAGTCGACGAGCGAGTAGCCGATGGTCTGCGGTCGGGTCGCCTGCTGCTTCGCGTACGCCGCGTGGTGGCGCCAGAAATCGCGGGTTTCCTCGGTCCACTTGCGCTCGACCGCCGTCAGCCCGTCCGTTGTCAACCCGGGGGGCGCCTCCGCGAACGTTGTGTGGATGCCGAGAACGTGCGCCGGGAACCTGCCGCCGAGAACCGTGGTGATATTGCCTCCCCAGTCGCCGCCGTGGGCGACGAAAGTGTCGTAGCCGAGCCTTTCCATCAGTTCCACCCATGCAGCCGCGATCTTTTCGGTTCCCCACCCGGTGGTGGCCGGCTTGTCGCTGTAACCGAAGCCTGGTAGCGATGGAACCACGACGTGGAACGCCGGCGCGTCCGCATCTTTCGGATCTGCAAGTTCGTCCACGACATCAATGAACTCGGCGATGCTGCCCGGCCAGCCGTGCGTCAAGATCAGAGGAGTGGCGTCTGCGCGCGCGGATCGGCGGTGCAGGAAGTGGATTCCCAGATCGTCAATGGTCGTGCGGAACTGGCCGATACGGTTCAGGCGCTCTTCGAACGACCGCCAGTCGTACCCGGTGCGCCAGTAGTTCACGACCTCGACGAGGTCGGCGAGAGGAACGCCCTGTTCCCATCGGCGAGGGCCGGGCGCGTCGCGATGGAGCGTCTCAGCTTCCGGTAGCCGCGCCGCGGCCAGTCGCGCGCGCAGATCGTCGAGGTCAGCGTCAGTCGCGTGGGCTTCAAATGTTTGCACGTCGCTGGTCGGGCGGGGCATGAGGCCTCCTGGCCATCGCGGAACCGGCTGCGAGCTGGTGCGAACCGGCTAAGGCGGTTCTACCATGCCCTTCTGTCGGCGCGCAACCTGCTAAGGTGGTTCCATGCGCGCTGGGTTCCCGGACTTCCGCCTCGGCAACGTGCTGGCGACCAGCTTCACGGGGACTCTGTCGGAGCGTCATGGCAACGCCGTGGAGCGCATTCCCACGCCGCACCGACTCGTCGACTGGCTGGCAGCGAACGGCCTCGCCGTGGACTCCTGCACCACCGCCCAGCTCGACCTCGCCCGGGAGCTGAGGGAGTCGATTCACGCCGCCGCGACAGCGGCCGCGATCCAGGGCGCTCTCCCTGCGCCTGCTGTCCAGGTCATCAATGACTGCAGCGTTCAGGGTCGGGCCGCGGCCGTCCTGACGCCCGAGGGCAAGCGGCGATGGCGGCTCGGCTCGGCTTCCTGCGTGGAAGACGCCCTCAGCGTGATCGCCGCCGACGCGATCAGCATCATCGCCGGCGAACGAGACGGAAGATTGGCCTTGTGCGCGTCACCGACCTGCCGAGCCGCCTTCTTCGACACCAGCCAAAGTCGCACCCGCAAATGGTGTGACATGAACACGTGTGGCAATCGTCAGAAGAAAGCGCGCTTCACTGCCAACCACCGCAAAAACCCCAGATCAGCGGAGTGATCGTTACCTCGCTACATCGAAGTGAGCCCCACGCCTGCGACACACCCGTCGGGTTGGGTGCGCTTCAACAGCACCACGAAGAGCCATCCGTCGCCTTCGTGTGAGGGAGACGGCGCAGCGTTTCTGGCCTGGCGAGGCCGGCCTACTTGCTGCGCAGGGTCCCCAGCGCGCCGAGGTCCTCCTCCAGCGCCGTGTTCCAGCCGGCGTCCTCGGAGCAGAGGACGCTGCGCAGGTAGGCGGTGGTGAGCCGCTGGATCAGGGCGACGCGGGCGGGGTGCTCGTCGGTCGTCTCGGCGGACTCGTACCCGGCGACGCCCCCGAGCGAATGCTCGGCCCCGGACAGCGTGAGCAGGCTCTTGCTCCCGGGACTGTGGATGTAGGGGTCGGTGAACCAGTCGGGGCCGCGGGTGGACAGCGCGGACTGGTCCTTGTCTCCCGCGACGATGAGCGAGGGCGTGGTCATGTCGCCGAAGTACGGCCTCATGAAGGGGAAGTGCTCGGCCGCGAACGGGGTCAGGTCGTCGCCGAGGCCCGTAAGGGCGAGCAGGACGCCGGCCTTGACGCGCGGGTCGGACATGTCCGCCCCGGGAACGCCGTCGAACCCGAGGACGCGCGCGCCGAGCAGCGTGCTCGCGCTCTGCGCTCCCCAGGAGTGGCCCGACACGGCGACGCGGTCGCGGTCGAGGCGCCCGCCGAGTCCCGGTACGGCGGCTTCCAGGAGGTCGAGCCCGTCGAGGGCGCGCTTGAGGTCCTCGATGCGGATGCGCCAGATCTGCGGTGTACGGGGGTCTTCGGGCGGGAGGCCGAGCGTCCGGGAGTCGAGGTGGGTGGGCCGCAGGACCACGAACCCGTGAGCGGCCCAGTGGTCCGCCAGCGGGGCGTAGCCGTGCATCGACTGGCCGAAGCCGTGCGAGAACACGATGACAGGCAGGCCGGTGCCGGTCACCGGGGCGGACACGTGGATCTGGAGGTCCTCGCCGCGGCCCGGGGCGGGCAGGACGACCGGCTGCACCGAGACGACCGGAGTGGGGGAGCCGGCTGCGAGGTCTGTTTCCGTCATGAGAACGAACACTCTCTAGCGATTCTTGGTGACGAGCTCGTCGGTGACCCACCGCGCGACGTTGTCGGGGTAGGGCGCCGGCAGCCCGAGGACGATGTGGGTGAAGCCGGCGTCGAGTGCTTCGCCGATCGCGTCGCGGGTGATGTCGGGCTGGTCGTAGGAGACGGGCAGGTGGATGGAGCGGGCGATGGTGGCGGGGTCGCGGCCGATCTCCGTGCAGTAGCGGTCGAGCAGCGCGCTGCGGCTGACGACGTCGGCGATGTCGCCGCCGGGGATGTTCCACAGGTCGGCGTGCTGGGCGACCACCCGCAGCGTCGCGGAGGAGCGGCCGCCGATGAGGATCGGCGGGTGGGGGCGCTGGACGGGTTTGGGGTTGCCGTACGCTCCGGTGACCTGGACGTAGGTGCCGTGAAAGTCGAACGGCTCCGTCTCGGTCCACACCCGCCGGATCACCGTGCACGCTTCCGCGAGGCTGCCCAGGGCGTGGGCGGTGTCGTGGAAGGGCAGGCCGTGGGCTTCGTACTCGCGCCGGGCCAGGGGCCAGCCGGGTCGTGAGCCGACGCCGATGCCGAAGTCGAGCCGTCCGCCGGAGATGACGTCGACGGTCGTGGCGATCTTGGCCAGGAGCGCGGGCGGCCGGATGCGGTTGCTGGTCACCATCACGCCGAGCCGCAGCCGCCGGGTCTGCGCGGCGAGGGCGGACAGCAGGGTCCAGCCCTCGTGGATCGGCCCGTCGGGGTCGCCGAAGATGGGCAGGAGGTGGTCGAACAACCATGCGTGCTCGATCTCCGGGATGGTGTCCGCCTCGCGCCAGACCCGCAGGACGTCGTGGTAGCCGACCTGTGAGGGGGCGGTCATGATCCCGAAGCGGGGCCGGGTGGTGTGCGGCATGGAGGCACTGCTCCTTTCGCGGGCGGCCGCGCTGACAGAGGGCCGCCCGAGGAGTGAACGGAACGTGTTTTCGGTGCGTGCTGGAGCCGTCGGTCGCGGCCGGCCCGATGCACGCACGCCAGCCGCCCCTCATGGGGGCGCTGGGGCAGTGCGCGGCTTGGCCGTCCGGCCGGCGCTCTGGCATCATGGGATAAACGGAATCTGGTTCCAGCTACGATAGGGATCGACGTTCCGTTTTGCAAGTCCGGCATGGAGGGAAACAGCGCGGTGAACGACGGAGGCGCGGGGCGTGTGGCACCTCGCAAGCGGGCCGATGCCCGGCGCAACGAGAGGACGCTGCTCGACGCCGCCGCGGCCGTCTTCGTGACCTCGGGCGTCGAAGCGCCGGTGCGCGACATCGCGGCCAGGGCCGGAGTCGGGGTGGCCACGATCTACCGCCACTTCCCGACCCGGGCCGATCTCATCATCGCCGTCTACCGGCACCAGGTCGAGGCCTGCGCCGAGGCCGGTCCCGCCCTGCTGGAGAGCGCCGCGAATCCCTACGACGCGCTGAGGCGATGGATCGACCAGTTCGTCGACTTCCTGGTCACCAAACACGGGCTCGCCGCCGTGCTGCAGTCCGACAACGCCGGCTTCGACGCGCTGCACACGTACTTTCTGGACCGTCTTGTGCCCGTCTGCACCCACCTGCTCGACGCGGCGGCCGCCGCCGGTGAGATCCGTACGGACGTCAACGCCCTCGAGCTCATGCGCGGCGTCGGCAACCTCTGCATCGGCGCCGACAACGATCCCCGCTACGACGCGCGGCGGATGGTCGCCCTCCTCATCGCAGGACTCCGCCCACAACCATGAAACGCCGGGCCACAGTGGCCCGGCGTTTCCTCACGGAATGCGGATCAGTCGTCGTTGTCGTCGTCGTCCTCGTCCGCCTGCTCCGTCTCGTTCTTGGTGACCTTGCCCGTGGCGGCGTCGATCTTCAGCTCGTGCCGCTGTGATCCCTTCGTCAGCTCGATCTCCCACACGTCCGCCCGCGTGCCCTGGGAGTCGAAGTCGAGCTCGCTGACCCAGGTGCCCGCCACCTGCTTGTGCGCGATCTCGATGGCCTGCTCCGCCGTGACCTTCGGGGCGGGCGCGGCGGCGGTGGTGGCGGCGAGAGCCGCGCCACCGCCCGCGACGAGCGTGACGACCCCGGCGCCGGCAACGATGAACTTCTTCGTGATTCGCATGACTCCACGCAACCGCGATCGCCGCTAATCGCGCGCTAAGCCGTGGTTAAGACCGGGCTGGAGCCGAGCCGGCGGCAAGGGTCTCCCGTGCGCGACGGTCAGGCGGAGGCCAGGACGACCTCCACGCGCGCGCCGCCCGCGGCGGCCGTGGAGACGGTCAGGCCGCCGCCCGACGACTCGGCGGTGCGGCGGGCGATGTCGAGGCCGAGCCCGGTCGAGCCGCCCCCGCTGGTGCCGCGCTCCAGCAGCGCCGGGTCGAAGCCGGGGCCGGAGTCCTCGACCACCAGCAGGGCCCCGGAGTCGCGCGGCCCGAGGCGCACCGCCATGGGAACCCCTTCGGGGGTGTGCGCGAAGACGTTGCCGAGCAGCGCGTCCACGCAGGCGGCGAGCTCCTCGGCGCCGACCGCCACCGGCAGCGGGGCGTCGGGCAGCGAGAGCGACACGTCCCGTCCCTGGTCCTCGGCCAGCACCGACCAGAACCGCACCCGCTCCCGCACCACCGCCGCCGCGTCGCACGCGTCCCGGCCCGCCGAGCGCCGCCGCGCGTCCGTGATGACCGCGCTCACCGCGCGCTGGAGCGCGTCGACCCGGCTCTGCACGCGCGCCCTCTCCTCCGGGTCACGCAGCGACTCCGCGTCCAGCCTGAGGCCTGTCAGAGGGGTACGCAGCCGGTGCGAGAGGTCCGCCACCGACTCCCGCTCCGCCGCGAGCAGGTCGTCGATCCGCCTCGCGAGATGGTTGAGCGCCAGCGCCACGGAGCGCACCTCGGGGGGACCGCCGAGTTCGGCCCTGGCGGACAGGTCGCCGCCGGCCAGCCGGTGCGAGACCCCGGCGAGCCCGTCCACGGGCCGCGTCACGGCCAGCGCCAGCCGGTCGGCCAGCACGATGCCCAGCACGACCAGGGCGAGCCCGAGCACGAGCAGCGCCAGCCACGCCTCCCGCACCCCCTTGGCCAGCTCGGCGTCCGGCACGAACACCCTGATCACGGCCGTGCCCTCCAGCGTCTGCGCCGAGACCAGCACCTCCCTGCCCCCGGGGGCCGCGGCGGTGACGCTGCGTCCGGTCGAGGCCAGGCGTACGGCGTCGGAGCGGGGAGCGGGCCCGCCCACCGTGCCGCCGCCGGGCAGGAACACGGTCACGGGACGCCCCGCCTGCTGCACGGCCAGCGTCAGGTCGGGCGTGCCCACGGCCACCGCCACGAACTCGGCCGCGGCGGTGGCCCTGCTCATGGCGCCGTTCTCGGCCACGGCGCGGATCAGCAACGCCATCGGCACCAGCAGCGCGATCAGCACGAGAGACGTGGTCGCGGCGACCAGCAGCGCGAGCCACCGCCTCATGACGGCTCGACCAGCTTGACGCCGACGCCGCGGACCGTGTGCAGGTAGCAGGGCTCGGACGCCGTCTCGCCGAGCTTCCTGCGCAGCCACGACAGGTGCACGTCCACCGTCTTGTCGGCCCCGCCGTAGGGGAGTTGCCACACCTCCGTCAGCAGTTCCCGCTTGGTGACCACCTCGCCCGGCCGCGCGGCGAGATAGTGCAGGACGTCGAACTCGCGCGGCGTCAGGTCGAGCGCCGCCCCGTCCAGCGTGGCCGTCCGCGCCCGGGGATCCACCCGCAGGGCTCCCACCGCCAGCGGCTCCGGCGCGGAGTCGCCGCCCGATCGCCGCAGCACGGCCCTGACCCGGGCGTCGAGCTGCGCCGCGCTGTACGGCTTGACCACGTAGTCGTCGGCGCCCGCGTCCAGCACCGGCACCATCTCCGCGTCACCGTCGCGGGCCGTCGCGACGATGACCGGCACCCGGCTGACCGCCCGCAACATGCGCAGCAGCTCCACCCCGTCGAGATCGGGCAGCCCCAGGTCGAGGACGATCAGGTCGGGACGGTCCTGTACGGCCAGCCGCAGCCCGTCCAGCGCCGTCGGCGAGGAGGAGACGGCGTGGCCGAGCTCGCGCAACCCGCGGCTGAGCGCCGTGCGGATCGCCACGTCGTCCTCGATGAGCAGGATGTCAGCCATGTACATGAACGTAGACGCTCGATGGCGATGCCTTGGGCCGCCTTAGGGTCGCCTTAACCTGGTCTTAGCCGTAGAGGGGGGAGGCTGGGAGCCGATGAAGAGACTCGTCCTGGCCTGGGCCGCCACCGCCGTCGCCGCGACCGGCGCGGGCGTGGCGGTGCTCGGCCTGCTCGGCAACGGCCTCACCGGCGCCTCCAGCCACGTGCTCACCGGGCCGGAGGTGCGCGCGGCCCTGGCCACGGCGACCGCGCGCGCGGTCGCGACGCCGACCGGCTCGCCCGCCAGGCCCCGGCAGGAGAAGCTGATCCGCAGCCCGGGCGGGACCGTGATCGCCTCGTGCGACGGCGACCGGGTGACGCTGCGCTCGTGGAGCCCCGCCCAGGGTTATGCGGCGGACGGCGTCGAGCCGGGGCCCGCGCGGGTGACCAAGGTCGAGTTCGAGCCTGAAGAGGGCGAGGAGATCGAGCTCACGATCACCTGCTCGGGCGGCCGGCCCGTGGCCCGCACCTCGTCGTAGCCGGGCCGGTCAGCGGCTCCCGCGAACCTGCAACGCCCCCAGCAGCTCCTCGGACGCCCGGGTGATGGTCTCGACGGCCCGGTCGAACGCCTCCGCGTTGTGCGCGGCGGGTGCCCGGAAGCCGGAGATCTTCCTGACGTACTGCAGCGCCGCCGCGCGTACGTCCTCTTCGGTCACGCTCTCGGTGTACGGGGGACGGAGGGTCTTGATGCTTCTGCACATGCCTTAACGGTAATAGCCCATGCGCTGGCTTATCTCCCGCGCGCCCTCGACCAGCAGCTCGCCCACCTCGGGCAGCCGGGCCGGCGTCAGCCGGTAGGAGGGTGCGGAGACGCTGACGGCGGCCACGACGGAGCCGTCGTTGCCTCTGATCGGCGCGGCGACCGCGTTGAGCCCGACCTCGAGCTCCTCCACGGCCGCGGCCCAGCCGCGCTCCCTGATGGCGTCGAGCTCCAGCTCCTCCTTGGAGGTGATCGTCCTGGGGGTGTAGTGGTCGAGCTCGTCGGGCATGCGCAGGGCGCCGAAGGCCAGCAGCACCTTGCCGCTGGAACTGGCGTGCGCGGGGGTGCTCTTCCCGACCCAGTTGTGCCCGCTGATCGCGGCGGGGCCGCGGATCTGGGTGAGGTTGACCGCGTCGCCGTCCTGTGGGACCGCGATGTTGACGGTCTCGCCGATCTCCTCGGCCAGGCGCAGGCACACGTCTCTGCCCTCACGCGACAGGTCGAGCTGGGCCGTGGCGGCGCCGGCCAGCCGCACCACGCCGAATCCGAGCTGGTAGCGGCCGCGGTCGCTGCTCTGCTCCACCAGTCCGCCCTGCTCGAGAGCGGCGAGTAACCGGAACGCCGTGGACTTGTGCACGTCGAGCTCCGTCGCGAGGTCCGTCACTCGGGTCGAACCCTCACGGGCGAGGATTTCCAGGATGGCGATGGCCCGATCTACTGATTGCACGGTCGCGGTGTTGCTCATACCGCAACAGCATACTTCGCCGCACGGAGCTTCTCACGGGGATCTTCGCGGCCGGTGAGAGGGATCCGCCGCGTTCCCGCACGTCAGGGGGCCAGAAACTGGTTGACTACTCAACTTCCGCCGGCGACCGGGCTGAGCTCGTTTCCGAAGTCCAGCGCGATCTTACGCATGCCCTCCGCCAGCTCGTCGCGGTCGAGCCCGTCGATGCGTTCCGCGGGGCCCGACACCGACATCGCGGCCACCACCCGGTCGCCGTCCCAGACGGGCACGGCCAGGCAGTGCACGCCCAGCTCCTCCTCGCCCAGGTCCATGGCGTAGCCGCACGACCTGACCCGTTCGAGCTCGGCGAGCATGGCGGTCAGATCGGTGATGGTGTTGGGGGTGCGCCGCGGCATGCCGGTGCGCTCGAACACGGCGACCGCCTCGGAAGCCGGCCGCCCCGCCAGCAGCACCTTGCCCACCGCCGTGCTGTGCGGCAGCACCCGCCTGCCGACCTCGGCGAACATCCGCAGCCTGCGCGGCGAGGGCGCCTGGGCCACGTAGACGATGAAGTCGCCTTCGAGCACGGCCAGGTTGGCGGTCTCGCCGGACAGCTCGACCATCTTGGCGAGGTACGGCTGCGCCCACACAGCGACCATGCTCTCCGCGATGCCGCCCAGACGCACGAGCCCGCCGCCGAGGGCGTACCGGCGGTCGGATTCCTGGCGTACGTAGCCGCGGGCGAGCAGCGTCTGCAGCAGCCGGTGGATGGTCCCGTACGGCAGGCCCGTCCTGGCGGCGATCTCCGACAGGCCCGCCTCGCCCCCGTGCTCGGCCAGCGCCTCCAGCACGTCGAGCGCCCGCTCGACCGACTGGACGCTCATAGGCGCACACCGCGGAGCGAGGCGTCGAGCACCTCGGCCGTGTGCGCCACCCTGATGTCCTCGCCGGCGCGCCGCATGGCGGCGGCGATCTGCATGGTGCAGCCGGGGTTGGCGGAGACCAGCAGGCCGGCGCCGGTCGTGCCGACCGCGCGGGCCTTCCTGTCGCCGAGGTCCTGGGCGGCCTGCGGCTGCAGGATGTTGTACGTGCCCGCGGACCCGCAGCAGACGGCCGACTCGGGGATCTCGCGCAGCTCCAGGTCGGGGATGCCGCGCAGCAGCTCGCGCGGCTGGTCGCGGATGCCCTGGGCGTGGGCCAGGTGGCAGGCGTCGTGGTAGGCGACGGTGAGCGGCAGGGGGTGCCGCTTGGCCACGGGGCCCAGCTCGGCGAGATATTCGGACAGGTCGGCGACCTTGAACCGGGGCTCGCGGCCGAGCAGCTCGGCGTACTCCTTCATGGAGGAGCCGCATCCGGCCGCGTTCACCACGACGGTGTCGACGCCCGCCTTCTCGAACATCCTGACCGTGCGGCGGGCGAGCCTCCTGGCCTGCTCGGCGCGCCCGGAGTGCACGCTGAGCGCGCCGCAGCAGCCCTGGCCCCGCGGGATGACCACGTCGCAGCCCTCCAGCGCGAGCACCCGCGCGGTGGCCGCGTTGACCTGGGGGAAGAACTCCCCCTGTACGCAGCCGGTGAGCATGCCGACCACGGCCCTGCGCTCACCTCTAGCCCTGACGACGCGCGGCATACGCTGGCGGTGCTCCACCCGCGGCGCCAGCCCTGCCATGGAGCCGAGGCCGGGGTGCACCCGGGCCAGGAACGGCGCCATCCGCCCGGCCAGCCACATCGTCGGGCGCAGCAGCCGCAGCCTGCGCGGGTAGGGGAAGAGGCTGAACACGATCCCGCGCACGGCCCGGTCCTCCGGCTCGCGCACGTGCTCCCGCTCGACCACGACCCTGGTCTGCTCGATCAGCCGGTCGTACTGGACTCCGGACGGGCACGCCGTGACGCACGCCATGCACCCCAGGCAGGCGTCGAAGTGCCCGGCCATCTCCGGGGTGATGGGCGTGCCCTCGACGTGCTGCTTCATCAGGTGGATACGGCCGCGCGGCGAGTCCATCTCCTCGCCCCACAACGCGTACGTCGGGCACGTCGGCAGGCAGAACCCGCAGTGCACGCAGTCGTTGATCAGCTCAGGATCCACGCTAGATCCCTCCCACGAACCGGCCGGGGGACATCCTGCGCCCGGGATCGAACCGTTCCTTCACCCGCCGCATCAGCGGCAACGTGCTCACATGCCCCCACCTGTCGACGCCCTCGTACGGCGAGGCGGGAACGGTCACCCGTCCGCCCAGCGCCTCGATCCGCGCCCTGAGCCGGTCGACGACGGCCGTCAGCTCCTCCTCGGAGACGTCGTCCCAGAGCTCCAGGTAGGCCTGTCCCGTGACCGGCGAGCCGCGGAACGAGAACCTGGTCTCGCCCACCGCCGCCAGCGTCTCGACCGTGCGCGCGGGCGGGAAGCGCACCTCCAGCAGCACGTCGTCCATGAGGATCAGCCCCCACCAGTCCGGCGGCTCGGCCGTGATCGTGCCGTCGCCGAGCACGTCGCGCAGGGCGGGCGCCCGCTGCCCGGCAGCCGACCCCTCCACCAGCACCGCGATGGTCGCGTTCCGGCCGTCGGGGCAGTCGATCTCCACGGCGGAGGGCTCGGCCTGGGAGGCGGCCAGACGCCGCAGCGGCTCGCCGGCGAGGTCGGCGACCTTCGTGCGGGTCACGATCCAGCGCCGCTCCGGGGGCAGCGGGTGCAGGCGGAAGGTCGCCTCGGCGATCACGCCGAGCGTGCCGCGGGAACCGGTGAAGAGCTTGCCGAGGTCGTAGCCGGCGACGTTCTTGACGACTTTGCCGCCCGACTTCGCGACGGTGCCGTCGGCCAGCACGACGGTGATGCCGATGAGCAGGTCGCGGGCGGTGCCGTAGCGGAAGGCGCGCGGGCCCGCGGTCGCGGTGGCGAGCGTGCCGCCGACCGTCGTGTGCTCCGCGAACGGCGGGTCGAGCGCCAGCTCCTGCCCCTTGCCCGCGAGCGTGGCGGCCAATGCGTCCATGGTGACGCCTGCCTGCGTCCGCACCACGAGGTCGCCCGCCGCGTGCTCGATGATCTCGTTCATGCAGCACATGTCGAGCAGCACGTCGCACCGCTCGGGCGGGTGGCCCCAGTGCAGCTTGGTGCCGCCGCCCGCGGGCACCACCGCGAGGTCCTGCTCCTCGCAGGCCCGCAGCACCGCCGAGATCTCCTCCACCGTCTCGGGCAGGGCCACCCAGCGCGGCACCACGCCGCTCACGGAGTCCTTCTCGCCGGCCCGCCTGACCGTCACGCCGGTCGCCGCCAGGGTCATCAGAACTGCTCCGCCTTCCCCGACTCGACCAGCGGGTGCACGCCCTTGCGCACGCCCGGCACCTCGCCGCACAACCGCGGCGTGGGGAACACCTTGCCCGGGTTGGCCAGGCCCCGGGGGTCGAACGCGCACCGGACGAGCTGCATGGTGTCCAGGTCGTCCTCGCTGAACATCCTCGGCATGTAACGTGACTTGTCGACCCCGACCCCGTGCTCGCCCGTGATCGAGCCGCCGTGCTCGATGCACAGGTCGAGGATCGCGCCGGAGACCACCTCGGCCCGCTCGCCCGCGCCCGGCTCCGCGTCGTCGAACAGCACCAGCGGGTGCAGGTTGCCGTCGCCCGCGTGGAAGACGTTGGCCACCTTGATCCGGTGCTCGGCCGAGAGCCGGTCGATGGCGGCCAGCACGCCGGGCAGCGACGTGCGCGGCACCACGCCGTCCTGGACGATGTAGGCCGGGCTGATGCGCCCCACGGCCGCGAACGCCGACTTGCGGCCCTTCCAGATCGCCGCCCGCTCGGCGGGATCGGCCGCCACGCGCAACTCGAACGCGCCCGAGCAGATCTCCCTGAGCTGGGCGAACTGCCGCTCCACCTCCGCGGCGGGCCCGTCGAGCTCCACGATGAGCACGGCGCCGGCGCCCTCGGGATAGGCGCAGGCCACCGCCGCCTCGGCCGCCTCGATGGCCAGCGCGTCCATCATCTCGATCGCGGCCGGCACGATGCCCGCACCGATGATCGCCGAGACGGCCTCGCCGCCCTGCTCGATGCTCCCGAACGCGGCCAGCACCGTGGTCACCGACTCGGGCGCGCGGCAGAGGCGTACCGTGATCTTGGTGGCGATGCCGAGCGTGCCCTCCGAGCCGACGAACGCCCCCAGCAGGTCATAACCGGGGTCCATGCGGTCGAGCGTCACCAGGTCGCCGTCGGGGGTGACGATCTCGCAGGCCTCGACGTGGTTGACGGTGAAGCCGTACTTCAGGCAGTGGGCGCCGCCGGAGTTCTCCGCGACGTTGCCGCCGATCGAGCAGATCTGCTGGCTGGAGGGGTCGGGGGCGTAATAGTGGCCCCGGTCGCGCACGGCCTCGGTGATGGCCAGGTTGGTGACGCCCGGCTCGACCACCGCCCTGCGGTTGTCCAGGTCGACCTCCAGGATCGCGCGCATCTTCGAGGTGACGATGAGCACGCCGTCCTCGCGGGGGAGCGCGCCTCCTGACAGGCCGGTGCCCGAGCCCCTGGCCACGAAGGGCACGCCGAAGTCGTTGCACAGGCGCACCACACGGGCGACCTGCTCGGCCGTGGCGGGCAGCACGACCACGCCGGGGGTCGCCCGGTGGTAGGTCAGGCCGTCGCACTCGTACGTGCGCAGGCGTACGGGATCGGTGATCACCGAGTCGTGGGGCAGCAGCGACCGCAAAGCCGCTATCAGCGTTTCCATCACCGATCCCCCTTTTCCTGTAGGTATCTGCCTTTCCTATGGCATTTGAGCATATGCCGGAAGAGTCAGGAACTCCGCGAAATCGTCATCCAGCGCGACCTCCTTGAACAGCGCGGTGGCCTGGGCGTACA
This sequence comes from Nonomuraea deserti, assembly GCF_004348685.1. Classification (GTDB taxonomy): domain Bacteria; phylum Actinomycetota; class Actinomycetes; order Streptosporangiales; family Streptosporangiaceae; genus Nonomuraea; species Nonomuraea deserti. Next base: position 16,650 of record NZ_SMKO01000053.1, on the reverse strand, counting down.
GGCCCTCGTCGTAGCCCGGCTCCTGCGCGATCTTGGCCAGCTCTTCCGCGATGATCTGCTCGACCAGCTCCTTCGTCACCCGCGCGCCCGTGTCGGCGAGCTCGATGTCGTTGTGGATCCACTGCCAGATCTGCGAGCGGGAGATCTCCGCCGTGGCGGCGTCCTCCATGAGGTTGTGGATCGCCACCGCGCCCAGCCCGCCCATCCAGGCGGCGAGGTAGCGCAGCGCCACGTCCACGTTGTTGCGCAGCCCCGCCTCCGTGATCTCGCCGGGCGTCTCCGAGACCGCCAGCAGGTCGGCGGCGGACACGCTGACGTCCTCGCGCAGCCTGTCGAGCTGGTTGGGCCGCGACCCCAGCACGCCGTCGAACACCTCGCGGCAGACCGGCACCAGGTCGGGGTGCGCCACCCACGACCCGTCGAACCCGTCGCCGGACTCGCGCGTCTTGTCGGCCCGCACCTTCTCCAGCGCCACCGCGTTCACCTCGGGGTCACGCCGCGAGGGGATGAACGCCGCCATCCCGCCGACGGCGTGCGCGCCGCGCTTGTGACACGTGCGCACCAGCAGTTCGGTGTACGCGCGCATGAACGGCGCGGTCATCGTCACCGCGTTCCGCTCGGGCAGCAGGAACTCCCTGCCCCTGGTGCGGAACTTCTTGATCACGCTGAACAGGTAGTCCCAGCGGCCGGCGTTGAGCCCCGCGGAGTGGTCGCGCAGCTCGTAGAGGATCTCCTCCATCTCGAACGCCGCCGGGTAGGTCTCGATGAGCACGGTCGCCCTGATCGTGCCGTGCGGGATGCCGAGCAGTTCCTGCGCCCGGGTGAAGACGTCGTTCCAGAGCCGCGCCTCCAGGTGCGACTCGATCTTGGGCAGGTAGAAGTACGGGCCCTTGCCCTTGTCGAGCTGCCGCTGGGCGCAGTGGAAGAAGTAGAGGCCGAAGTCGAACAGCGCCGCCGCGACCGGACGCCCGTCGACCTGGGCGTGCTTCTCGCCCAGGTGCCATCCGCGAGGCCGCACCACGACCGTGGCCAGCTCGTCGTCGGGGCGCAGCGCGTACGTCTTGCCGCCGGACTCGAAGTCGATCGTGCGGTCGAGCGCGTCGCGCAGGTTGATGTGGCCGCTCACGCAGTTCTCCCAGAGCGGCGAGTTGGCGTCCTCGAAGTCGGCCAGCCAGACCTTGGCGCCGGAGTTGAGCGCGTTGATGGTCATCTTCTTGTCGACGGGGCCGGTGATCTCGACGCGGCGGTCCTCAAGGCCGGGCGCAGGGGAGGCGACCTGCCAGTCGCCCTCCCTGATCTCCTTCGTCTCCGGCAGGAAGTCGAGCATGGCGCCGGCCGACAGCTCCGCCTGCCGCGTCCGGCGGGCCTCCAGCAGCTCCAGCCGCCTGGCGTCGAACTCGCGCTGGAGAGTCGCCACGAACGCCTGCGCCTCCGGCGTGAGGATCTCGTCGAACCGGTCGAGCATCGGGCCGGTGATCTCCATGGGACCTCTTTCTGCACTTTTTCGCGATGTGGAAAACGACTTCTGGATTATGGAATCGACGCTACCCTTACGGTCCTTGCCCGGTCAAAGACGGGGTTCCTCCGGGGGATCGTCCGGGGCATCCCCGATGTGGGCGGGCGCCGCGCCGCGAAAGGATGCGGGGCATGAGAACGATGGCGATCGCGGGCGGGCTGCTGGCCTCCGCATTGGCGCTGACCGGGTGCGGGCTCGCGAACATCGGGGGCCCCACCGAGCAGGACACCGCGTCCTACCAGGTGACGGAGAAGGTCACCAAGCTGCGGCTGGAGAGCGGTGCGGGCGACGCCGTGATCACGGAGACCGACGGCGCCGCCGTCCGCGTCACCGAGACGCTCCGCTGGCGCGGCGACGACAAGCCCGCCCCCGAGCACAAGGTCGAGGGGGAGGCGCTGTTCCTCACCTACGACTGCCCGTCGAACTTCGGCAGCTGCAGCGTCGACTACAAGATCGAGGTCCCCAAAGGGCTGGCCGTCGACCTCGATGCCGGCTCGGGCAACATCACGCTCAGGGACCTGACCGGGATGATCGACGTGAAGCTCGGCTCGGGCGACGTCGACGCCGCCGGCCTCGGTGGCAAGAAGGTGTACGCCGAGGCGGGGTCGGGGAACATCGAGCTGAAGTACCGCAGCGCCCCGGACGACGCGCGGCTGAAGACCGGCTCGGGCGACACGAGGCTCGTCGTGCCGGCGGGCAAGTACGCGGTGACGACCGACGTGGGATCCGGCGACGAGAACATCAAGGTCGACAACGACGGTTCCGCGCCGCACAAGATCTCGGTGACGGCGGGTTCGGGCAACGTCGACGTGGAACCGGGATAACCAGGTGATTGCGCCAGGGATGTCATGCCACCATCGTGGGAAGACACCGTGGTGTCCAGACGTTTCCTCATAGAGATGACACGAATGCACGAATATTCCACGCTCGACGCGTACGAAACCGGCGACATGGACCTCGAGGAGCGCCAGGCGCTACGCCGCGTGGTGGGCCTGTCCACCGAACTCCAAGATGTCTCCGAGGTCGAATACCGGAAGTTGCGGCTCGAGCGGGTCGTCCTGGTCGGCGTCTGGACCTCCGGCACCGTCGAAGATGCCGAGAACTCGCTACTGGAGCTCAAGCTCCTGGCCGAGACGGCCGGGTCCGAGGTGCTCGACGGCCTGATCCAGCGCCGCCAGAAGCCCGACCCGGCGACCTACATCGGCTCGGGCAAGGCCCTCGAGCTGCGCGACGTGGTCGAGTCGACCGCCGCCGACACCGTGATCTGCGACGGCGAGCTGACCCCTGGCCAGCTCCGCCAGCTCGAGGAGACGGTCAAGGTCAAGGTGATCGACCGCACCGCGCTGATCCTCGACATCTTCGCCCAGCACGCCAAGAGCCGCGAGGGCAAGGCCCAGGTCGAGCTGGCGCAGCTCCAATACCTGCTGCCCCGCCTGCGCGGCTGGGGTGGCAACCTGTCCCGGCAGGTCGGCGGGCGCGCCGCGGGCGGCGTCGGCATCGGCGGCCGCGGCCCGGGTGAGACCAAGATCGAGCTCGACCGCCGGCGCATCCGCGAGCGCATGGCCAAGCTGCGCCGCCAGATCGGCAGCATGTCCACCTCGCGTGACACCATGCGCTACCAGCGCCAGCGGCGCGAGGTCCCGGCCGTGGCGATCGCCGGCTACACCAACGCGGGCAAGTCCTCGCTGCTCAACCGCGTCACCGGCGCCGGCGTGCTGGTGGAGGACGCGCTGTTCGCGACCCTCGACCCGACCGTGCGCCGGGCGCGCACGCCCGAGGGCCGGCTGTTCACGATCGCCGACACCGTCGGCTTCGTCCGGCACCTGCCGCACCAGCTCGTCGAGGCGTTCCGTTCCACGCTGGAAGAGGTGGCCGACGCCGACCTGATCCTGCACGTCGTCGACGGCTCCCACCCCGACCCCGAGGGTCAGCTGGCGGCCGTGCGCGAGGTGCTCGCCGACATCGAGGGCGCCGCCGGCATCCGCGAGATCGTCGTGATCAACAAGGCCGACCTGGCCGATCAGGAAGTGGTCGACCGGATCCTCCGGCGCGAGCGCGACAGCATCGTGGTGTCGGCCCGCACGGGCAAGGGCATCCCCGAGCTCATGTCGCTCATCGACCGGGAGCTGCCGCGGCTCGACCACGAGGTCAACCTGCTGGTGCCGTACGACAGGGGTGACCTGATCTCGCGCGCCCACAAGGAGGGCGAGGTGCTCTCCGTCGAGCACGTCGAGGACGGCACGATCCTCCACGCCCGCGTGCTGCCCAGCCTGTCGCAGGAGCTGGCGCGGGTGGGCAAGCCGGTCGAACGCGTCTCCTAGGGTCCCGGGGAGGCCGGCGCCCGCCGGTATATCGCGGAGCGGTTGGGCAGCTCTCGCCTCAAAGCGTGCAGAGCTGCCCAAAAGCGGCAGTGGTCCCCGCACCCTGGGGTTGCTACCATTGGCCAGACCTAACGTTGGTCTGCATTTTGGGTTCGGGTTCTGGGTTTCGGATGATGACCAGTGGTGTGAAAGTCGTCAGCGGGGGCCATGGGGACAAGGCAGGGCTGGGTGACGGATGGGATCAGTGGTCTTTCTTCCGAATAACCCTGTACAGCGGCCCAGCCTGTGAAATAACGTAACTGAACTGAAATCGCCGGATCATGTCTCCGGCGATACGGTCACCGCACAGCATGACGCGGACTAGAGCAGGAGACCCCCCATGTCGTCCGGACCCGGAGCGGACTCAGTGGGCGCGGCGCAGGCCGTGCGCTGGGCGCTGGGGCCATGCCGGGAAACGGGCAGAGGCTCTCGCGGGGCGGTGATGCGGTGACCGTTCGGCTGCTGACCAACATCGGCCGTCTCTGGACCGGCAACGAAGTCCTGAGCAACGCCGCCATCCTCGTGCACAACGACCGCATCGCGTGGGTCGGGCGCGCGCCCGACCTGCCGCAGACGGTGCCCGGAGTCGTCGACGACATCGTCGACGTCGACCACGTCGAAAACCTGGGTGGCGCCCTCGTCACGCCCGGCCTCATCGACGCCCACACCCACCCGGTCTACGCCGGCAACCGCTACGCCGAGCTGGCCATCCGCACCGGCGGGTCCACGTCCGCGTCGATCACCGCGGCAGGCGGCGGCGTGGGCTCCACCGTCACCGTGACCCGCGGCACCGACCCCTGGACGCTCTGCAACGGCGTGCGCGAGCGGCTGCGCGACTGGCTGCTCAGCGGCACCACCACCGTCGAGGCCAAGACCGGCTACCACCTCACCCGCGATGGCGAGCTGGCCGACGTGCGGCTCCTGCGCGAGCTGGAGAAGGAGCCGATGATGCCGCGGGTGCACGTCACCTTCCTCGCGGCGCACGTGGTCCCGCCGGAATACTTCGGCCGGCAGCGCGAATACGTCGAGGCCGTCGGCTCCTGGTGCGCCGACGCCGCGGCCGCGGGCGCCGACAGCGTCGACGTCTACTGCGACGAGGGCCACTTCACCACCGAGGAGTCCCGCTGGGTCCTCGCCTCCGGCCGCAACGTCGGCCTGCTGCCGCGCATCCACGCCGGCCAGTACAGCCGCCGCGGCGCCGTCCAGCTGGCCGCCGAGCTCGGCTGCGCCTCCGCCGACGGGCTGCACCACATGTCCGACGAGGACATCGCCATCATGTCCCGCTACGGGGTGCCCGCCGTCGTCTGCCCCGCTACCGCCCTGCAGCGCGGCCACCTCCCGCCGGTCCGCCAGATGATCAAGCACGGCGTGCAGATCGCGCTCGGCAGCGACCACAACCCCGGCTACTGCGGCATCACCTCGATGGCCCTGGTCATCGCCATGGCGGTGTCGGCGTTCGGGATGAGCGTCAACGACGCGCTCCGCGCGGCCACCCTCGGCGGCGCCACCGTCCTGGGCGCTCCCGACCGCGGCGTGCTGGCCCCTGGCCGGCTGGCCGACATCGTGCAGTGGGACGCCGACCACGAGGGCGCCTTCGCCTGGTCCTTCGGCCTCCAGCCGCGCCGGGTGTGGCGGGGCGGCACCCCTGTCCAGTAACTGACCCCCGGGACATGCCGCCCACGGTCGCCGTCGTCACCGACTCAACCGCCTACCTGCCGCCCGTGCCGCGGGTCACGGTCGTGCCCGTCCAGGTGATCGCCAAGGGCGTGCCACATGACGAGGGCTCCTTCACCGGCGACCTCGCCTCCGTCACCACCTCCAGGCCCGCGCCCGCCACGTTCGCCTCCTGCTACGCCTCCCTGGCCGCCGCGGGCGCCACGGGCATCGTGTCGGTCCACCTCTCGGCCGCGATGTCCGGCACCGCCGAGTCCGCCCTGGCGGCCGCCTCCGACGCCTCCGTACCGGTGGAGGTGGTCGACAGCCGCTCCATCGCGATGGGCCTCGGCTACCCGGTCCTCGCGGCGGCGCGCGCCGCCGCCGGCGGGGCCTCCCTGGAGGAGGTCGCCTCGGCTGCCCGCAGCCGCGTGGCGGCCACCCGCACGTTCTTCTACGTCGACACCCTCGATTACCTGCGCCGCAGCGGCCGCATCGGCACCGCGGCCTCCCTCTTCGGGTCGGCCCTGATGATCAAGCCGCTGCTCCACATCGTGGACGGCCAGATCTCCCTCCTCGAGAAGGTCCGCACCTCGTCGCGCGCCATCGCCCGGCTCGAAGACCTGGCCGTGGAGGCGGCGGGCAAGGGGCCGGTGGAGGTGGCGGTGCAGCACCTGCAGGCCCGGGAACGCGCCCGGGCGCTGGCCGAGCGGCTGTCCAAGCGGATGCCCTCATGGGCGGAGCTGCGGGTGGTCGAGGTGGGGGCGGTGATCGGCGCCCACGCGGGGCCCGGCATGCTCGGCCTGACCGTCGCCGCACTCCAGCACGCTGACCACTGACGTTCGCTGCCGGCGGACGACACACCGGCAGTCTGTGCGGCTCACATCCGATGGTGAGGGAGGCCACCGTTGAGGGTGAGCGACCCTCGTCGGCCACACTGAGTCCATGGACTACGTCGGCCGAGTGCCCGCCCCGCCGCTCGACCGGTTCATCGATGACATCTACTGCCTGACGGGGGTGCCGAGCCACCGCTGGATGAACGTCCCGCCGATGCCGTCGGCACACCTGTTCGTCAACCTGGGCGGACCCGTCCGCCTGCGTGATTCCGACCCGTCGGTGCCGTCGGCAGTGTTCACCGATGGGTGGTTCATGGGCATATGGACCAGGCGCTTCCTGTTGGAGTATCCCCCACGGGTGCGGCTCGTCGGAGCGCACTTCAAGCCTTGGGGGCTCTCGCCGTTCGTCGATGGGCCGGTGACCGAGCTGCGGGACCGATGGGTGCCGGTCGACGCCGTCTGGCCACGGGCTCTGGACAGGATTCGCAACCGCGTCGGCGACCTCGCATCGGCCACCCGGACACTGCGGGTGGTGGAGGAGGAGCTACGATCACGACTTGCCGATGCGCCGTCGCGCGGTCTGCGCCTGGTCCAGCGCACAGGCGGGCGTCTGGAGACTTCCCACGGCGTGGTTCCGGTCAGTGCGCTGGCCGATGCCGCAGGGGTGAGCGGCAATCACCTCGCCACGCAGTTCACGTCCCATGTCGGGATCACCCCGAAGCGGGTGGCGCGGATCTATCGCTTCGCACGCCTGATCGTTTCCGTGGACGCCCTGCGTCCGGTTGCATGGTCCGAGCTCGCTCAGGAGGCGGGCTATTTCGATCAGGCCCACCTCAGCAGGGAATTCAGAGACTTCACCGGCCACACCCCGGCGGAATACCTGGCCCTGCGGCGCCGATTCCCCGCCGAGCAGGGGTTCCCGCCGGACAGTGGTCCGATGCCCGCTGATGGATTTTTTACAAGCCCGGCCGCGCCCTGAGTCGGCAAGATCGAGGGCGAACGCGCAAGGCGACTCGAGGGAGGGTCTGTGGGCACGGTCATCATGCACAACGTGGTGTCGGTGGACGGCTTCATCGCCGACGAGAACGACGACGTCGGGCCACTCCACGAGTGGTACTTCAGCGGGGACACTCTGATCATCGAGGGTGCGGACCAGCAGTACGATCATTCCGGAACGGGAAGCGCCTTCAAGGTCTCACAAGCATCGGCGGGATACGTCCAGGCGATGTGGGAGGCGATCGGCACGAGCGTGATGGGCCGCAACCTGTTCGACCTGACGAACGGCTGGGAGGGCCATCCGCCCGCCGGCGGCCACGTGGTCGTGGTGTCCCACCGGCCCAAACCCGAGGGCTGGCATCCCGAGGCGCCGTACCATTTCGTCGACGGCGTGACGGCTGCGATCGACCGGGCCCAAGAGCTCGCCGGGGAACGAACCGTCATGGTGAACGCTGGTGACGTGGGCAGCCAGATCCTCGCTGCCGGCCTCGTGGACGAGGTGGCGATGGACGTGGTGCCGGTGGTGTTCGGGTCGGGCAGACGCTACTTCGGCGACATCGATGGGCAGCATCTCCTGGAGGATCCCCACGTGGTCATTCAGGGGGAGCGGGTGCTTCATCTGAGGTTCAAAGTACGCCGCTAGCGCGGTGGTTGTTTGATCATGCGCGCGGCGGACCCGGGTGGAGCGTGTTCGCCTCGCCGTACCGACCGCCGCGGGGTCCGGCCCTCCGGGTTCGACGCCCGTCGCGCTCGTACGGGCTCGGCCATGCACCCCTCCGTCCGTCGGTGCCGGTCTCGCGGCCCCAGCATTGTCCACAGCCCTTTCCCGGCCGCCGATGTTGTCCACAGAACGCGGCTCGGTCCCCTGACACGGCCGCCCGCAGCCCTACCTTCACCTGCGTGCGAACCCCCGATCCGACGGCCGAACGAGCCATCGCCGAGTCCCGGCTGCGCTCGATCACCACCCCGCCCCGTCGCCCCCGCCGCCGGCCCGCGAGGGTGGCACGCATTCCCGCCGACGGTCGGAAAATGCCTTATGCCACCGACCCTCACTCCAGCCCTCGCGCCTACTTCCCTCAGACACCGCGGTCCGTCGAGGGGAATCGTGCGGTCGTTGACCGTTCTCCTGGGGAGCCGCGCGATGGTGTCCGTGCGCCCGTTGACGGGTTCCTTGACGAGCCGCGAGACGTCGAGAGATTCCCTGAAACTCATGAGGCCCGCGGTGGATCGTCCCGGGCGTCCCGGGCGTCCGGGGAGTCGTGGATCGTGGAGAGCGCCAGCGAGGCCTGTGAGCCTTCCGATGCCTTGGACCTAGCTCCTGAGCCACCGTGGTCCTTCGAATCTGCCTACGGCCCCCCGCAGCCTTCACAACCATCACCTCGCTCACAGACCGCAAGGCCCACAGGGCCCGGACAGCCCGTGCGGTCCGCACAGCCCGCACAGCCCGGACCGTCCGCACAGACCGCACAGACCGCACAGCCCGGACCGTCCGCACAATTCACTCAGACCGCGCAGAGTGCACGGGAGCGCGGTCCCGCCCCGGTTCCGCCGACATTCCAGGCGTTCCGTGCGGCCCTGGCGTCCCAGAGCCCTGCCCTCGATCCAGGCAAGCCCGGTCTGCGTGTTCTTGTGGCCGTGGGCGCCCTGGCCATAGCCGTCGCGGCGTTCTTCGTCTGGCGATCCCAGCCCTCGCCCGCGCCGCTCCCACCACCCACCCCCGTGTCGTCGCCAAGCCCGTCCACGACCCCCACCGCGCCCAAGGTGACGATCCACGTGGCAGGCAAGATCCGTAAGCCTGGCGTCTACCTGCTCCCCGCAGGTGCCAGGGTCACCGATGCGGTGACCGCGGCCGGGGGAGTGTCACGAGGAGCGTCCCTGGACTCCCTCAACCTCGCCAGACGGCTGATCGACGGAGAGCAGATAGTCGTGGGCGCACCTCCCGGCACGGTGTCCCAGGGTTCGCCGATCACGGGCCCTGCCGGGGGCGTCATCGACCTCAACACCGCCACACCAGACCAGCTCGAAGAACTGCCGGGCGTGGGCGAGGTGCTGGCGGCGCGCATCGCCGAATTCCGTACCACCCACGGCGGTTTCACCTCCATCGACCAGCTCCGCGAGGTCAGCGGCATAGGTCCGCGCAAGTTCGACGAGATCAAGCCGAAGGTGCGCGTCTGACGTGACCGACCACCCGCTACCGCCCGTCCCCGGCAGGAGCCACGCCTGGCCCCTGATGCTCCCCGCGATCGCCGCCTGGGCCTGTGCGCTGATCCTGCTCGGCTGCTCCGCACGCACCGGCGTGATCGTCGCCCTGGCCGCAGCCCTCGGCGCCGTCGCCGTGGCCTGGCACACCCGCTCACTCCCCGGACGACGGGACGGACGCTCGACCAGCGGGCCGGCCACGTGGCGCGGTGTCGCCCTGGCCGGCCTCGTCTGCGCGGCCGCCGCATCAGGATCGGTCGCCTTCCGGGTCCACGCCGTGACCACCGGTCCGGTGGCCGAACTCGCCGAGAGGAACGCCTCCGTCATCGCCCGGATCGTGCTGACGGACGACCCCAGACGCAGATCGAGCCGGAGCATTCCGTACGCCCCGGACAGCTACGTGACTCCGGCCACCCTGACGATCATCCGAACGGCCGGGGTCCGACAGGCCGTCAACGTCCCCGTCATCGTCTTCTCCAGCGGAGCAGCCTGGGCCCGCCTCCTCCCCAGCCAGCACCTCGAAGTCACCGGCCGGCTCGCCAGCCCCACCTCGGGCGATCTGGTGGCGGCCGTCCTCCTGGTACGCGGCCCGCCGCGGGTCCTGACGCCTCCGTCGAAGCTCCAGACGGTGGCGGGCGCCCTCAGGTCGGGCCTGCGGTCCGCCGCCGACGTGCTCCCTCCGGACCAGCGCGGCCTCCTTCCCGGCCTGGTCGTCGGCGACGTCTCACGGATGGACCCGCAGGTGACGGCCGACTTCAAGGAAGCGGGTCTGAGCCACCTCAACGCGGTGAGCGGGGCCAATCTGGCCATCGTCGCGGGCGCGATGCTGGCCCTGTCCCGCCTGTTCGGCTTCCCGCTGCCCGTACGCGCCGTTCTGGCCGCGCTCTCCATGCTCGCGTTCGCCGTGGTGGCCCGTCCGTCCCCGAGCGTCCTGCGTGCCTTGCTCATGGGTCTGGCCGCCGCCGTCGCGCTGGGCACCGGCAGGGCACGAGACGGTTTCGCGGCCCTGTCCGCAACGGTTCTCCTCCTGGTGCTCTTCGTCCCAGAACTCGCCCGTTCCTATGGCTTCGCCCTCTCGGTGGCCGCCACCGCCGGGATCCTCCTCCTCGCCCCGCGCTGGCGCGACAGACTGTCGGCGACTCAGGAAGACGAGAGCGACGCACCACCCCAGGGCCCGAGCGCGGGGCCGCGACCGCATCCCAGTGGCGCGCCCCTGCCCGAGACGGGCGGTGGCCCGGGGCGTGATCGACGCGACCCGCATGGGCTCGATCAGGGCGGCGGGCCGGGACCCGACGCGGGCAACGGCTCGGGAGCGCCTGGCAGGGGGCGGGCGCAGCCCCGGTCACCGGTGCGGTTGCCGCGCTGGCTTGCCGAGGCCATCGCCGTGCCGGCGGCGGCGCAGGTGGCGGTGACACCGGTTCTGGTGTTGATGTCGGGACAGCTCACACCCGTCGCTCTCATCGCCAACCTCCTCGCGGCTCCGGCGGTGGCTCCCGCGACGCTGCTGGGTTTCGGGGCGGCTCTGGTGGCCCCCGTGTGGCTTGACGGGGCCCGGCTCCTGGTGGTCCCGGCCGGTTACGCGGTCGGATGGATCATCATGGTCGCTCGATGGTCGGTGGGCCTGCCGTACGCCACCGTGCCGTGGCCGGGCGGCCTCCCCGGACTGGGGTTGCTCGCGCTCGCGGTGGCGGTCGGAACACTGATCCTGCGGCGTCGCGCCTGGCGGGCGATCGTGCTGACGGCGGCCGGTGCCGCTCTGGTGGCGGTGCTGGTGATCCGGCCGATCGCGACGCCCTGGCCGCCGGACGGCTGGCTCATGGTGATGTGCGACGTGGGCCAGGGCGACGGGATCGTCGTCGCTGCGGGGCCAGGACGAGGGGTCGTGGTGGACACAGGGCCCGATCCGGTCGCGATGGACCGGTGCCTGCGCGGCCTCGGCGTCGACGACGTTCCGCTGCTCGTCCTCACCCATCCGCATGCCGACCACGTGGGCGGCCTGCCCGGAGTGCTCCGGGACCGGCGCGTCGGCGCGGTGGTCGTCAGCCCGCAGCGGGCCCTGGCGCGAGCCTCCGCACGCGTCTCGGGCACGCTGGAGGGACGCCGGATACCGGAATGGACGGTCTCGCCGGGGACTCGCTGGACGTTCGGCCCGTCAGAGGTGACCGTGCTCGCCCCCGACCCGGCCTCCGGCGAGGTGGCCGGCCAGGGCGAGGGCAGCGCGATCAACAACTCCAGCGTGGTGCTCCACGTACGCTGGCGATCGGGATCCGTGCTGCTCAGCGGCGATCTGGAGACCGAGGCCCAGGAAGAGGTGTTACGCCGCTCCACGGTCCGCGCCGACATCCTGAAGATCCCGCACCATGGATCCAACAGGCAGTCGCCCGCCTTCCTGGAAGCCGTGGGTGCTCGGGCCGCGCTGATCAGCGTGGGGGCGGACAACGACTACGGCCACCCGGCGCCTTCCACGCTCGCGCTGCTGCGCAGGCTCGGCGCCGCCGTCTACCGGACCGACCACTCAGGGGATCTCGCCGTGGTGGAGAGGGAAGGGGGAATGGCCGTGATCTCGCGCGGGCGGGCACCCTGAACGAGGCCCGGGTTGGGCTTTTCTGGCATGCTTCCCTCGTGACTCCTCCGCTCCCTGAAGGGAGCGGCTTCTCGCTAAGCCGCTTCCGCAGCCTGGCGAAGGGCAAGCCCTGCCCTGAGGATGTTGATCGCCGCGTCGACGTCGGCGTGCGCGGTGTGGCCGCATGCCGTACAGGCGAATTCGGCTTGGGTGACGCGGTTCTCCCGTGCGCAGTGTCCGCAGCGCGAGCAGGTGCGGGAGGTGCCGGCGGGGTTCACCGCGATCAGCTTGCGACCGGCGCTTTCAGCCTTGTGCGCGAGGACCGTCAGGAACACCCCCCAGCCCGCGTCCAGGATCGACCGGTTCAGGCCGGACTTCTGTGCGACGTTGCGGCCGGGACGCTCGCTTGTGCCCGCTGCCGAGCGGGTCATGTTCGTGATCCGCAGGTCCTCGTGCACGATCACGTCGTAGCAGCCCATCAGCGCGAGCGCGGCCTTGTGCGCGCCGTCCAACCGCTGGCGGCGGACCTTGCCATGCAGGGCGGCGACGCGGGCCACAGCCTTGCGCCGCCGCCTGGACCCCCGCTTCTTGCGGGCAGGCTCTCGCTGTGCGGCAGCGAGACGATCGGCGGTCACGGCCAGGTGGCGCGCGTTGGCCACGTGCACGCCATCGGACGTGGTGACCAGCGACGCCACTCCCATGTCCACGCCGGCCACCGCGCCAGTAGCGGGCAGCGGCTCAGCTGGTACGTCATCGCACGACAGGACGACATACCAGCGGGAGCCTTCCCGCTTCACGCTGATCGTCTTCACGCGGCCCTTGACTGGCCGGTGCTGGTGCACACGGACATGCCCGATGCCCTGAAGGCGCACGCAGGTGGCGGTCGGGTGCTCGGGCTGGGAGTCCCACCGGCAGCCGTCGCCGTCCTTGGGCCACTGCACCGTGTCGAACCGGCCCCGCCCCTTGAAACGCGGGAACCCGGGCGTACGGCCCTGACGGACCCGCGTGAAGAACGCGGAGAACGCCCTGTCCAGGCGGCGCAGGGTGGCCTGCTGGGAGGAGAACGACCAACGCGCCTGCCCGTCCGGGTCATCAGCGCGAATGTGCTTGAGCAAGCCCGACTGGTCGCCGTAGCGGACCGTCACGCCCGCCTTGCGGTAGGCGGTGCAGCGGTGCTCCAGCGCGGCGTTGTACAACTGCCGATGGTCTTCCAGACACGCCGCGAGCGCGACGGCCTGCTTGCTGGTGGGACGCAGCAGGAACTTCAACGACCTGCGCACGCCGACCCCCCAAGCTCGGTTACGACAACGCCACGGTATCGACCGGCACCGACAAAATCCGGAAGGAAATCTGCGATGCGTAGACCCGACAGGTCAGGGCACGCTCGGGCCTTGGCGGCCCTCCCGCTCCCGAATTCTCCCCTCGGGAGGATCTGATGGTGGGAACCGATCCGGCGCTTGTGACCTTGGTCGTCGGCGATGAGGAGTTGCTGGCCGAGCGGGCGGTGAGCGGGGTCGTCGCGGCGGCGCGGGCCGCTGATCCCGAGTCCGAGGTGCACGATCTTGTGGGCGGCAAGGTGTCAGTGGGGGAGCTGACGCAGCTGACCTCCCCGTCGCTGTTCGGCGGGCAGTCCGTCATCGTGATCCGGTCGGCGCAGGATCTGCCGAAGGACGTCATCGCCGAGGTCGTGGCCTATGCCAAGCAGCCCTCCGACGACACCGTGATGGTGCTGGCGCATCCTGGAGGAGTCAAAGGCAAGGCGCTGGTCGACGGGGTGAAGAAGGCCAAGGCCCAAGTGGTCACCGTCAACAAGGTGACCAAGGCGGGGGAGCGGCTGGAGTTCATCAAAGGGGAGTTCAAGCGTGCGGGGCGGAGCATTGCCGGCGACGCCGCCACCGCGCTGCTCGATGCCGTGGGGAATGATCTCCGGGAGCTGGCGGCCGCCTGCAGCCAGCTGGTGTTCGACACCGAGGGCAAGACGATCAACGCGTCCGCCGTGGCGCGCTACCACAAGGGTCGGGCCGAGGTCACCGGCTTCAACGTGGCCGACTCCGCGATCGAGGGTCGGCTGGCCGAAGCACTGGAACAACTGCGGTGGGCGCTCGGCACCGGCGTCGCCCCCGTGCTGCTGGTGAGCGCGTTGGCAGGTGGGCTGCGGTCGCTGGCCAAGGTCGCGAGCGCGCCGCGCAGCCTGCGGGGCGGTCAACTGGCGAGTCATGTCGGTATGCCGCCGTGGAAGGCCGACCGGGTGAAGCGGCAGCTGAACGGGTGGGGTCCCGACGGATTGTCGAAGGCCATCCAGGCGGTGGCCGAAGCGGACGAACAGGTCAAGGGCGGCGGCGCCGATCCGGCTTACGCGCTCGAACACACCGTGCAGGTGATCGTAGCCAGCCGCACCGGCCGTTGATCGTCACCGGCCGTGCCGGGCGTCGCCGGGCCGCAGGTGCGGAGACGACGGTCGTGGCCAGCCGCCCCGGCTGGTCGGCTGCGCGGGATGGTGGTTGTGGCCAGCTGTCTGGGGTGGTTGGCTGCGCGGGTTGATGGTTGTGGTCGGCTGTCCGGGGTGGTTGGCTGCGCGGGATGGTGATTGTGGTCGGCTGTCCGGGGTGGTCGGCCGCGGGACGGTGGTTGTGGCCGGCGCTCCGGTCAGGGGGTGCCGGTCGGGGCGGGAGATGCTCCGGTCGGGGTGGGGGCGGGAGATCCTCCGGTAAGGGCTGAGGTCCCGCGTACGTGCACCGCAGGGTTTTCCAGGGACACGTGAAGAATGCGGAAGCGTGCCGGAGGCGGACCGGCGTCAGGTGAGGGCTTCCTCGCGGACCACGCCGTCGCTGATCTCCAGTACGCGGTCCGCCAGCGTCATGAGGCTCGGGTCGTGGGTGGCGACCAGGGCGGTGACCCCTTCGCTCCGTACGAGTGCCCGCAGCAGCTCCATGATCTGCCGTCCCGTCTGCGAGTCGAGTTGCCCGGTCGGCTCGTCGGCCACCAGCAGGCGCGGCCGGTTGGCCAGCGAGCGCGCGATCGCCACCCTCTGCCGCTGCCCCCCGGACAGTTCGTACGGCCGTTGGTTGACGTGCTGTTCCAGCCCGACGAGCGCCAGCAGCATCCGGATCCGTTCCTCGCGTTCCTTCACCGGCATGCGCACCAGGCGCATCGGCACGCCGACGTTCTCGGCCGCCGACAGCACGGGGATCAGCCCGAACGACTGGAAGACGAACCCCACCACGTCTCTGCGCAGGGCGAGCAGTTCGTCGTCGGACATGGCGGTGACCTCGTGGCCGTCCACGACCACCCGTCCGGCGTCCGGTTTGTCCAGGCCGCCGATCTGGTTGAGCAGCGTCGTCTTGCCCGACCCCGACCGCCCGCGGATCGCGACGAGTTCTCCGGGGAACACCGAGAACGACACGTCCCGCAGCGCCTCGACCTCCTTGGGCCCGCTCCGGTAGACCTTGCGCACCCCTTCCACCACGACCAAGGGCGACTCACTCACCTGACGGCTCCTCTCGCGCGGGCCACACGCCGATGTGGTCGGATTCGAGTTCGAGACGTACCCGGCGTTCCATCTCGAGGGCGTTCATGAAGTCGCGCGGGAGTTGCAGGCGGCCCACCCGGTCGAGTACGGCGTATTCCTCGGCGATGATCTGCCCTTCGGCGTCCTCGCGCCGCAGCGTCTCGCTGCTGGTGCGGCCGTCGCGGATGCCGACCGTCCGGTCGACCTGTTCGGACACCAGCGGGTCGTGGGTGACGACCACGACGGTCACTCCCAGTTCCCTGTTGGCCTTGCGCAGCGCGTCGAACACCAGCTCCGACGTCTCGCTGTCCAGTTCGCCCGTCGGCTCGTCGGCGAGGATGAGCTGCGGGGAGTTGGCGAGGGCGACGGCGATGGCCACCCGCTGCTGCTCGCCGCCCGACATTTCGGGAGTTTTGCGGTTGGCGCAGTAGCCGACGCCGAGCAGTTCCAGCAGCTCGCCCGCCCGCTCCCGCCGTTCCCCGCGGCCGCCGGCCAGCTTCATCGGCAGCTCGACGTTCTCCTTGGCGGTGAGGTACGGCAGCAGGTTGCGGGCCGTCTGCTGCCAGATGAAGCCGACCACGGAACGCCGGTAGCGCAGCCGGGCGCGGGCGTTCATCGACAGCAGATCCATGCCCGCCACCCTGGCCACCCCCGCCGTCGGGACGTCGAGCCCGGACAGCACGTTGAGTAGCGTCGACTTGCCCGAGCCCGACGCGCCCACGATCGCCACCAGCTCGCCCTTGTCGATCACCAGATCCAGGCCCTGCAGCGCGACGACCTCGACGCCTTCGGTCTTGTATATGCGCACGAGGTTGTCGCACACGATGTGCGCGTCGCCGCCGAACGCGGCCTTCTGCCGCGTGGCCTTCGCTTCCAGTTCGGACAGGGTGGGGTTCATCTCTCGTTCCTTCGCTGGAGACCCCGGGCTTCAGCCCTGGGGAGGAAAGCGAACCTGCCGCGTAGCGGCGCACAGGACGTCAGTCCGCCGTCAAGGCGGAATGGCGTTAAGCAGGCGCGGG
>NZ_SMKO01000052.1 GCF_004348685.1 Nonomuraea deserti | reverse complement strand
GGGTGGGCGGGCGCCGAGGCTCGGCCCGACGAACCGGTACGACGGGCCGAAGGCGCCGGCGCCCGGCTGGAACGCGCGCGAGGTGAAGACCAGGTTGAGCGGCTGGCGTACGTTCGCCAGGTCGAGCAGCGGCAACCCGCGGGTGTCGTGGCGACGGGACAGCCGCCACCTCGACCGCACGTAGCCCTGGACGGTGCGCGGCCGGGTCGCCGCCGAGGCCAGCAGCTCCCATGAGGCGCCGGTGGGGCTGGGCGCGTGCCGGTTGAACGCGAACGTGGTGAACAGCGCCGCGGCCGGCACCGCGAGCTCGCGGGCGGCGACGGCTCCCCAGAGGCAGGCGGCGCCGTGGACGATAAGGTCGGGCCGGACACGACGTAGATCGGCGAGCGCGGCGGGCAGCAGCCCGACGGCGGTGCGCGCGAGGCCGTCCAGCATCGTGACCGGCATCGGCGGACCGGGGAACGGCCGGTCTCCCCCGGCGTAGAGGCACACGGTCGCCCCGGTGGCCTCGATCTCCTTCGCGAACGCCGGCGTGGTGTGATAGGTGACGGAGTGGCCGCGGCGGACCAGCTCGGCCGCGATCGGGAGTGTCGGATTGATGTGGCCGTGCATGGCGACGTTGAGGAACGCGATGGTGCTCACCGGCCGGCCTCCGATGCGGTGGCGGTCCGTGCCGGATCGGCGGGTGGGTCGTCGGCCCGATACAGGCCGGGCCCGCTGACGCGCAGCCCGTCGAGGAAACGGCCCGCCGTGCCGGAGGCCGTGGTGATCAGCCGCCGGGAGTGGCCGAAGTCCCACGGCGCGGGCCAGGTCTCGACGCCGGTCGGCACCACGACGGTCGGGATCCGTTCGGACACCTCGCGCAGGTCACGCTCGACCTGGTCGTGCCAGAGCAGCAGCCCGGCCCTGGCGGCGACCGCGCCTGCCTTCCTGGGCGGCGTGGCCGGGAGCGGCGGCCGGCTCGCCGGCCCGGTCGACAGCACCACCACGCTGGCCGCCCCTTTCCGCAGGGCCGCACGTACCGGGACCAGCGCGATCACGCCGCCGTCGACGAGTGTCCTGCCGTCCCGATCGACCGGGGGCAGGACCCCGGGAACGGCCGCGCTGGCCAGCAGCGCCGACTCGAGGTCTCCGCGGTCGAGCAGCACCTGAGCACCGGTGGCCAGATCCATGGCCACCGCAGTGAAGGGGATCTCCAACTGCTCGATCCGCGAGGGCAGCCCGGCCTGGGCGATCAGCCTGCGCAGGCCACGGTCGGCGAAGACGCCGGCCCGCGAGGACCGGTAGCCGAGCGGGAACACCTCGCGGCGGCGCACCTGGGTCCACACACGATCCAGCCATGGTGCGGCCTCGCCGGGGTGGGCGGCCGCGATCGCTCCGTTGAGTGCGCCCACCGAGGTTCCGACGATCAGGTCCGGGACGAACTCGCGCTGCTCCAACGCGTACCCGACGCCGACCTGCGCGGCCCCGAGCGCACCTCCGCCCCCTACCACCGCCGCCACGGGACGGGGAAGGGCGCGCAGGCCCGCCGGCGTCGGGCCCTCGTCCGACGGCAGCCCCTGCCCGCCCGTCATGGCACGGCGCTTCGCGTCGCCGTGATCACCTGGCGAGCCGTGCTCGCTGGAGCCGTTGAGACCGAGGAGACCGATCTCCGGCGATGAGTACCACTCATGGTCGTCCTCTCTCACCATGGCGTCGCATCGGATTCGTTCCTCAGGTAAGACCGGGCAGCCTCCGAATCTGTGACTCCGCACGGCCCGCGGATCCGCTCGCCGCGGCGAGGAGGCGGTACGGCGTCGACGCCGTTTTGAGACTTAAGCCCCGTGAATATAGTGATATCGCGGGAAAGTCTCCACGGAAGGTTCAGCGATACCGTTGAAGGAATGACTACCCGCATCCAGGACATCGCCCAGGCCGTCGAGGCCGCCGCCGTCATGAGGCTGCTCCCGGCCCGCCCGCGGCTGCTCGCCCTGGGCGAGCCCACCCACGGCGAGGACATCCTGCTCCACCAGCGGAACGACCTCTTCCGGCAGCTCGTCGAGCAGGAGGGCCACCGCACGATCGCGATCGAGAGCGACTGCATGATGGGCCTGGTGGTGGACGACCACGTCACCTCGGGCACGGGGAAGCTCGACGAGGTCATGGAGCGCGGGTTCAGCCACGGGTTCGGCGCGTCCGCGGCCAACCGTGAGCTCGTCCGCTGGATGCGGGCCTACAACGACGGCCGGCCCGCGTCCGAGCGGCTGCGCTTCGCCGGTTTCGACGGCCCGCTGGAGATGACCGCCGCCGCGAGCCCCCGGCAGGCCCTCACCGCGCTCCACGGCTACCTCGCGGCCCGGGTGGAGGCGGATCTGCTGCCCTGCTCCGCGGAAACGCTCGACCGCCTGCTCGGCGCCGACGACCGGTGGACCGAGCCCGCCGCGATCATGGACCCGTCCCGGTCTACCGGGCGGTCGGCCGAGGCCAGGGAGCTGCGACTGCTCGCCGACGACCTGGTGGCGCTGCTCGACGCGGAGACGCCGTACCTGATCGCGGCGTCCTCACGCGACGACTGGGACCGGGCGCGCCTGTACGGGCGCACCGCCACCGGCCTGCTGCGCTACCACTTCTGGATGGCAGACACGTCACCGGGCCGCGTGGCACGGCTGCTGGGCGTGCGGGACACGATGATGGCCGCCAACCTCCTCGCGATCGCCGAGCGGGGCCCGGCCCTGGTCCACGCCCACAACGCCCATCTCCAGCGCGAGAAGAGCACGATGCGGCTGGGCGACCTGCAACCGGAATGGTGGGGCGCCGGCGCGCTCGTGAGCGCCCACCTGGGCGAGGGGTACGCCTTCCTGGCCACGGCCATCGGCACGATCCGGCACCAGGGAGTGGACACCCCTCCCCCGGACACCCTCGAAGGGCTGCTGTACACGATCCCGCACGACCACTACGTCGTCGACGCCCGCCGGCTGGCCGCCGCCCTCAGCGACCCGCCGCCCGCTCCCCGCGTGTCCCCCTGGTACGGCTACTTCCCGCTGAACCCGGCCCATGTGGCCGCGAGCGACGGGATCGTGTTCGTCAAGGACGTCCCGCGCACCCCCTGATCACCGGCCGCGACCGGTCCCGCCCCACGTCCGACGTGCCCGGCTCCCGATCGCCGACGGGCGGGAGCCGGCACCCGGTGCCGTCCTCACCGACGACCTGCGCCACCGGCAGCCGAGCGCCCCGCGTACGCCTACGCCTTCGGTGCCTGCGCGATGCGCACCATGGTGCCCGAGGGGTCGCGGAACGCGCAGTCGCGCGGGCCCCAGGGCTGGTCGATGGGCTCCTGCAGCACCTCGGCGCCGGATTCGCGGACCTTGTCGAAGGTCGCGTCGAGATCGCCGGCGCGGAAGACGATCATCGGCAGCACGCCCTTGGCGAGCAGGTCCTGGAGGGCGTCGCCGTCGGCCTTCGACCGGCCGGAATGCGGTGTGGAGAGCACGTATTCAGGGGCCGGCAGGCCGGGGCTGCCGAGGGTGACCCAGCGGCCCTCGCCGGAGGGGACGTCGTTGCGTACCTCGAGGCCGAGCGCGTCGCGGTAGAAGCCGAGCGCTTCGTCGACGTCGTGGACGGTGATGTGGCAGTTGTGGAGTGAGATGGTCATGCGGACAACGCTAGGTAACCGCCTCGCTGTCCGCTTCTTCGATCCTGCTCGACGCGTTTCTGGTCGGCCGGGTGTGCACCTTCGCCACGCACGGGGGCATCGCCGTCACGGCGCGGTGCTCCCGGGCGCGGTAGGCGCTCGGCGTCTCCCCCAGAAGCTGGGTGAACCGGGAGCTGAACGAGCCGAGCGAGGTGCAGCCGACCGCCATGCACGCGTCGGTCACGCTGACACCCGCGCGCAGCAACGCCATCGCGCGTTCGACGCGGCGGGTCATGAGGTAGTTGTACGGCGTCTCGCCGTAGGCCGCCCGGAACTGCCGTGAGAAGTGCGCCGGCGACATGAACGCGTGGCGGGCCAGCGTCGGCACGTCGAGCGGGCGGGTGTATTCCCGGTCGATCAGATCCCGAGCCCGCCTCAGGTGCACGAGGGTGGCGAGGTCCTGCGGGGTCATGAGGGAAGGGTATACCCGCTCCGCCAGCGGCACCACTGACCTGCGGGAATGCCACGCCCCCCGCGGCGCCGTCACCGGGTCCGGGCCGGTTCTGCCGCGCACGGCGCGAGATCGGCCCCTGCCGCGCCGGACGTCGGGTGGCGGACACGATCCGTCGTGACGTTGTGCTGGCAGGTCCGGATCGACTCCGGGAGCGTCATCGGCGGGGCTCCCAGCGGAAGATCCGGGAAGCCGGCGCGACGGCGACGACGACCCAGCCCGGCGTGGGTGCCAGGAGGAGCAGGGAGTCCGCGAGGGGAACGCCGCCGTTCCAGGCGTTGACGACGAGTTCGGTGGCCGAGCCGCCGGGGATCAGCCGCTTGAGCAGGGTGAGCTCCTCGGTGCGGGTGATCGCCGCCCGGCTCCACCTGGCGGAGGGCACGGTGCGCAACCACCTGTCCAACGCGATGCAGAAGACCCAGACCAGGATCCGGCACGAAGCGGCGCGCTACGCGCGCGAACACGACTGGCTGTGAGCACGACGGCGCGAGCCCCTGCCTGGATGCGGGGCCGCCGGGATCGCCGGGCCCGCGGCGGCGGGCGGTTTCGCGGGATGATGACCCGCATGATCGTGCACGCCCTCATCGCCGGATCGGTCGTGGCCGCGCTGGCGCTCGCCCGGCGCAAGCCGGTGACGAGGGAACCGCGCGGGAGCCGTGCGTCCTGGTGGCGCTCCCCCGAGGCCGCGCTGGCCCTGGTGACGTGCCTGATCTATGCCAACCAGGTGCTGTTCACCGTGTACATCCTGAGCGTGCGGGGCGGCGACGTGTCGTTCGTCGCCCGCCACCTGCCGGACGGGTGGTTCTCGCTCGCGCGCGGCCCCGCGATGCAGGCGCTGGCGGCGAGCTTCCCGCTGCCCGAGCTGCTGGCTCCGACGGTGTTACGGGTGCAGGCCTTCCTTGAGCTGCCGTTCGTCGTCTTCGCTTACCTGTCGGTCTGCCGGTGGTTCTCCCCCGGCGTCTACGCGCGGGCGCTGCGGCTGGCATGGCCGGCGTCGGCGGCGTACACCGCGATCTTCTGCCTGGTCGAGTGGCAGCTGTTCCATCCGTACACGGTTCAGGACGTCATCATCAGGGTCGTGGCCGCGGCCGTCGTGCCGCTCTGGGCGGCGCGGCTCACCCGCGAGGGCTGGGCCCGCGCCACCGGCCTGTCGGGGCTGCTGCTCTTCGCCCTTTCGACGGCGGCGCTCGGAGCGCTCGTCCTCGTCGTGTACGACACCGCGCTGCTCTACAACCTCGGGCACCTGGGCGCCCAGGCGATCCCCGGGATGGCCGCCCTGGTCGTGCTGGCCGCCGTCCGCTACGGGGCCCGCTCGTTCCCCTGGCGCCCGCCGGGGCACCGCGTCGACGCGGTCGGCCACTCCTTCGGCTGGTTCCTGGTGCTGTTCTTCGTTCCCGCTCTGCCGATCCGGTACGGCCTCTCGCTCGGCGCCCCGCACGCCGCCGCCGGTGGCGCCGTGCTGGTCGTACTCGTCGCCCTGGTGTACGGCCTGCGCGACGTGTTCGCGCAGGCCACCGGGCGGCCGGTGGTCTGGCTCTCGCAGCTCGCGGTGGCGTGCGCCGCCGGGGTGGGCGGCGTGGCCGCCGTCACCCAGGCGGCCACGCCGCCCGCCGGGCACCCGGAAGCACGCCTGCTGTGGGCGGCCGCGGCGTTCTTCGTGTGCCTCGTCGGCGTCTGCGGCCTCTTCGACCGGCTGTCCGCAGAAGAGCGGACGTAGGCCGGTCCCGAGACCGCGGACCTCACGAGATGCTGCGTCCTTCCACCGCGTCGAGCTGCAGCGGGCCGGCCCCCGCGTCGCCGCGCACGCCGAATCCGTACCGGTAGCCGGCCCGCACCTCCGGGTCCGACAGCGCGGGCAGGTGCTCCAGCGTGGCGGCGGTGACGAGTTCCCAGCCCGACCCGGTGTCGGCGTAGACGGCGGCGCGGTCGCCCACCAGCGACAGCGCGAACCGGCCGCCGTCGGGGATGCTCACGCCCTGCTTGACGCCGAAGACCGCGAGTCCGCCCGGCACCTGGGGTCCGCGCACCTCGAAGCCCACAAACTTCTGCGTGTTCACGTAGAACGCCACCACGTCCGTCCTGCCGTCCTTGACCAGGCCCGTGTAGACGGTGTCCATGTCGGTGGAGTCGCCCTGGAACTTCCTGACGGTGATCGCCGTGCTGAACGCCGGGTTACGCGGCGACACGCTCGACGACATCAGCCCGAACCAGCCCGCCGACGGGTGGGCGGCCGACAGCGCGCCGTCCGCGTACGTCACTTGCGGCAGCTCCTTGTTCTCCGGCTCCGCCCGGTGCACCTGGTAGTCGCCGGCGCTGTCGAAGGTGTCGTCGAGCTCCAGGTTGGCGAAGGCGTCAGGGGCGGGCGGCACGGACCCGGCCTCCGGCGGCAGCCGGAACGTCACCCGCCGCTCCTGGCCCGAGTAGGACGCGCACACGACCGGATACTCCTGGTCCGCCGGCTCGTACGCGGTCAGCTTCGTCCCGAACGTACGGCTGGCTCCGGTGCGCAGGCCGGTCACGCGCAGCGCGTCCGGGTCGACGGTCACGCCGTCGCAGGAGGTGAGCCGGACCTTGCCCGCCATGGGCAGCACGTCCCGGTTGGTCACGGTGAAGGTGACCGTGGAGCCGACCTGGCCGCGCTCGCCGGTGGCGGCGGTCACGTCGATGTTGCGCCGGTCCGGGCTGGGCACCGCGGCCGCGGCCAGGCTGAGCCGGTCGATCTCGTACGAGCCCGCCCAGTCGGAGCCGACCGAGCCGCGCACCCACACCTTGACCCTGGAGATCGCCTCGCGCGGGGCCCAGCGGGACAGGTCGAGCGTGAGCCGGTTCCAGCCGAGCGCGGGGTCGATCGCGCCCACGCCCTCCGCCACCGCGCCGTCCCGCCCGTACACGCGGATCTTGGCGGAGAAGGCGTTGCCCGGCTTGAAGCCGTCGTCGGCGTTCTCCGGCACCCTGATCGAGACCGAGAGCCGCGACGTGCGCGTGGCGTCGAGCGGCTCGCCGAACACCACGTCGGCGCCCTTGTACGACTTGGCGTACTGCGACCAGCCGGGCAGGTCGCGGTCGAAGCGGACGCGCAGGGCGTGCCCGTCGCCGGCGGCCACCCGCTCCACGGCGGCGGCGTTGTCCGAGGGCCGCCAGCCGCCGGTGTCCGTCTCGAAGCCGGAGATCACCCGCTCGGCCACCGGCTCGGCGCCGAGTCGCACCCCGACCGTGGTGGGCGGCTTCCTGACGGCGAGCTCGGCGGGGTCGAAACCGGGGATGACGTCCTTCCAGTCGGAGATCCCGATGATCTCCTTGGCGAACTCGGTCACCTCCAGCGACCGTTCGGTGTCGATCCCGGCGAACACCTCGTGCACCGGCTTGCGCTCGCCGGCGTTGGACGCGGCCTCGTGCTCCGCGTCCCACGTCCACAGGCCGAGCCGGAGCCCGCCCTCCTGCTTGTGGTCGACGTGCCGGTGCAGGATGAAGGAGTCGATGCCGTCGGCGAAGGCCACCTTGTAGTAGGCGTACGCGTAGGCCGCGGCCTGGAGCCTGAGCTCCTCGTCGGAGTAGTCCTGCGAGTTCAGCCCCTGCTCGGAGAGGATCACCCGCCGCCGCTCGCCGCCGTACGTCAGGTGGTCCTGGGCGAGGTAGCGCGGCAGCAGCTCGATGTTCTTGAACGTGATCCGCATCGTGTCGAAGCTGTCCGTGGCGGTCTTGTCGTTCCAGAACGCGGGGTTGAACAGGTTCTCCGGGTACGGGTGGTAGGCGATGTTCCAGTCGAAGTCGCCCTGGCGTTTGGTGAGCGCGTTGAGCCCGTCGACCACGTCGCGGCCCTTGTAGGTGTATTTCGGGTCGTCGTTGGCCGCGCCGGTCCAGAAGTGCGTCAGCGAGGTGTAGACGCGCGCGGCGGCGTCGGCCTTGCGCACGGCCTGCCAGGTCAGCCGCATCGCCCGGGTGTACTGCTCCAGGAAGACGTCCCGCTCCTGCGGGCCCATGTTGTACCAGAACTGCTGGGCGTCGATCTCGTTGCCGACGATCCAGCCCCATGCCCTTCCGTACCGGCCGTCGGCCCGGCTGTAGCGCTGGGCGAAGAACTCCATCGCGGCCGTGAAGTGCGCCTCGCCCTCGGCCGTCTTGGTGTTGAACGCGTAGACCGTGCCCTTGCCCAGCTCGGCCTCGGGGTGGATGAGGGTGCGGGCGGCGGAGTTGGGAGCGGTGCTGTTGTAGACGAGGACGATCAGGTTGACCAGCATCCCGTTGTCCGACAGCGGCTTGACCTGGGCGTCCAGTCCGGCGACGGCGCCGCGGTCGAAGTAGTAGGTCTGGCCCTGGGAGACGAACTCGATGGTGTTGCCGGGGTCGCCGGGCCCGGCCATCATGACCGAGTCGAGGGCCAGGTTGATGCCGGCGTGCTGGACGCCGATTTCCTCGGCGTCGTCGGACATCTGCACTTGCAGACCCTTTTTGCCCGACATTTCGGGATATGGGGCTTGGCTGGTGGACGCGAAGCTCAGCCGGTCGGCGTAGTGCACCTCGCCCAGCGGCCCCTCCGCGCCCACCGCGATGAACTTGTCGTAGAGCCGGTCCTGGTCCCCGTCCATGCGCGGCACCTCGACACGGAACTCGCCCGCCTCGACGGTCGCGACCGGCGCCTCCCCCGTGTGCGTGTCCTGCCACGTGTCGAGCGCGTACAACTCGGCGGGCCCGGACGCGGTGCCCGTGATGGTGACCGCGCTCTCGCCGACCTCCACACCGGTCACCCCGTCTGGGGTTGCCGCGTGCGCGGGCAGGCTCACGAACATCGCCGGTACGGCCAGCACCAGGGCGATCAATAACCGCATTGTCAGCTACCTCCTACTTGGCCCAGTCCTCGTCGCCCCAGGCGTTCTTCTTGATTCCGGCCTCGATGCCGCGTTCCCACCACTTCGCCAGGTCGGTCAGCTCCTCCTCCAGCGAGCGCTCGCCCAGCAGGTAGCCGTCGAACACGTCGCGGAACGAGGTGCCCTCGGGGCCCCCGGGCAACGCGGTCACCCGGAACGGCTTGCCCCACTCGCCCTCCAGGAGCCCCGCGGTCTCGGCCGACGGCTCGACGCCCTCGACGGCGGGCAGGCCGCCGGTCGCGTCCAGCCACGGCTTGATCGCCGGCGAGCTCATGTACTGCAGGAACTTGATCGCCGCCGCGTACTTCTCGTCCTCGACCGTCGACGGGATCATGTAGCTGGTGCCGCCGATCGACGCGCCGTAACGGGCGGGGGCGTCCGTCGACAGCGACGTGGTGGCCTTGGTGATCGTCGGGAACGGCATCGTGCCGAGCGGGAACTTCGCGTCCGCCTTCAGCGCCTCGACGGCGAAGTCGGTGCCCCACGACATGGCCGCCTTGCCGGAGACGAAGTCGCGGTAGCCGACCGTCGCGCCGCCGTCGGCCACGCCCGTCCAGTTGGGCGTGCCGCAGTCGAAGAACTCCTTGTAGATCTTGAGCGACTCGGCCACCTCGGGCGTCCTGGTGGTGAGCGTGCCCTCCTTGATCACCTTGCTCATCGACTTCTCGGTCACGGTCGGCGCCTTGCCGGGCTCGCCGGTGGCGTCGAACTGGTTCCACTCGTCGTAGTACTTGTCGATGAGCTGGGTGCTGACCGCCTCCCACGTCCAGCCCGCGGCCAGGCCGCCCTTGTCGAGCGCGACCGGGTCGAAGCCGGCGTCCTTC
This sequence comes from Nonomuraea deserti, assembly GCF_004348685.1. Classification (GTDB taxonomy): domain Bacteria; phylum Actinomycetota; class Actinomycetes; order Streptosporangiales; family Streptosporangiaceae; genus Nonomuraea; species Nonomuraea deserti. Next base: position 41,473 of record NZ_SMKO01000052.1, on the reverse strand, counting down.
AGCTTCGCGCAGGCGGACCTGAAGTCCTCCCAGGTGGCCGGCGGCTGCTCGATGCCCGCCTTGGCGAAGGCGTCCTTGTTGTAGAACAGGCCGATCGCGACCAGGTTGAACGGGATGTACTCCAGCTTGCCGCTCTCCTTGCTGAGCGCCTTGGAGACGCCGGGGCCGTAGTACTCCTTCCTGAACACGTCGATCCAGCGCTGGTTGCCCGGCACGTACGGGTTGGGCTCCTGCAGTTCGGCGTCGAGCGCGTGCACCTCGTGCGCCTTGTGCGGCGGCTGGTTGAAGACCAGTTCGGGCGCGGTGCCGGCGGCGAGCTGGGTGGTGATCGTCTGGGAGAAGCCGTCGAGGGGCAGCACCTGGGTCTTGACCTCGATGCCCGGCTCGCGCTTCTCGAAGGAGTCGACGAGCGCCTCCCAGGCCGGGCCGAAGCTGCTGCCGCTGGCGTTCCACTGGTTGGGGCCGGCCAGCGTGATCGTGACCTTGCCGTCGGCGCCGGTCGCCGACGTGTCGCCGGTGCCCAGCAGGCCGCAGCCGGTGAGCGCGAGCAGCAGGGCCGAGGCCGCCAGCCCGCTCTTGGGGGGTGTTCTCATGGGGAGCCGGTTCCTTTCTTGGTTGATACGTTTCAACGGACGGCGGCCCTCATCTGCCGGAGACGATGCCGCCCTGGATGCCGGCCAGGAACCACTTGGACAGGAACGTGAACAGCACCACCAGCGGAAGGCTGGCCAGAACGTAGCCCGCGAACAGCGGACCCCACTGCTGCGCGTTCTGGTTGGCGAAGAACGCCAGCCCGGCGGGGATCGTCCGGTACGCATCGGTCTGCACCGTGAGCAGCGGCCAGAAGTAGTCGTTCCACACGCCCAGCACCGTCATCAGCGCCACGGTGCCGATGACGGGCCGGGACAGCGGCAGCATGAAGGCCAGGAACAACCGGGTCCCGCCCGCGCCGTCGACCCGGGCCGCCTCGAAGATCTCCTCAGGGATCTGCGCCATGTAGGTGCGCATGATGACGATCCCGAACACCGTGTTCGCGGTGACGTGCGGGACGATCAGCACCAGCCGGCTGTCCAGGATGCCCAGATCCCGCATCAGCACGAAGAGCGGGACCAGGCTGGTGATCGAGGGCACCATGAGCAGCGCCGCGATCAGCCCGAACAGCGCGCCGCGACCGGGGAAGCGGAAGCGGGCGAAGACGAACGCCGCGGCCGGGGCCAGCACCAGCGTGCCGGCGATGGCCAGCCCCGCCACCACGAACGAGGTGAACAGGTAAGGGCTGACCTGCTCCCAGGCCACCGCGTAGTTGTCCAGGTGGAACGGCCAGGCGGGCGACCAGTAGCCGGCGAAGAACTGCTCGTTGTCCTTGACCGAGGCCGCCAGCATGAACAGGTAGGGGAACAGCCCGGCGAACGCCAGCACCGCCAGCACGGCCCCCGCCACCAGGTCGGTCCTGCGCGTGCGGCTCATGCGTCCGCCTTCCTGCCCAGCGTCAGCGCGACCAGGCTCACCGCGAGGGTCAGCACGAACAGCACGGTGCCGAGCGTCGCCGCGTAACCCCAGCTCGTGTCCACGAAGGCCGCGTCGAGCATGCGCAGCACCGGCACCTGCGTGGCGTTGTCGGGCCCGCCCCCGGTCATGATGTGCGCCTGCATGCCGTACTGCAGCACCGAGATCACCGCCAGCACGAACAGCAGCTTGACGTCGCGGAACATCATCGGCAGGTCGATGCTCCAGAAGCGGCGCAGCCGCCCCGCGCCGTCGACCTCGGCGGCCTGGTAGATCTCCGCCGGCACGTTCTGCAACGCCGACAGGAAGACGAGGAACGGCAGGCTCGCCACCCACGGGAAGCCGATCGTCATCAGCGCCACGAGCGCGGTGTCGGGGTCGCCGATCCAGTTGCCCGCCAGCCCCTCCAGCCCCATCGCGCGCAGCAGGCTGTTGATGACGCCGTCGCGCGGGTCGTACATGAACTGCCACAGCAGCACGTTGACCACCGCCGGGAAGGCCAGCGGGAGGATGAGCAGCGTGCGGAACACGAAGCGCAGCCGCTCGCTCGACAACGACATCACCAGCTCGGCTGCCAGCAGCGGGAACACCCACATGAGCGTGACCGCCCAGACGAAGATGATCCCGATGTTGCGGAACGAGGCCCACCACAGGTCGTCGCCGAGCATCGTCAGATAGTTCTCGAAGCCGACGAAGGGCGACTCGAAGCCCGGCCGCCACTCGAAGAGCGAGTGGACCATGCCGTTCAGCGCCGGGTAGTACGCGAACGCCGCGAGCAGGGCGAATGTGGGGAGGAGGACGAGGTAGACGCCCCACGGGGGCCGGCGGCGCGCCTTTGTGCTGGTCACGATCGAACTGCCTCTCAGCTTGCCGTGTCATGCGCCCGGAACGCGTACGAGCCCGAGCCGACCCGGTAGACCGCTCCCCCGCCGTCCACCCGGTCGAAGGTCACGCACTCCGCCCGGCCGGCCGGCACGCCGCCCTCGGTCACCCGCTCGGGCGGCGCGGGCACGTGCACCTCGGCGCGGGTGTTGGGCGGCACGACGACGTCCAGCGCGAAGCGGTCGCCCTCCAGCCGCCAGGCGACCTCCACCCGGCCGTGCCGGGTGCGGTGCGCGGTCGTCGCCCAGGTGATCCCGCCGCCCGGTCGCGGCCGCACCACGACGTCGGCGTAGCCGGGCGACCCCGGGGCGAGCCCGCCGACCGTCCGGTACATCCAGTCGCCGACGGCGCCGTACGCGTAGTGGTTGAAGGAGTTCATGCCCGGGTCCTGCAGCCCCCGGTGGTGGCTCCACGAGTCCCAGCGCTCCCACATGGTCGTCGCCCCGCCGTGGACGACCGGGTAGAGCCAGGACGGGAAGGTGTCCTGCGTCAGCAGCCGGTAGGCCACGTCCAGCCGCCCGGTCGACGTGAGCGCGTCCAGCAGGAACGGCGTGCCGAGGAAGCCCGTCGACAGGTGGCCGCCGCGGGCCTCGATGTCGCCGGCCAGCCGGGCGGCCGCCCTGGGCAGCTCGTGCTCCTCGAACAGCCCCGCCGTGACGGCCAGCACGTAGGCGGTCTGCGTGCCCTCCGCCAGCACGCCGGGGCCCTCGACGAAGGCCGCGCGGAACGCCTCCCGTACGCGGCCGTACAGTTCCAGGCAGGCCCGCTCGTCCGCGTGGCGGCCGAGCGCGGCGGCCAGCCCGGCGAGCTGCCGGGCGGACAGCGCGAAGATCGCGGTGCCGACGAGCCGCTTGGACGTCTCGGCGCCGATCGACAGCCAGTCGCCGAACCCCTCCTCCGGGAAGATCCCGCCGTCGGAGCGTTTGTCCAGGTACGCCAGCCAGCGCTTCATCGGCTCGAAGCAGGCCGCCACCACACCCGTGTCGCCGCGCAGCCGGTGCAGCACCCAGGGCAGCATCACCAGCGCGTCGCCCCAGCCGGGCGAGCCCGCCTCCTTGGCGTCGGGCGACAACCCGCGGCCGGACAACACGTCGGGCACCACGTGCGTGACGGCGCCGTCGTCGCCCTGCGCGGCCACCACGTCGTCCAGCCAGCTGCGCAGGAAGCGGGAGACGTCGTAGTTGAACAGCGCCGTGGGCGCGAACGCCCAGATGTCGCCCGTCCAGCCGAGCCGCTCGTCACGCTGCGGGCAGTCGGTGGGAACGGCCAGGAAGTTGCCCCGCTGCCCCCACACGATGTTGCGCTGCAGCCGGTCGAGCCGCTCGTCGGAGCAGGTGAACTCGCCCGCCGGCTCCATCGCGGCATGGGCGACCCTGGCCGTGATCCGCGCCGGGGCCGCGCGCAGCCCCGACACCTCGACGTAGCGGAAGCCGTGGAAGGTGAAGCGCGGCTCGAACGTCTCAGGCGCGTCTCCGCTCGGCAGGAACTCGTCCGTCGCGCGGGCCGAGCGCAGGTTGGCCAGGTGCGGCCCGCCCTCGTGGTCGAGGACCTCGGCGTGGCGCAGCACCACCGGGCGGCCCCGGCCGGCGCGGCCGGTGAGCCGGACCCAGCCGACCAGGTTCTGCCCGAAGTCGGCGATCCACACGCCGGGGCTCCGCTCCCAGACCGCGACCGGCTCCAGCTCCTCGTGCACCCGGATCGGCGGCGCGACGGCGGCGGTCAACCGGCCGGGCGGCGGGCTCACGGGCACCGCGGGCGCCCAGCCGGAGTCGTCGAACCCGGCCGCCGTCCAGCCGAGCGGCTCCGCGGCGAGGTCCTGCCGCTCGCCGTTCTGCAGGTCGGCGTAGCGGATCGCGCCCGTCCCCGCCCGCCACCCGGCGTCCGTGCGCAGCCGGGTCACGCTGCCGTCGTCGTGCAGGATCTCCAGCTCGGCGCGGAAGGCCGGCCTGCGGCCGTACTGGAAGGGGCCGAACCAGCTGATGTGGCCGGCGTACCAGCCGTCGGCGAGGATCGCGCCGATCGTGTTGCGCCCCTCCGACAGCAGGTCTGTGACGTCATAGGTCTGGTACGTGATCCGGTGACGGTAGTCGGTCCAGCCGGGGGCGAGGTGGTCGGCGCCCACCCGGCCGCCGTTCACGTGCACCTCGTGGACGCCGAGCGCGGTGGCGTAGAGCCTGGCCCTGCGCACCGGCGCCGGCACGTCGAACTCGCGCCGCAGGTAGGGGCTGGGCCGGTCGGCGATCGGCTCGCGGCCGTGCGGCGGGTCGCCGTGCAGGCCCACCACCTCGGCCAGCGACCACGCCGAGTCGTCGAAGCCGGGCTGCTCGAACCCGTCCTCCGGCCGGTCGCCCGCCCGCCACCTGCCGCCGGACGTGACGGTCACCCCGCCCGCCGCCGCCACGGGCACGAGCTGCGCCAGCACCGGCCGCCCCTCGACCACGACCTCCAGCCGCACGCACAGCCCGGACCCGCCGGCCCTGATCGCCAGCACGTTCTCGCCCGAGGCCACCAGGTCGCCCGCGTCGGCCACGAACGCGCCGTCCCGCGTCTCGCCGGCGACCGGCACGCCGTTGACGTACGCCTCCACCTCGGAGCCGCCGCCCACCACCAGCCACGCCGACAGCGGCCGCGCCCCGCCCGGCACCTCGAACCGCGTACGGAACGCCCCGACCGGCGAAGGGGACGGCCCGAGCCGGCCGGCGACCCACATGCGCGGCACGTTCTCCAGCGACGGCAACCGCTCCGAACCGGGCACCACGGGCGTGCCGATCCAGCCCGCCGTCCAGCCGGCGGTGTCGCCGAGCCCGGTCTCGAACCAGTGGGCGGGGCCCCACTCCGACCACGTGCCGCTCTCGTCGGCCACCTTGACCCGCCACCCGTAGCGGGTCCGCGGCCGCAGCTCCGCCCCGCCGTACGGGATGTCGTACGTGGCGGCCGCGGTCACGGCGCCGCTGTCCCAGACCAGCTCGGCCCCCTCGCCGGCCGGATCGCCCTCCCGCGCCACGATCACCCGGTACGCGCTCTGCGCGCGCCCGCGCCCGGCCCCGGTGATCCGCCACGAGAACAGCGGAGCGCTCACGTCCAGGCCCAGGGGCTCGGCCAGTCCTTCGACCCGCGGCTCGGTCACGGCCAGCTGCATGCAGGGGCTCCCAACTATTTGAAACATTTCAATCCTCGCGCACCGTAAGCAGGTGGAGGTACTCGCGTCAATGCCTGCCTGAAAACCTGATGCGTTGACGTCATACGGATGAAACATTTCAATGGCTACACTGGGTGTTCCTGCCAGGTGACCAGAAGGGCTGTCCGCCGGTGACCGACATCCACAAGCCGGCCGAGCGCCGCCGGCTCAGCATGGTCGACGTCGCCGCCCACGCCGGCGTGTCCGTGGGAACGGTCTCCAACGTGCTCAACCGGCCTGAGCTGGTCGCCAAGCCGACGCTGCGCCGGGTGCGCGCCTCCATCAAGGCGCTGGGGTTCGTGCCCAACGCTCCCGCCCGGCAGCTGCGCGGCGGCGCGAGCCGGTCCGTGGGCGTCATGGTGCGCGACATCGGCAACCCGTTCTTCACCGAGGTGCTGCCCGGCATCGAGACCAGGCTGTCGCAGGAGGAGCTGCTGCTCGTGCTCTGCAGCTCCAGCGACTCGGTCGAGAAAGAGGCCTACTACCTGCAGATCCTGGAGCAGCACCGGGTGCCCGGCATCCTCATCACGCCCGCGGGCGACGACATCTCCCACCTGGTGGAGCTGCGCCGGCGCGGCATCGGCATGGTGCTGCTCGACCGGCCGGGCGCCGACTCCCAGCTCTGCGCGGTCGCGGTCGACAACGTCAGGGGCGGCGAGCTGGCCGGCGCCCATCTGCTGTCGCTCGGCCACCGGCGCATCGGGTTCCTCAACGGGCCGTCGATCGTGCGCCAGTGCGCCGACCGGCGCAAGGGGCTGGACAACGCGGTGCGCGCCGCCGGGCTCGACCCCGGCGAGGTGGTCACCGAGGTCACCCTGCCCGCGCTCACCCCGCGCGAGGGCGAGGCCGCGCTGGAGCGGCTATCCCTGCGCGGGGGGCCGACGGCGCTGTTCTGCGTCAACGACACGGTGGCGCTGGGCGCGCTGCGCGGGCTGGAGCAGCGCGGCGTCGGCGTCCCGCACGACATGGCGGTCATGGGCTATGACGACGTGGAGTTCGCGGCAGCGCTGTCGCCGTCGCTGACCTCCATCCGCCAGCCGAAGCACCAGCTCGGCCACGCCGCCGCGGAGCTGCTGCTCACCGACTCCCGGGGCGACGCGGGCCACTGGCACCAAGAGATCGTCTTCCAGCCGGAGCTCATCATCAGAGCGTCGACCGGCGCCTCCCTGTCCCGGCCGGGCCGGTAGGCGGTGTCCCGCCTCGTCTGTGGCGGCTGCCCCGCGACGACCCGCATCGTCCTGTGGCGGCTGCCCTACGACGACCGCATCGTCCTGTGGTGGGTGCCCTACGACGACCCGCATCGTCCGCTCCACGGCGGAGGACGGCCCCGAGCCGGTGTGCTCGGAGCCGTCCCGCCGTGCTATCGGAAGCGGCGCAGCCGCAGGCTGTTGCTCACCACGAACACGCTGGAGAAGGCCATCGCGGCCCCGGCGATCATGGGGTTGAGCAGGCCCAGCGCGGCCAGGGGAAGGGCGGCGACGTTGTAGGCGAAGGCCCAGAACAGGTTGCCCTTGATCGTCGTCAGTGTCCTGCGGGACAACCTGATGGCGTCCGCCGCGACCCGCAGGTCGCCTCTGACCAGGGTGAGGTCGGAGGCCTCGATGGCGGCGTCGGTGCCCGTGCCCATCGCCAACCCCAGATCGGCCTGGGCCAGCGCGGCGGCGTCGTTGACGCCGTCGCCCACCATGGCCACGACCCTGCCCTCGGCCTGCAACCGCTTGACCACGTCGACCTTGTCGGCGGGCAGCACCTCGGCGATCACCTCGTCGATGCCCACCTCGGTCGCGACCGTCCTGGCCGCCGCCTCGTTGTCGCCGGTCAGCAACACCGGGGCGAGCCCCAGCGCGGCGAGCTGCCGGACGGCCTCCTTGCTGGTCGGCTTGACCGCGTCGGCCACGACGAGCACCGCCCTGGCCTCGCCGTCCCAGCCGACGGCGACGGCCGTGCGGCCGGCGGCCTGAGCGGAGTGCAGCCGCCGCTCCAGGTCGGGCGGAAGGTGCTGCGACCAGTCCGCCAGCAACCTGGGCCGGCCGACCAGGACCGCGTGCCCGTCGACGACGCCCTGAACGCCGAGCCCTTCGACGTTCGCGAAGTCCTCGGGGGCGGGCAAGTCGCCGAAGCGGTCGGCGGCGCCCGCGGCGACGGCCTGCGCGATGGGGTGCTCGGAGGCGTGCTCCAGCGCCCCGGCCAGGCGCAGCACCTCGGCCTCGCTCTCCCCTTCCGCGACGTGCACCTCGCTGAGGGTCATCTTGCCCTCGGTGACCGTGCCGGTCTTGTCCAGCACGACGGTGTCGATCCTGCGGGTCGACTCCAGCACCTCGGGGCCCCTGATCAGGATGCCGAGCTGGGCGCCCCTGCCGGTGCCGACCAGCAGGGCCGTCGGCGTGGCCAGGCCGAGCGCGCACGGACAGGCGATGATCAGCACCGCCACCGCCGCGGTGAAGGCCGCCCCCACGCCGTCGCCCGTGCCCAGCCAGAACCCGAGCGTCCCGACCGCCAGGGCGATCACGATCGGCACGAAGACGCCGGAGATGCGGTCGGCCAGCCGCTGCACCTGCGCCTTACCGGTCTGCGCCTCCTCCACCAGCTTGGCCATCTGGGCCAGCCGCGTGTCGCCGCCCACCCGGGTGGCGCGGACGACGAGCCTCCCGCCCGCGTTCACGGTGGCACCGGTGACGGCGTCGCCCGGGCGCACGTCGACGGGCACGGACTCGCCGGTCAGCATGGAGGCGTCGACCGCCGACGCGCCCTCCAGGACCAGGCCGTCCGTGGCGATCTTCTCGCCGGGACGGACGACGAACGTGTCGCCGGTCTGCAGCTGATCGGCCGGGATGCGGGTCTCCACACCGTCGCGCAACACCGCGACGTCCTTGGCGCCCAGGTCGAGCAGGGCCCGCAGCGCGGCGCCCGCCCGCCGCTTCGAGCGGGCCTCGAAGTAGCGCCCGGCCAGGATGAACGCGGTGACGGCCGCCGCGGTCTCGAGATAGATGGCGCCCGACCCGTCGGTGCGCTCGATCGTGATCTCGAACGGATGGGTCATGCCGGGCATGCCCGCCGTGCCGAAGAACAGCGCCCACAACGACCAGCCCAGCGCGGCCAGCGTGCCGATCGAGATCAGCGTGTCCATGGTGGCCGCGCCGTGACGCAGGTTGGTCCACGCGGCCTTGTGGAACGGCCATCCCGCGTACACCACCACCGGCGCCGTCAGCGTCAGCGACAACCACTGCCAGTTCGTGAACTGCAACAGCGGGACCATGGCCATCGCGACCACCGGCACGGCCAGCACCACGGCCGTGATCAGGCGGTTGCGCAGCGGCCCGAGCTCGTCCTGCGGCTCCTGCCCGGCCGTCTCCGCGTGGGGTGGCGCGGGCAGCCCGGCCGTGTAGCCGGCCTTCTCCACCTCGGCGACGAGTCGCCGGGGGTCGACGTCTGCCGGGAACGTGACGCTCGCCTTCTCGGTGGCGTAGTTGACCGTGGCGGTCACGCCGTCGAGCTTGTTGAGCTTGCGCTCGATCCGGTTGGCGCAGGAGGCGCAGGTCATGCCGCCGATCGAGAGCTCGACCGCCTGCTGCCGGTCATCGGTGATCGTGGACATCACCGCTCCCCTCTCTCGTTCAGTGGCCGTGATCGTCGTCGTGCTCGCGGTGCGTGGCGGCCGGAGCCTGCCGGGGCGTCGCCGCCCGCCGGCCGCCGCCGAGCGTGAAGTCGGCCGTACGGACCTCGCCGCCGTGCTGGAAATCCAGGAACAGACGGTAGTCGCCGTCGCTCGGCACCTCAGCGTAGAAGACGATGTCCGGCCCCGCGCCGGTCTTGCCGTCGCCGGGCTCGCCGTCGGGATGCACGTGAAGGTAGGCCAGGTCGTTGGCGCGCAGGGCCACCAGGTGGCCGTAGGCGCCGAGGTAGGGCTGCAGGTCGGTGACCGGCTCGCCGTCCTTGCCGACCTTCAGGGTGAGCCTGCTCGCCTGCCCGGGCTTCAGGTCTCCGTCGAGGGTGACGGTGTAGCCGTCCACGGTGGAGGTGCGGGTGACCGGCGGGAGCGCCTTGGGCTCGTAGTCACCCGCCACGGACAGGTCGGTCCCCAGGGTCAGGGCATCGCCGCCGGTGGGGGCGAAGTCGGCGAAGGCGCGGTAGGCGCCGGCCTCGGGGAAGGCGAGCTCGACCGACCAGGTGCCGTCGGCGGCCATCTCGGGATGCACGTGCTGGAAGGTCGACAGGTCGCGGGACACGACGATGAAGTGCATCTTCTTGTCGTGCTGGACCTCGTAGCCGGTGACCGGCCGGCCGTCGGGGCCCGTCACGGTGAAGCGGAAGTCGGCGGGCTCGCCGGGCTCGAGCTTCGAGGTGAGCGGGGTGAGGGTGTAGCCGTTCTCGGACACTTGGAGCCCCCTGGTATCTTCTGCCGTCTGCTGGGTGGCGTGCTCGCCATGCGCCGCGCTCGCGGTGGGCGCCGCCATGGCGCTGTGGTCCTCCGGGGCGGGCGTCGCGCCGGCCGGGCTCGTCGCGGCCGGCCCGACGACCTTGCCCGCGCCCAGGGTGCCGCCGAAGACGGCGGCGAGCCCCGGGACGTAGGCCCCGATCTTGGCAGGCGTGTTCATGACGGATCCGCCACGTCGTATCCGGCCGCCTTGACGGCGGCGACGATCTCCGCCGGGTCGACAGGGCCGTCGCTGCCGACCGTCAGCAGCCCGGACGCCAGATCCACCTCGACAGCGGCGACGCCGGCAACCTCGCCGACCTCTTCTTTGACCGAGCTGACGCAGTGCCCGCAGGTCATCCCCTTGACGGTGTAGGTGACGGTGCTCATGGCGGTCTCTCTTTCCATCAAGAACGGACAAGTCTGGCGATGGCGTCGGAGGCTTCCTTGACCTTGGCGTCGGCCTCCGGGCCGCCCTTCCGCGTGGCCTCGGCGACGCAGTGGGCCAGGTGTTCCTCGAGCAGCGACAGGGAGAACGACTTCAGCGCGCTGGTCGCCGCCGACACCTGGGTCAGGATGTCGATGCAGTATTTGTCGTCTTCGACCATGCGCTGCAGGCCACGGATCTGACCCTCGACGCGGCGCAGCCGCAGCGCGTGCTCCTGCTTGTTACCGCTGTATCCGGGCATCGCCGGCCTCCCCTCGGTGGTGTCGCTGTGAAAAACACCATACCCCCCTATAGTATTCCTGGAGCAAACGGGTGCCTGGTCATGGGCCGCATACGACGGACGGGCCCGGGGCACGTCCCGGGCCCGTCCCGCGGGCTCGCCGCAGCGCCGGGCCGGCCGAGCCCGGATCACCACGGGCGGGCCGGCACCGGAGTCATCCCGCGTGGGCGCGCAGGCGTTCCATGCTGTCGAGCTGCTCGTCCGGCTCCGTCTCCATCGCCCAGAAGACGTGATCCGCACCGGCGGACCCGAGCCGGGCGAGGTCGTCCAGCACCTGCTCGGCCGAACCGGTCAGGGGCGCGCGCCCGTCCAGCGGCTTCTCCGTGATCGAGCCGTTGACCCGTACGACGACGGGCAGGGTGTCGGGGTCCAGGCCGGCGGCCTCCGCCGCCCGCCGGAAGGCCTCGATCGTGTCGTGGAACGCCGCCCACGACATCATGATCGCGTTCAGGCCGAGCCCCATGCGGGCGGCACGTTCGATCGCCGGGGGCGAGGCCGCGCCGGCGAGCAGCGCCGGCCCGTCCGGCCGGACCGGTTTGGGACCGATGTGCGACGCGGCGATCCGGTAGAACGTGCCGTCGAACTCGACCGGGTCCGGCAGCCACACCCGGCGCATGGCGGTGACGTGCTCCTCGAAACGGGCGCCCCGCTGCCGTGGCGGCACCCCTGCCGTGGCGAACTCGTCGGCCATCCAGCCCTGGCCGATCCCGGCGATCAGGCGGCCGCCGCTGAGCCGGTCGAGGGTGGCCAGCCGCCGCGCCAGGACCACGGGGTTGTGCAGGAGCGTCACGAGGACGCTGGTGCCGAGCCGGATCTCGCGGGTCCCCGCGGCGACGAAGCTGAGCGTCTCCAGCGGGTCGTAGACCCAGCCGTAGGGCTCGGGCAGCGGGACCGCGGGGCCGCCTCCGACCACCGCGGCGGCTCCGACCGGGCGCAACAACCGTTCGAACGTCCAGACGGCGGCGAGCCCGATCTCCTCGGCGCGCTGCGCCACGCGGAGCATCTCCTCCGGAGAGGAGGCCGCGCCGGACGTCGGCAGTGCCAGCCCGAGCGTCATGCCCGGCCCGATAGTGCTCTCTCCCATGGTCACTCCCGTTCAGGCGTGCGCGTCCTCGGCGGACGGCCGGATGTTGTGGTTCAGGTGGAAGACGTTGTGCGGGTCGTAGGCGTCCTTCAGCGCGGTCAGCCGGGCGAGCTTGGCCGGCGGGTACGCGCGGCGCACGCCTTCGGCCCCCTCGTCGCTGAGCGCGTTGACGTACACGCCGCCGGCGAACGGTTCGAGTGCCGCGGCACCGCGCCTGGCCGCGGCCGTACGGGCCTGGTCCTCGGCGGGGTCACTCCACCTCGCCGAGATCACGTACTCGAAGAGGGTGTCGCGGTGGCCGAAGGCGGTGGCTTCGTCGGGCATGTCGGCGATCGCCCCGCCGTACGCCTGCAGCCGCGCTCCGGGCAGGCCCCGGCCGCGACCGTCCGCTGTCCCCCGCCGCAGGAACGCCTCGATCGCCTCGTCGGGCAGCTGCCGCAGGTAGTGCCCCTTCCAGTAGCGCCGCAACCCGTGCCTGCCGTCCGCGTCGTCCGCGCGCTGCAGCTCGACGTACGACGTCTCGGCCACCCGCTCGGCCACCGGACGGCCGAGCGCGCGCAGGCCGGGGAGCAGCCGCCGGCCGTCGGCGGGGTCGCCCACCCACACGAAACCGACCGTGGCCACGTCGTCGCCGGCATAGGCCGTGAAGGTGGCCTGCCGGGGCGCCTCCGCGTTCAGCTCCCGCCAGCCGCGCAGCACCGGCAGCGCCTCCTCGACCGGGAACGAGTACTCGGCCGTGAGCGCCCTGGTGCCCACCGGATGCAGCTGGAACTCGAACGCGGTGACCACCCCGAAGTTGCCGCCACCGCCGCGCAGCCCCCAGAACAGGTCCGGGTTCTCGCTCCGGCTCGCACGCACCAGGTCGCCGTCCGCGGTCACCATCTCGTACGAGACGACGTTGTCGCAGGCCAGCCCGTACTGCCGGGCCAGCCAGCCCATCCCGCCGCCCAGCGTCAGGCCGCCCACCCCGGTGTGGGAGACGTTGCCCGCGGTCGTCGCCAGGCCGTGCCGCTGCGACTCCCGGTCCAGTGCGCCGAGCAGCGCTCCACCCTGCACCCACGCCCGGCGCCGCACCGGATCGACCCGGACCCCGCCCATCGGGGTGAGGTCGATCATGAAGCCGCCGTCCGGGACGGCCAGCCCGACGATGCCGTGCCCGCCGCACCGCACCCCGACCTCGAGATCGAGCTCACGGGCGGTGCGCACCGCCGCCACCACGTCATCGGCGCTCGCGCAGCGGGCTATCACCCGCGGCCGCCGGTCCACCATGGCGTTCCAGACCGTGCGCGCGTCGTCGTATCCCTGGTCACCCGGTCTGAGCAGCCGCTGACCCTCATCGGCCATCACCCTGTCGCACCGCCTTCTGATGGTGTGATTGACGGTGCCGACGCTAGGTCGTCACGTACGCCCGCACATCCGTCGCCGTATCAGCACTTCGCCGGCGGCAGGCGCCCGCTAGGGGCGGTGCAGCCCGGCCAGCTCGCCGCGGGAGCTGATCCCGAGCTTGGGATAGGCCTTGTACAGGTGGTACGCGACGGTGCGCGGGCTGAGGAACAGCTGGGCGGCGATGTCGCGGTTCGACATTCCCTGGGCGGCGAGGCGGCTGATCTGCAGCTCCTGCGGCGTCAGGTCGGCGAAGACGTCCGAGGCCGCGGCGCGGGGCGCACCGACCCCGGAGGCGCCGAGCTCGCTGCGCGTCCGTGCCGCCCACGGGGCCGAGCCGAGCTCGTCGAACAACCGCAGCGCCGTGCCCAGATGGGTCCGGGCCTCGCCCTTGCGCCGCGTCCGGCGGAGCCACTCGCCGTACAGCAGGGCGGTCCTGGCGTGTTCGAAGGGGCGGCTGTCCTGCTCGTGCAGCGCGAGAGCCCGCTGGAAGTGCCGCTCGGCGCCCGCGTCGGAGGTCAGCATCGCCCGGCAGCGGGTGGCGAGCGCGTCGATCCAGGGTTGCCCCATGGTCCGTGCCCACCGGGCGTACCGTTCCGCCTCGGCGGCGACGTCGCCGGGCCTCCCGAGCCGCACCGCGGCCTCGACGAGGTCGGGTACGCAGCGCTGGACGGCGGAGTGGTGGCGGGTCGGGCAGCGCAGCATCGCCCGCAGCCGATCGTAGGCGTCCTGCACCCGCCCGTAGCCCAGGTCCAGCAGCGCGAGGCCGTACTGGGCCCAGGCGGTGCCGGTCGACGCGCCCGCGGGGGCGTCGGTGTCCAGCTCGGCCCGCTCGGCGTTGCGGCGGCACCGTTCCTCGTCGCCTTCGATCGCCGCCAGGTAGGCCAGCGCCGCGCAGGCATAGCGCTCCCACAGAGGCTGGCCGGTGTCCCGCGCGGTCTTCACCGCCTCTGTGCCGTTGATCAGGGCTTCCCGGTGGCGGCCGAGCACGGTCTGGGTGAGGCACAGCTGGCCGAGCCCCACGGGCAGGGAGAAGATCGCGCCGCCGGCCCGCGCCTCGGCGACGAGCTCCGCGGCCACGTCGGCGGAAACGGCGTCGCGCGCGGCGATGAACGCGAAGCTGCTCACCTCGACCAGGGCGGCGGGCCCGGTGGCCGCCGCTGCCGCCCGCGCTTTCGCGATGACCGATTCGAGCGGAGGGTAGGCGGCCGTGTCGCGATCCAGGCTGGCCGCCGTGGCCCAGCGCGCCAGCCAGGCCACGGACATGAGCGGCGCGTCGGGGCCGAGGGCCAGCGCGTCGAACCGGTCCGCCGGCTCGGAGATCAATTTCGGGTCGGTCCGCGCGGCCCAGGCCGCGTGCAGCGCCGCCATCAGGATCCAGAACGCGCGCTCGGGATCGGTGCGGGCCAGCATCTCAGCGGCGGTGACGAGCAGCCGGTGCGCGTGGCGCAGGTCGCCGTCGACGAATTCCGCGCGCGCCTGGACGTCGATCAGCCGCGCCCGGATCGCGGGTTCCGGCTCCGAGCGCAGGCCGCGCTGCGCGCGGACCCTGGCCCACTGCAGTTGTCCGCTGGTCACTCCCGCCTCGCAGGCCAGGGCGAGCCGCCCCATGGCCGCGGCGGGGTCGGGGCTGAGCTGGACCGCGCGCTCGTAGCCGGTCGCCGCCGCGGCGTGCCCGTTGCGGGCGGCCGCGCCGGCCGCGGCCCGTTCCAGTACGGCGGCCACCTCCTCGTCCGGCCCCGTCGTGGCGGCGGCGAGGTGCCATGCGTGCCGGTCCACGTCGCCCTGTTCCGAGAAGGCCACCGCCAGCGCGGCGTGCGCGGCGATCCGCTGGCCGAGGCTCGCGCCGTGGTAGACGGCGGCCCGGATCAGCGGGTGGCGGAAGGCCAGCCGTCCCCCGGAGGCGGACACCAGCCTGATCGCCTCGGCCGGCTGCAGGTCGGCCACCCCGGCCCCCAGCTCCCTGGCGGCACGCAGGAGGGTCGCCAGGTCGCCGGTGCCGTCCGCGGCGGCGGCCAGCAGCAGCGTCTGGCCGGCGGCGGGCAGCGTGCGCACCTGGTGGTGGAACGCGTCGAGCACGCGGCTGGTGAGCGGTATCGGACCGACCCTGGGCCCCGCGGGCAGGGCCGCCGCCGACAGCTCTCGCAGGGCGAGCGGGTTGCCCCGCGTCTCGGCGATCAGTTCCTCCCGCGCGGCGGGCGACAGGACGGCGCCACCGTCGTCGAGCAGCGCCGCGGCGCTCCTCGGGTCCAGCCCGTGCACCTCGATGTCGGTCAGGCCGGCCGAGCAGAGCACCCCGCCGTACTCGCGCGAGGCGAAGAGCAGCACGACGCCTTCGCGGTCGAGCCTGCGGGCCGCGAACAGCAGGGCCTCGGCCGAGGCGTGGTCCAGCCAGTGCGCGTCATCGACCAGGCACAGCAGCGGTGCGCGCTCCGCCACGTCGGCGAGCAGCGACAGCACGGCAGCGCCGATCATGAACCGGTCCCCGCTCGCGGCGCCGAGCCCGAACGCCCCCGCGAGGGCCCGCCGCTGCGGTTCAGGAAGCGCGTCCAGATGGTCGAGGGCGGTACGCAGCAGGAGGTACAGGCCGGCGAACGGCACCTCGGCCTCCGACTCGATGCCCGCGGCGCGCAGGATCAGCATCCCGTCGGCGCCGCTCTCCGCGTGGTCGAGCAGCACCGTCTTGCCGATGCCCGGCTCGCCGCGGATGATCGCCGAGCCGCTGACGCCGCGACGCGCCCCGTCGAGTAACCCGTCGATCAGGGCCTGCTCAGCACGGCGACCATGCAACATGCGGGGACTATACCGGGCACGAAACCGCGTCGTCGGCGGTAAATATGCTGATATGACGGCGTATACGTGACCCTCGGTGGCACCCCGGTACGCTTCCCCGTCAAGGACAACGGATGGCGGAGGACGCCGGTGAAGAGGCTGTTGGCCCGGCTCTGGCGCTCACTTCGCGGGCCGGTGAAGTGGCGGCTGCTCTACCTGTCGCAGGACAAGTTCATGGTCGGGGTGACCGGCGTCGTCCGCGACCCGGACGGCAACGTGCTGCTGCTGCGGCACCGGTTCTGGGCCGAGGACCGGCAGTGGGGGCTGCCGACGGGCGGCGCGCAGCGGGGCGAGACCTTCGAGCAGACGGTCGTCCGCGAGGTCAGGGAGGAGACCGGGCTGGAGGTGCGCGTCGGGGAGATGGTGCAACTCAGGAGCGGGTTCCAGCTCAGGGTGGAGGTCGCCTACGCGGCCGGGTACACCGGCGGCGGCACGATGCGGCTGAACCCGATGGAGATCCTCGAGGCCCGCTGGTGCGCCCCCGACGACCTGCCGAAGGGCCTGCTGGAGTCGCACCGGCGGCTGATCGAAGCGTCACACCCGTAGGGGGAACGGCCGCCGGCGCCTCCGCGATCACCGCGCACGCCTGTCGCGTCCCCGCCGAGCGCGTCCCTCCGCAGGGCTCGCGGCCCGGCGCCGGGCAGCACGGCGGCGGAGAGCCTGGCGTGGACGGCGACCAGCACGAAGCTCAGCAGCCACACGCCGCCGAGCGCGGCCGGCGCGAGTACGAGCGGCACGCGCCACTGGCTCGAACACTCCCAGGGAGTGCAGCACCCAGTGGTGCAGGGTCGCGAAGAAGCCCGCGGCCGCGAACCAGCCGCGCCATGCCGCCTCGGCGTACGACCCCGCCCCCACCGTCTGGAGGGGGTCGGTCGGTGCGCCGGTCCGGGCCCTGCTTACGGGATACCGCCCGCGACAGCCGCCGCAGCTTACGCGAGGCCGTTCGCGCCCCCCGCCGGATCGGCTCACCGCCTGGCCGGCGGGGACTGGATCCCGCGAAACCTGCGGGATAGGGTGTCGCCCGGTGGTTTGCGCCACTCCATGTCCGAGGATCCTCGTCGAGGCGTCGCCCAACCGGGCTTGAGGATCGGGCCGGCTCGCCGGTCGCGTCTCCCGACTTGTGGGAGGTGCGTGCCCGTTGAGCATTCGTACGGTCGTCACCGTGGTGGCGTCAGGCGGAGCGGCCAGCATGGCCTTGGGGGAATTCGTCCCGTTCTTGACCTCTGTGAGCGTGGAGTTCGATCTGTCGCTCACCGCCGTGGGCCTGCTGTCCTCGGCCGTCACGCTGGTCGCCGGGCTCACCTGCCTGCCGCTGGGGTTATGGGTTGATCGGCACCAGCTGCGCGGGGTCTTCGTGGCCGGTCTGGTGGCTCTGGGGGTGGCGGGGCTGGCGGCGCCGTTCGCCGGAGGGGCGGAGGCGTTGTTCGCCTTGCGGGCGATCCAGGCCGCCGGCTACGCCCTCGTGGTGATCACGGGGCCGAGCCTGCTGGCTCGCTTGCTGGACGGCAGGTCACGGCAGACGGCCCTGGCGCTGTGGGGGCTGTGCGTCCCGTCCGGCCTGGCGCTGGCCGGCGCCGGCGGCGGGCTGGCCCCCGGCTGGCGCGCCGAGGTCGCGGGCGTGGGCGCGATCACCGTGGTGGTGGCCGCGCTGGCCTGGACGTTGCCGCGCGACGCCCGCCCCGGCCGGGAGGACGGCCGGGGCGGCTCGCGTCGCGGACCGGGCACGATGTGGCCGGTGGCCGCCCTGGCGGCAGGGTTCGCGATGATCGCCCTGGTCGGGGTCAGCGTGGTGACCGTGCTCCCGGCGTATCTGACGGCCGAGCTGAGCGTGCCGGGGTCGCAGGCCGGCCCGCTGGCCGGGCTGGTGTCCGCGGCCAGCGTGCTGGGCAGCCTGGCGGCCGGAGCGGCGCTGCGCGCAGGGACCCGGCCGCGGCGGCTGATCATCGCGGCGCTGCTCATGATGCCCCTGACGGCCGGGGTCTTCCTGCAGGCTCCGGTGGCGGTGGCGGCCGTCTGCGCGGCGGGGGTGCTGGCGGTCAACGGGCTGGCCGTCTCGGCCGTGTTCGCGGCGCTTCCCGCGGTGGCCGGCGATCGTATCGCCTGGGGGGTCGGGGCGGTGACGCAGTCGGGCAGCCTCGGCACGCTGCTCGGAGCGCCGGCGTACCTGTGGGTCGTCGAGATGGGAGGCTGGAGCTGGGTGACGGTGTTGACGGCGGCGATCGTGACCGGCGGAGTCTGTTGCGCCACGGCGGCCCTCGGCGGCCGGCTGCGGTAGCCCGTACCCACGCCGGACAGCTCCATGATCCGCCGGCGGGTCGCGCTCGAACATACGATTCGGCTCCTGCCGTCGAGGCGTCGTACGGGCGGGCGTCCCGATCGTCTTGTTCAGTGAAGGGTGCGCGCCGCGGCGAGATCGCCGGGACCCGCCACCCGACGAAGGATCGAGGAGGACACGCGTGAAGTACGTGCTGATGTTCGTGGAGACCGAGCAGTTCGCCAAGGAACTGGAGGAGATGGGCGAGAAGGAGCGGCAGACCGCCTTCGAGGCGGTGGGCCGCTGGTTCGCCGAGCACGCCGGAAAGATCACCCACCACACCCACCTGGCGCCGGTGCACACCGCGACCACGGTGCGGCTCGGCTCCGGGGAGCCGGTGGTCACGGACGGGCCGTTCGTGGAGGGCAAGGAGGTGGTCAGCGGGTTCGCCGAGGTCGAGGTGGCCGACCTGGACGAGGCGCTGGGGCTGGTCCGCTCGTGGCCGGCCTGCCCGCTCGTGGAGATCCGCCCGATCTCGTGAGCGAGCCGTCGCCCGCGACCGCGCGGCCGGAGATCGGCCGCGCGGTCCGGTCGCCCTCGCGCGGGCGCACGTCACCGGGTCACTCGTGCCGCTCCATGCCGCGCAGGTACGCCGCCACGCGGTGCCTGCCGCCGTATTCGGCCCAGCCGAGCGGGGTCGAGTCGTGCTCGGTGTCCCTGATCGTGAGGTCGGCCCCGAGCTCGACGAGCGTCGTGGCGGTCTCCACGTCGTCGTTCCAGGCCGCCGCGTGCAGCGGGGTGGCTCGACGCAGGTGGTTCACGTCGAAGCCGAGGCCGGCCAGCAGCCGTACCGCCGCGGGCCTGCGCTGCTCGGCCGCCCTGTTGATCAGATCGGGAGTGCGGGCGAGCGCCCGGGCCAGTGGCGCCCGGCCGGCCGCGGCCACCGCGCCGGCGTCGGCGCGCATGCAGGCGGCGGTGAACGCGTCCGTCTCGTCCAGCACGGTCGAGGCGCCCGCCGCGGCGAGGAGCTCCGCGACCTCGGTGTGCCCGTGCAGCACGGCCAGCTCGTACGGTGTGCGCCCGCCGAACGCCGGATGCCCGCCGAGCCCGTCCGCCTCCGCGCCGTGCGCGAGGAGCAGCCGGGTGCGCAGCGGGCCGCCCCGCAGCGCGGCGGTGGCGAGTTCGTCGCGCACCAGCTGCTGCGGCGACCGCAGCGTCGGGCCCAGCCGGACCTGCCACGGCCCGCCCTCTCCGCGCCCGAGACCGAACTCCAGCAGCAGCTCGAGGTGGGCGGGGTCGTCGGAGAAGGAGCCGCCGAGCCCGCGGTTGTAGAGGGCCTGGCTGTCGTTGGGGTCGGCCCCCGCCTCCAGGAGCAGCCTGGCCAGCTCCGGACCCCGCGGGTGCGGCGGCTGGTCGCCCTCCCCGCCGCCGAACGCGCCGGTGAGCGCAGTGAACGGGGAGATCAGCCCGTCCCACAGGAAGCCGGCGTTCGGGTCGGCGCCGTGGTCGAGGAGGAGCCGGGCCGCCTCCACGGGCCGGCCGGCGGGGTCGACGCGGGCGTAGGCCAGGTACAGCAGCGGCTCCCACCCGAAGGGGCCGCCCTGCGCGCGGGCCAGGCCGGGGTCCGCGGCCAGCGCGCCGGCCAGGGCGCCGGCCGAGCCGGTGGCCGCCATCGTGAAGACGTTGGCGGTGGACAACCACGGGTGCCGGGCCAGCAGCAGCCCGGCCTCGCCGGCCCTGCCCCGGTCGTCCTGGCCGTAGGTGAGGCAGGCGAGCCGCAGGAACTCCTCCGGCGGGTCCTCGCGCGGCGCGATCCGGTGCGGCGAGCGGGTGTACCGCTCGACGGTGCCGATGTGCTCCTTCAGCTTGGGCCAGCTCGCGAAGCCGTACATGCGGGCGGTGACGAGCTGCGCGTCGGACAGCCTGGGCTCTTGCGGCGGCCGGGGATGGAACTCCGCGACGAGCCCGCGCGCCTCGGGAGCGTCCGCCCTCATCTGCTGGAGGAGGGTCTTGGCCTGCTTGCGAAGCCGTTGGATGCGGGGGTGGTCGGGCAGGCGGTGGATGGGCACGATGGCCTCCTTTCCGTCTGGCCTGGTGTCCGCATGGTCAGGCCGGAAAAGAGGTCATGCCGGGATCGTTCGGAGACCGTCAGGTGGGCTTGGCCCTTTCCGCGGACCGGTGGCGTCCTGAAGCGCGCACCGTCCAGCCTACGTCGCCTCAGGGGCTCGTGCACAGGTAGCCGGAGGGCGTCTGGGTGTCGCCGCCGGGGCGGGTGGCCTGGAAGCCGTGCCTCGGGCGCGTGGACGACGAGGGCGAGCAGGGCCACGATCAGGGCCGGGACGGCACGGGCACGCATGACGGACTCCTTGGCGGGATCACCGTGTGCGGATTCCTGCACCGTGGGCGCCGGGACGCCCCACCTCAATCACCGCCACGGGCGCCGCCCGGCCAGCTGCGAGGGCACGCGCCCGGCCGTGAGAATTTCACGAGGGGTCGTGGAAGGTGACCTCGGGGTTGGCGGCGGACGGGCCGTCCAGCAGCGGCCGGTGTTTCCCGCGCAGATGCCGGTCGAAGAAGGCGCCCACGTACGCCGTGGTGATCTCGCCAGAACGTTTCCCCGTCAGCGGCGCGGAGGGGTCGGTCATCCCGACCTGGCCGCCCAGGACGGGCAGGTCGATGAAGGTGAAGTGGCCGGAGCCGGCCACGGTCAGCCAGCGTTTCCAGCCGTCCAGGCGGCGCCAGTCCCGGGGCCAGCTCGTGTCATCGGTGCCGGGCGAGTGCTGGGCCTCGGTGCCGAGCATGAGGAACGGCCGTTCGCCGAGGCCTGCCCTCGGCACCGGCGCGAAGAACGTGCCGTCCATGTTCGCCCCGGCGCGGACGCGGCGGTCGCCGGCCATGACGCTCGCCGCGGCGTTGCCGCCGAGCGAGTGGCCCGCGGCGCCGATCCGCCGCGGGTCGATCATCTTCGAGCGTTTCCAGGCGGTGCGGGTCAGCCGGTCGATGACGAAGGAGAGGTCCGCCGCCCGGCCGGCGGCGGCCTCGGCGAGCAGCCTCTTGCTCGCCGCGTCGGAGGGAGCGCTCTCCACCTTCTCGCACGCGACGCAGGTGAGCAGGCGCCCGCCCGGGAAGGTGGTGCCGTACGACTCGTAGGCGTGGTCCACGAGCGCGACGACGTACCCCTTCGAGGCGAGCTCCTCGGCGAGCGTGGTCAGGGTGGCGCGGTTGAGGGTGAAGCCCGGGGAGAGCAGCACCAGGGGGTGACGGCCGCCGGCGGGGGTGGCGCCGGTGCGGGCGTTCGTACGGACGCCGGCGAGCTGCTCCGCCTCGAAGCGGGTGTCGAGCTTCTGGCCCTCGAGGAGGAGGCGGGCCTCGCCGGTGGTCATGTACGGGGCGGCGCGCCCGCCGCCCCGGGCCGGGTAGTACACCGACACCATCAGCTCCCGCGCGCCCGCCCCGGGCTGCCACGGGTCGCGGCGCTCGCGGTCGACGAGGTGCAGGATGTCGCGGCCGACCTTGTGGTGACCGGTGGGGGCGGGGATCGCGATGCGCGTCCTGGCACCGCCCGCGGAGGCCGCCGCGGCGGGCGGCGGCGCCGTCAGCGGCAGGGTCAGGGTGAGCACGGCGGCCGCGGAGACGCGGGTGACACTGATCATGCGTAGCAGCGTAGGAAGGGCGGCGCCGTCCCCGGCATGCCCGAAAGACCAGCGTGCCCCCTTACTTTCGTCAGGGGTGACGCGGTCAGCGCCGGTAGCCGTACAGGAAGACGCGGACGCCGGAGACGATCATCTCGTCGGCCTCCTGCCGGCTCGGGGCGGGGGCGTGGTGGGGCGGACCGGCGGCTGAGACGAGCAGCATGAGCTGGACGGCCGCACGCTCGGGGTCGTCCGCGTGGAGCAGGCCCCTGGCCGTCCACTGCCGCAGGTGCTCGGCGAGCCGGCGGAGGACACGCCGGGGACCGACCTCCTGCCAGGCGTCGACGGCGGCCTGGGGGATGTGCCCGGCCTCGGCGTTGACCTGGCGGACGAGCGCGAAGTGCTCCGCGTGCTCGGTGGCCATCGGGGCGGTGAGGGCGCGGCCGAACTCCACGAGGTCGGCCTTCAGATCGACGATCCTGTGCAGGTGCCGGTCGATGATCGCGATCTGGGCGTCGGCCGCCCGGCCCGCGCTCTCCTTGATGACGGTCTGGAACAGCTCGGCCTTGTCGGTGAAGTGGTTGTAGATCGTCCGCGTGGACACCCCGGCCGCCGCGGCGATCGCGTCGATGCCGGCACGGGTGTAGCCGTCGCGGGCGAACACGGTCAGAGCGCCCGCCAGGATGGCCCTGCGCTTGTCGGCCAGCCCTCCATGGGGGCGACGTCTCGCCCTGTTGTCGCTGGTCATCTCACCTCAATTACAGTCATCGTTTTACATGTTGCCATACACGTTGTACTTTACCCGAACAAGGCACCGACAGGAGAGACCCATGATCAGAATTGGCATCATCGTCGGCAGCACCCGCCCACACCGCAGGACGGCCGTCGCGGCCCAGTGGGTCGCCGAGGTCGCCGCGCGGCACGCCGCCGTCACGGCGGGAGAGGCCTCCTTCGAGGTCGTCGATCTGGCCGAGCACGGGCTCCCCCTGCTGGACGAGCCCGTGCCCGCGATGTTCGGCGACTATCGCCACCCGCACACCCGGCGCTGGGCGCGGACCATCGCGTCCCTGGACGGATTCGTCTTCGTCACGCCGGAGTACAACCGCGGCATGCCCGCCGCGCTGAAGAACGCGATCGACTACCTGTTCGCCGAATGGAACAACAAGGCGGCCGGATTCGTCAGCCACGGCGTCCACGGCGGCACCCGCGCCGTGGAGCAGCTGCGGCTGTCCATGACCGAGCTCCAGGTCGCCAACGTCCGCACCCAGGTCGGGTTGTCGGCGTACACCGACTTCGAGCTCACCGACCCCACCGAACCCGGCGTGATCACCCCCGGCCCGCACCAGGAGGAGACCCTCGTCGAGCTGCTCGACGAGGTCGTCACCTGGTCCCGGGCGCTCAGGCCGCTGCGCGCGGACGCCCCGCAGGAGGCGCTCCGCTGACGCCGGGCGTTCAGGGGTGCGCGGCGAAGGGGCCGCCGGCCAGGCGGCGCAGCTCCTGGGCGACCTGCCGGGCCTGCCGCGCGTACGGCTCGGGGCGGCGGCCGGCCAAGATGGCGTCGGCCAGGGCGTGCAGCCGCACCGCCGGGAGCAGGGTGCGGGTGGCCGGGTCCTGCAGAACCAGGCTGACCAGGCGGCCCGTGCCCGGATCCTGGACGCGGAGCCGAGGGATCAGCCGCCCGGTCGGCACGGAGCCGAGGTCCCCGGCATAGGAGCGCTCGGCGATCGAGTCGATCGTGAACAGGTGAGCCGCGGCCAGATCGCACCGGTTCGTGGTGAAGGCGGAGCGCACGGCGAGGACCGTGCCGTCGAGCCAGGCGGCCGCACGCAGCAGGTCGGCCAGCACGATCCCCAGGGCGACGACGCAGGTGACCCCGACCAGGGCGGCGAGGGCGCCCATCACCACGGAGAGCCAGCCGGACAGGATGCTGGCGATCCAGGCCAGCACGGGGATCAGGAACAACACGACGACGCTGGAACACCCGCCCAGGACCTTCACCCCTGACGAACGCCCGGTGTGGAGCTGGACGCGGTGCGGACGGGCCATTGCCGCAACCTACCCGACACCCCGCCTCGGGGTCAGCGGACCGGCAGGCGCGTCAGCTCACCAGCGCCTGCGTCGCCGAGTCCTTCAGCCGGGCGTTCGCCCAGCGCACCTGCCTCAGGGTGTCGGGATGGCAGCGCTGGGCGAGCGCGAGCAGATCCTTGCGCCTCGCCCCCTGGGCGGCCTGGGCGAGCAGCTCCCAGTCGAGGGAGACGCCGGAGGCCACGCGGTTCAGGTGCCGGAAGTCGGCGAGCAGCAACAACGAGGGCTCGGGGCGGCGGCCCAGCCACTCGCCGGCCTTCTCGCGGACGAGTTCCATGAGCGTGGTGTCCCCCGCAGGCGACGGGTCCAGGTCCAGCCCGTAGTCCTTGCCGACGCGGGCCAGCTCGCGGACGTGATCATGGCACCAGGCGACCAGGTCACGCGCGACGTGGTACGTCTCATGGTCGGCCTTGTGCCGTTCCGACAGGCGCAGCAGGAGGTGCGCGAGCGCCTCCCGCTGGTCGCGGTGCTCTTCGGCGACGACACCGGCCGGCGGCTCGTCCAGGGGGATGTCCTGGTGCGGGTCGAGCAGCCGGCCGGCCTGCTCCGCGGTGTGGATGTAGTGGTCGTGCAGGCGGCGCCGGGCGGCGTCCCGCTCCCCGGGCGGATCGTGGAGGTCGGCCAGCTCTCCGGCGTAGGCGCGCATCAGGTCGTGGAAGGCGTACCGGCCAGGGGCGTGCTCGGTGACGAGGTGCGCGCCCGCCAGCCTCTCCAGCAGCGAGCGGGCATCGCGTACGGGGATCCCGGCCAGGCTCGCCGCCGCCGCCACGCCGATGCGCGGCCCGCGGTGCGTCGCCAGCGCGCGGAACAGGCGCGCCGTCCGGTCGCCGAGGATCCGGTACGACCACGAGAACACGGCCCTGACCCGGGTCGCCGGGTCCCCGGCGTCGAGCGCGTCCAGCACCCCGGGCGCCTCACGCAGTTCCTCGGCTATGGCGGCCAGCGGAACGCAGGGCCGCACGGCCGCGCGGGCGGCGGCGATCGCCAGGGCCAGCGGCAGCCGGCCGCATCTCGCGATGAGCTCGTCCACGGTGTCCGGCTCGGCGGCGACCCGCCCGTCCCCCAGCTGGCGGGCGAGCATCTCCCTGGCCTCGCCGCTGGTCGGCAGGTCCAGCGGCAGCGTAAGCCGCGCCCTCCTTGGCGACCAGGGCGGGCAGCCGGTCGCGGCTGGTCACCACCACGACGCAGCCGGCGGAGCCGGGCAGCAGCGGGCGCACCTGGGCGGCGTCGCGGGCGTTGTCCAGGACGATCAGCACCCGGCGGCCGGCCAGCAGGCTCCGGTAGAGCGCCGTCTGCGCGTCCATGCCGGACGGCACGCCCTGCGGCGGCACCCCGAGCGCGAACAGGAACCCGCGCACCGCCTCCTCCGGCGCCACCATCGACCCGCCGGGATCGAAGCCGCGCAGGTTCACGTACAGGTGCCCGCCGGGGAAACGGTCGCCGACGCGGTGCGCCCAGTGCGTCACCAGCGCGGTCTTGCCGACGCCCGCGCTGCCCGACACGACGGCCATCGCCACCGCCGTCGGCTGGGGCGCGGCGTGGTCCAGCAGGGCGTCGAGCCGGGACAGCTCCCCGCCCCTGCCGACGAAGCCGAAGGCGTCCATGGGCAGCCGGGACGCGATGGCGGGCGGGGGCGGCGGCTCAGGGAGCGGGCCGGGCTCGGCGGCCCGCAGGAGACGTTCGTACAGGCTCTGGAGCTCCGTGCCCGGATCGAGGCCCAGCTCGTCCCGCAGCTTCTCCCGCGCCCGGTGGTAGACGTCGAGCGCGCCGGCCGCGCGGCCGGCGGCGGTCATGGCCCGCATCAGCGCCGCCACCAGCGGCTCGCGCAGCGGATGGCGCTCCACCAGGGCGGTCAGCTCGGCGGTGACCTCGTGGTGGCGGCCGGCGGCCAGCTCGATCCTCGCCCACTCCTCCCAGACCGCCAGCCGTTTCTCCTGCAGGGTGCGCACGTCGCCGGCGAGCGCGGGGCAGTCGACGCCGCTCAGCGGCTCGCCCCGCCACAGGGCGAGCGCCCGCCTGAGCAGGGCGGCCGGACGGGTGGGCTCGGCGTCGCGCGCGGACGCGACGAGCTCCTCGAACTCCGTCGCGTCCAGCCGGCCGATGCCGGGCCGCAGCAGGTAGCCGCCGCGTACGGTGGTGATGACGTCACCGCCCGCGCCGGCGTCGGCCAGGGCCCGCCGCAGTTTCGACACCAGGTCCTGGATCTGGCGGCGCGCCGAGGCGGGCGGCTCCTCCCACACGACGTCGATGAGGCGGTCGACCGTCACCGCGTGGCCGGCGTTCAGCAGGAGGGCCGCGAGCGCCCTCTCCTGGCGAGGCCCGTGCCGGGGGATCCTCCGCCCGCCGGACCGCACGTCCGGCGGGCCGAGGACACCGAACCAGAGATCAGCCACCGGATGCCACCCCGCGAGAAGTTCACACTAAGAGAACTTCTCATGGTACCGGCCGCCGGCACACCCGGTCAGGACTTCGGATCACACCGGCGACCCGGCCGTTCCTGGCACGGGGAGCGCGCGCCGGCCTCCGCGCCGATCAGCAGTGCGCGACGCCGGGGTACGGATCGACCGAGGTGTACACGTTGACCGCCGCCACGTATCCCCAACTGCCGGTCTGGTCACCGTACGTGTAGTACCAGACGTTGTTGCCGCCGCCGTGCTGCTGGCCGGTCCGGTAACACTTGAAGTAGCTGAACGTCGTGAGCAGCCGGTCGACGACCCGCTCCGGGTTGCCGTTGGGCCGGGAATACTGCGGGGCGGCGTAGATCGCAGCGGGTGCGTTGTCGCAGTACAGGTTCCCGCCGCTCGCGTAGCAGGTGGCCGCCGCCGCGGGAGCGGCGGCCGCCGTCGACACGGCGGCGCACGCCGCGAGCGAGAGCACCACAGCCGGACCGATTCTCTTGCGCTTACCCATCGCTCGCCTCCACGTCGCGCGGCACCGCCATGAACAGGACTCGCCCAGTCTCGCCGCAGGGCGGAGGGCGAGCCAGGTCAACGATCGGACATTTGCCGGACATGTCGGACTCGCCAATGTGCGCGGCCGGAGAATGCTGAACGCCAGGGATCACAGGTGCTCCGCGACCATGACGGGAACCCCCGGCGCCTGCCCTACCGGCACCACGGCGCGGCGGGTCAGCCCGACGGCACGAGGCGGCGTTCGGTGTGCCGGCCCAGCAGGGCCAGCAGCAGCGCCATGAGCACGGCGAAGCCGACCAGGCCCACGCGGTCGAAGGTGGTGGTGGCCATGACGGCGGCGCCGAACAGGGTGTGGGACACCAGCGCGCCCCCGGCCAGCCAGACCCGGTGCGTGTCCGTCCAGCCGGCGGCGGACCAGCGGTGGAGCAGCACGCCGACGACGACGGCGACCGCGGCGGCCAGGATCATCGGCACGAGCACCCACCAGCCCCTGCCGCCGGCGGGCGGCGGGACGATCGGGATGAGCAGGCCGAGGAAGACGGCGGTGGCGAGCGCGGCCAGCAGGCCCACGACGGCGGGCTTCGGCGCGCTCGTGCCGGCCGGGGGCGCCGGCGTACGCCCGGGAAGCACCTTCAGGGCGAGCACGGAGAGCATCACGCAGGCCAGGACGAACGCGGCCAGCACCGGCAGCGGCACCTGGTAGCCGGGATCCATGACCGGCGGGATGAGCACCCGCAACATGGCCACGCCGAGGAGCGCGACGACGCCGACGCCGATCAGCCCGCCCCGCCGCAGGTAGGGGCGGTCGCGGTGGGCCGGGTGCAGGAGATCCGTGAGCATGATCGGGATCATCACGCTGAACACGGTGTGGTAGCCGATCTGCGACTCCCAGTAGGTCGTGTTGAGGCCGAACACGCGCGGCCCCCACTCGGCGGCGTGGTAGATGGCGGGGCTGGTCAGCGCCTGCAGCCCGATGCCGTCCTCGGCGAGTTCGTACACCAGGCCGAGCACGAGCAGGCTGGGCCAGCCGCCGCCGGTGCGGCGCACCGCCTCCCTGATCAGCAGCACGCCCGCGCCGTACATCGGCACCAGCAGCGGCAGCAGCCACATCATGTTCAGCGAGATCGCGCCGAACGTCATCTCCGCGCAGATCGGCGCCAGCGCGACCAGGGTCCACGCGGCTCTCTTGCGTCCCTTCATCGGCGATCCGGTCATGAGGTGGCTCCCGCCCAGTTGATTACTTGGTCAGGTAAAAAGTAACTCAGCCAAGTAAAAACCGGCAAGTCGCGGTGCGATCGGGCAGGCCTCGTACCTCCGGGGGCACCGGCGAGGGAAGGCAAAGAACAGGTCTGGACATATGCCGATTACGGCGACTCCCGTACGATGATCAGTCCAGCCACGGGTCGATGAAGGCGTGAGACTCCATGCGCGACGGCGATCAGGTCACTGGACGGGACGAGGCCGGAGACGGCGTGGTCCCACCGGGGATCGACCCCGCCCAGCCCAGCATCGCCCGCGTGTACGACTACTTCCTCGGCGGCAAGGACAACTTCGCCGTCGACCGCGCCGTCGCCGAGGAGGCGCTGCGGATCGCCCCCGACGCCCGCGAGGCGGGACGGGCGAACCGGGCCTTCCTGCGCCGCGCCGTGGAGCACATGGTCACGGAGGCCGGCATCCGGCAGTTCCTGGCCATCGTGCACTTCCACAATCCGGGCGCCGAGCACCCGGAGGCCTCCGGGATCGCCGAGGAGGCCGAGCGGAGCTTCAACCAGAATCTGGGCACCGGGCGCTGGCGCAGCCGGGAGGAGATCCGGTCGTACTTCGGCGACATGGAGCTCGTCGAGCCCGGGCTGGTCCCGCCGGCCGACTGGCGCGCCGAGCCGGAGGACCTCATCCGCCAGGACCTCACCCGCTACAACGTCCTGGCCGGGCTCGGCCGCAAGCCATGACAGCGGGGCGGGTGACGCTGGAACGGCTGACCGGCGAGCAGACACGGGCCCGAGCCGCCGAGCTGATGGAGATCTACGGCGTCGCCTTCAGCGAACCGCCGTGGAACGAGGACGGATCCGGCGTCGCGGACTTCGCCCGCCGCCTGGCCACCGACACCGGACGTCCGGGGTTCGTCGCGGTGCTGGCCGGACAGGACGGCAGGCCGATGGGCTTCGGCACGGCGTGGCCCACGCGGAGCCCTTTCCCCACCGGCCGCGCCTACGACAGGGTGCGTGCCGAGCTCGGCGACCAGGCCGAACGGCGCCTGGTCGGCGCCCTTGAGGTCGACGAGTTGGCGGTCGGCCCGCACGCGCGCGGACGGGGACTGGCCGGCCAGATCCTCGACCTGCTGTGCGAGGGCGCGGAGCGCTGCTGGCTGCTGACCTCGCCCCAGGCCTTGGGCGCGATCCGGGTGTACGAACGACTGGGGTGGGAGCGCCTGACCGGCCCCGAGGCGAAGGTGACGGTGTTCGCGCGGGAGCGGCGTACCGGCCAGGCGCCGATTCATAAGCCACTTATATGAGCTGGTGATATAAAGGGGCTTATGGATTCGGAACCCAGAAGCCACCTGGAGCTGGCCGCCGGGCTCGGCCGGGTCAGGACGATGATGCGCCTGATCGACGTGCCCAGAGACCTGTCGATCACCGCGCTGTCCACGCTGGCCAACCTGGAACGCCTGGGCTCCCGCCGCCTCACCGACCTGGCCGCGCTCGAAGGCGTCACCCAGCCCGCCATGACCCAGCTCGTCTCCAGGCTGGAGCGCGAGGCGCTGGCCGAGCGGCTGGCCGACCCCGCGGACGGGCGTGTCGTGGTCGTCGCCATCACCGAGCACGGGCGGGCGGAGCTGGCCAGGCGGCGGAGCACGCAGGCCAAGCGGCTGGCCGAGCTGCTCGCCGAGCTCCCGGAGGCCGACCGCGCCGCCATCGCCGCCGCCCTGCCCGCCCTCGAACGGCTCACCGCCCGCGCCCTCGGCACCACACCGCCGGCCCAGGGAGCGGCCGGATGACGCAGGCCAACGCGGCGGGCAGCCCGTTCCGCCAGCCCAAGGCCGTGTGGGCGGTGGCGTTCGCGTGCGTCATCTCCTTCATGGGCATCGGGCTCGTCGACCCGATCCTGCCCGCGATCTCCGCCGACCTGAACGCCTCGCCGAGCCAGGTGACGCTGCTTTTCACCAGCTACCTCGTGGTGATGGCGGTCGCCATGCTGGTCACGGGCTGGGTGTCCAGCCGCATCGGCGCCAAGTGGACACTGATCGCCGGGCTCGTGCTGATCGTCGTCTTCAGCGCGCTCGCCGGCAGCTCGGGAAGCATCGGCGGCATCATCGGCTTCCGCGCCGGCTGGGGCCTGGGCAACGCACTGTTCGTGGCGACCTCGCTGGCCGTCATCGTGGCCGCCGCCAGCGGCGGCTTCTCCGGCGCGATCATCCTGTACGAAGCCGCGCTCGGCCTGGGCATCGCGGTCGGCCCGCTGCTCGGCGGCGCGCTCGGCCACATCAGCTGGCGCGGCCCGTTCTACGGCGTCGCGGTGCTGATGGCGTTCGCGCTGGTCGCTACCATCCTGCTGGTACGCCCCCAGCCCAAGCCACCCCGCAAGACCTCGCTCCTCGACCCGATCAGGGCCCTGCGCCACCGCGGCCTGCTGATCATGAGCCTGACGGCGCTCTGCTACAACTGGGGCTTCTTCACCGTGCTCGGCTACGCCCCCTTCCCGATGGAGCTGGACGCCATCCATCTCGGGCTCGTCTTCACCGGCTGGGGCCTGATGGTGGCGATCTTCTCGGTGGCCGGCGCGCCCTGGCTGCAGCGGAAACTCGGCCTGGCCCGTACGCTCTACGGCAACCTCGCGCTGTTCGCGCTGGTCGTCTTCGTCATCGCCGCCTTCACCGGCAGCCGGCCGGTCCTGATCACCGCCGTGATCGTCGCGGGCGTGTTCATCGGCGTGAACAACACGCTGACCACCCAGGCCGTGATGATGGTCGCGCCCGTGGAGCGGCCGGTGGCCTCGGCGGCGTACGGATTCGTGCGCTTCATCGGCGGCGGGCTGGCGCCGTTCGCGGCCGGCAAGCTCGCCGAGCACGTCAACGTGCACGTGCCGTTCGTCATCGGCGGCTGCGCGATCCTGCTCGGCATCGGCATCCTCGCCACCGGCCACCGCGATCTGGCGCGCGCCGAGCGCAACCAGGCCGAGGCCGACGCCCACGCGGGCGAACCGGCCGGAGCCACCACGAGCTGAGATCGAGGGGCTCCGGCGCGGCTCAGGTCATCGCGCCCGCACCCCGAGCAGCGCCCGGTAGGCGGGCTTCGGCGCCAGGTCCTCGTCGAGCAGGCACGCCGCGCCCTCGCCGTCGAACCAGCCCGGCACCCACGAGTGGCGGTCGGTGAAGCCCCAGACGGTGAGCTCCTTGCAGGCCTCGACGCTCAGGCAGTCGGTGAGCGCCCGGCGGTAGTAGTCGGCCTGGGTGGTCAGCTTCTCGGGGGTCACGGGCAGCACCATGCGCACGTCCAGCTCGGTGACCGCGATCTCCAGGCCCAGGTCGGCGAAGCGGCGCATGACGTTCGCCCAGTCGCCCGGGTAGTCGTACTGGATGCCGAGGTGCCCCTGGAAACCGACCCCGTGGATGGGCACGCCGCGCGCCTGGAGGTCCTTGACCAGCGAGAGCGTGGTCTCGATCTTGGGGGCGTTCCATTCGAGGTTGTAGTCGTTGATGAACAGCTTGGCGTGCGGGTCGGCGCGGTGCGCCCAGCGGAAGGCGTCGGCGATGTAGCCAGGGCCGAGGTGCGTCAGCCAGATGTTCTGCCGCAGGCTGCCGTCCTCCTCCACCACCTCGTTGACCACGTCCCACGCCCTGATCTTGCCCTTGTAGCGGCGGACCTGGGTGGTGATGTGGTCGCGCAGGATCCGCCTCAGCTCGGCCGGGGCGATCGAGCCGTCGGCGACGCCCGCGGTCAGCCACGCCGGGAGCTGGTTGTGCCAGACGAGGGTGTGGCCGCGTACGCGCTGGCGGTTGCGGCGGGCGTTCTGGACGAGGGCGTCCGCGTCGGCCCAGGTGTACGCACCGCGCTCCGGCTCGACGGACTCCCACTTCATCGCGTTCTCGGCGGTGACGTGGTTGAACTGGTGGTTGAGCACCTTGCGGTAGTCGGCCTCGCCGCGCAGGGCGGCGATGTCGACGGCGGTGCCGATCCTGATGCCGTGCTGGTGGGCCAGCTCCCGCAGGTCACGCGGCGGGCGCGGGCCGGCGTACGCGGGAGCGGGCAGGGCGAGCACGAGCGCCAGGGCGATGATGAGGGGCTTCACCGGCGACCTCCGATGCGAAGCGTTGCAGGGGCGACCGCTGCCGGATCGCTCCGGACTTTCCGAAAATTTCTGATAGAGAGCGATAATTTCAGCGGTCGCGGGAAACGTAAGCGCTCGGCAGCCCCTCGTCAACACCCGGCGCACCCCGCCCTCACCACAAAAGGAGAAATGTCGATCTTGCGGTGATACAGGTGAGGCGTGAGGTTACGGCGTTGCTGTCTGTTCTTAATGGTGCGCCGATGCTACGGTTTGTCCCCAACCTGCTACGCGATCAGTCGCGAGGCGGCAACACAGCGTTCCCCTGCAGGAACGCCTGGTTCGAACTCGCTCGCCTGGCCGTCACGGCCTTGAGGACCACCGATGTCAGCACTTGCCCATCCCCCCGCTCCGCGAACGTTCACCCCGCGGCACCGCGCCGCCCTCGCGTTACTCGGGGGACTGGTCGTCACGGTGCCGGCCTGGCTCTGGGTGGTCTCGTCGGCCCCTCCCGGCGCCACGGGTCTCGTGGCGGCCGTCGGCGGAGTGGCGGCGGCGGTGCTGTCCTGCGCCGCCGCCGCGCTCGTTCACCAGCGGGCAGCCACCCTCGCGCTCCGCGAGCAGGCAGGCCGAGTCGCCCTGCTGGAGCGGGAGGCCCTGCGGCTGACCGAGGAGATCCTGCCCGCGCTCGGCGGCCAGGTGCGCGAGGGCGTGCCCACGGTCGACGCGCTCGCCAAGGTGGCGCAGCCGTCCGACGACCTGCTCCAGCGGCTGGTCAAGGCGGCCGGCCACGAGCTCGACCTGCTCGCCCGCGAGGCCGCCGCCGCCCGCGCGGCAGGCGCGTCGCTGGAGGCCGAGGTCGTCAGGCTGACCGACGAGGCGCTGCCCGAGCTGGTCAAGCGCGTCCAGTCGGGCCACCAGCCGGTGGACGCCGCGCTCAAGGAGGTGCGCCAGCCGGTGCACGGCCCGCTGCGCGGGCTGCTGACCGAGACGGCGCGGCAGATCGGCGAGGGCGAGCGCAAGGGCACGGCGGCGATGCGCGCCTGCGCCGGCGCCGCCGCCCGCGTCCAGGCCCAGGCGACCAGCCTGCTGGCCCGGCTGCGAGAGCTGGAGGAGCGGTACGGCGACCAGGAGGACGTCTTCGCCGACCTGCTCGACCTTGACCACCGGGTCTCCCAGACGGGCCGGCTGGCCGACAACATCGCCCTGCTGAGCGGCGGCCGGTCGGGACGCCGGTGGACCAGGCCGATCACCATGGAGAGCGTGCTGCGCGGCGCCATGGGCCGCATCGGCGCCTACCGGCGCGTCCGGCTCCACTCGACCAGCACGGTCGCGGTCGCCGGATACGCCGCGGAAGGCGTGATGCACGCGCTGGCCGAGCTGATGGACAACGCGGCCGCCTTCTCCGCCCACGGCACCGAGGTCCACGTCTACGTCGAGGAAGAGGACAACGGCGTCGTGGTCACCATCGAGGACAGCGGCCTCGGCATGCGCTCCCGGGAGCGGCACCGCGCGGCCAAGCTGGTGTCCGAGCCGCTCGACCTGCGGATGTTGTCGGGCACCAGGCTGGGCCTGGCCGTGGTGGGCCGCCTGGTCGACAAATATGGCCTGATGGTCAGCTTCCGGCCGTCGGCCAGAGGCGGCACCGGCGTCGTGGTGCTGATCCCGCGCCGCCTGATCACCCAGCCGCGCCCGGACGACGAGCCGCCGGCCGTCGAGCCGCCTGACCCGCCCGCCGTGCCCGCCGCGTCCGCCCCCGTGCCACCGGCGCCGGAACCGGAGGGCGAGACCGGCGAGTCGCTGCCCAAGCGGCGCCGCGGCCAGACCCTCGCCGAGGCGACCAGGGACACACCCGCCCCGGCCGCCGAGCCCGTACGCGACGGCCGCGACCCGGCCGCCAGGTTCGCCGCGTTCCGCCAGGCCGGCGGGCGCGGGCGCGCCGCGAGCCCCGACTCCTGACCGGCTTTTCGATTCACAGATAGGAGGCAGGGGCCGACGTGCGGGACGCGCGCCCCCATCTTTCCCGATGAACTCTACGGACGCCTTGACGACCACGGACAGCAGCCTCGACTGGCTGCTGGAGAACCTCAGGGAGAAGACCCCGGGCATCGCCCACGTGCTGGTCCTGACCAGGGACGGGCTCAAGCTCTGCCACACCTCCGGGCTCGATCAGGACCGCGCCGACCAGCTCGCCGCGCTGGCCTCCGGGATCCAGAGCCTCTCCGTGAGCGCGTCGGCCGAGTTCGGCACCGCCATCGGGTCCGGGCAGGCGATGGTGGAGTTCCCCGGCGGCCTGCTGCTGATCGTGCCCGCGGGCGCGGGCGCCCATCTGGCCGTGGTCGCCGCGGAGGACGCCGACGTCGGCCTGGTCGGCCACAACATGAACGAGCTGGTCGAGCAGATCGGCACCTACCTCAGCGCGGCGCCGCGGCCGGCGGCCGGCGGTTCCAGATGAGGCAGCGGCCCGTCGACGACGAGGCTCCCGACCGGCTCTACATGGTCACCGGGGGACGCACCCGCGCCGACGAGAGCGCCTTCGACTCGGTGTCGCTCATCGTCAGCGAGTGCGAGCCCGCCCCCGGCATGCAGTCGGAGCACGTGAAGATCCTCCGGCTGACGCGGCGGCCCACGGCGGTGGTGGAGCTCTCCGCGCAGCTGCGGCTGCCGGTCAGCGTGGTGAAGATCCTGCTGTGCGATCTGCTGGACACGGGCCGGATCACCGTGCGCCATCCGTCCGCGCTGCGGTCGGCCGGCGGGCCGAGTCCGGAGCTGCTGAAGGAGGTGCTGGTTGCCCTCCAGAACATCTGAGCGCGCAGCGCTGCGCGCGACCGCCGCGGACGCGCTGAAGATCGTGATCGTGGGCGGCCTGGGAGTGGGCAAGACGACCATGGTCGGCGCAGTGAGCGAGATCCGCCCGCTCAGCACCGAGGAGGTCATGACCGAGGCGGGCGCCGGCATCGACGACACCCGCCGGGTGCGCGGCAAGACGACCACCACGGTGGCCTTCGACTTCGGCCGGATCACGCTGACGGAGAGCAAGGTGCTCTACCTGTTCGGGGCGCCCGGCCAGCAGCGCTTCTGGTACGTCTGGGACCAGCTCTTCTCGGGCAGCCTCGGCGCGGTCGTCCTCGTGGACACCCGCAGGCTGCAGGACTCGTGGTACTCCATCGACCGGCTCGAACACCACCGGATGCCCTTCGTCGTGGCCGTCAACCGGTTCACGGAAGGGCCGGGCGTGGACGCCGTACGCGATGCCCTGTCGCTGCCGGACACGGTGCCGCTCGTCGACTGCGACGCCCGGCTCCGGCACTCCAGCAAGGACGTGCTGGTCACGCTGCTGCGCCACCTCACCACCTGGTACGCCCCCGCCCAGGAGACCACGTCATGACGGAGAAGGCCGCGCTGTCCGGCTATCCCGACCACGCCGACGCCGTGCCGCTCTACGGGCCGGCCCTCGACGAGGACCCGGACGAGTTCTACCAGCGGCTCCGGCGCGAGCACGGCACCGTGGTGCCGGTGCTGCTCGACGACGGCGTGCCCGCGTGGTTCGTGATCGGCTACCGCGAGCTGCACCACGTCTTCGGCATGCCGCACCTGTTCGGCCGCGACTCCAGGCGCTGGAACGTGTGGGAGCACGTACCCCCTGACGGGTCCCTGATGGCGACGTTCCGCTGGCAGCCGACGGTGTTGTTCGCCGAGGGCGCGGAGCGGCAGCGGCGCACGGGCGCGATCGGCGACGCGATGGACGACGTCGATCGCACGGAGCTGGCCATGCTGGCGGAGCAGGTGTCCGACCAGCTGATCGACGGCTTCGCCGGCGACGGCAGGGCCGACCTGGTCACCCAGTACGCCAGACGGATCCCCGCGCAGGTCATCGCGCGGCTCATGGGGATGCCCGAGGCCGACATGGACGACGTGGTCACGAACGTCAACGTGGTGCTCGACGCCACCAGCGAGACCTACGCCGCCTACACCTGGCTCCGCGACAGGATGAGCACGCTCATGGCCGCCAAGCGTGACGTTCCCGGCGACGACATCGCCTCGCGGCTGATCGCCCACCCGGCGGAGCTCAGCGACGAGGAGGCCGACATGGACCTCGGGGTGATGCTCGTCGTGGCCAACACCCCGACCGCGGGCTGGATCAGCAACACGCTCCGCCTCATGCTGGTCAACGACCGGTTCTCGATCACTTTGCAGGGCGGCCGCAGCAGCGTCGGGCAGGCCATGAACGACGTGTTGTGGCGGGACCCGCCCCTGCGCAACGCGCCGGGACGCTGGGCGACCCAGGACTGCGAGCTGGGCGGGCGCCGCATCCGCAAGGGCGACCTGCTGGTGCTCGGCCTGGCCGCCGCCAACGCCGACCCGCAGGTGCAGCCCGCGGACGAGTCCGATCCCGGCGCGAACCGGGCCCACATGTCCTTCGGGCACGGCGAGTACAGCTGCCCCTATCCCGCGCCGGAGCTCGGCGAGGTCATCGCCGAGACCGCGGTCGAGGTGCTCCTCGACCGGCTGCCCGACGTGGACCTCGCGGTCTCGCCGGACGCGCTGCGCTGGCGGCGGTCGTTGTGGATGCGGAACCTGGAGACGCTGCCGGTGCACTTCAGCCCGACTGCTCCGAGGCAGGGCTCCTGGGACGCCGGTTAACTCCGGAAGCGCAACATACCGGGCGAATACCGACTCAATTGGGATATTGACGAAAAATCCTTACATGGTACTCATGGATCGAGTCGGAAAGCTTCAGCACCTCCTCAAGGTTCGTCCGGAGCTCACCCCCTAGGAGGACGCGCATGGCGCGTAACCCATCCACCGACCCGCCCGCCGACTTACTCGGCCCCGTCCAAGGAGAAGTCTCCTGGTTCTGCTGCGGCACCGCATGGGGACCGTGCAGCAGCACAGGAAAGGGCGCCTGCGGCACCTGCAACTCGGGAAGCCTGCAGCACGCCTGGCCGAACGCCTCCGACGCCTGCTGGTCGATCACCCGCCCCGACCGCTGCGGCGTCAACCTCTCCCGCAGGACCTGCGGATTCCGGCACCGCACCACGTCCCTGTGCGGCGGCGCCAGCGTCGTCACCACGATCGCCGACTGCGGCCCGCAGACCGACCTGTTCTGCGGCGAGCGCAGCTGCTGCGGCTCGACCTGCGCGAACAACCGGCTGATCGACCTCACCCCGGCGGCCTACAGCCGCATCGCCAGCCTCTCCACCGGCCTTCGGCCGTGCGAGATCGCGACCGGATAGGGGAGCCGACGATGAGAAGCAGAAGAGACGTGCTCAAGTCCGCCGTGCTCGGCGGCGGCGCCGGCGTCGTCGCCGCCACCGCGCTGGGCTCGCTCGGCCCGGAGGCCGCCTTCGCCACCACTTCCGGCCCGGAACTCGAACCCGGCACCCCCGACCCCGACTTCGTCGAGGGCCGGATCCGCTCGATCAAGGACAACACGCTCTTCGTCCTGGGCTCGAACATGGTGTTCCACCGCATCAGGGTCGTCGACGGCACGAGCCTGTGGAAGCTGGGCCCCGTCCCGTTCGACCAGGCCAAGCCCGGTGACGGCCTCTACGCCCGCGGCGTGCGCATGCCGGACGGCCTGCTCGCCGCCGAATCGGTGTGGCTCAACATCGTCAACATCAAGGGCCACATCACGAACATCAAGGACCAGACCCTCCACCTCGACCACAACGGCAAGGAAGTGCTCTGCCACGTCGTGGCCGGGAAGTCGGTCGCGATCCGGTCCGACGCGCCGCCGTCCGCGGACCTGTCGATGCTGAAAGTGAGCCAGCACGTGCAGATCCTGGGCGCCTGGCGGCCGGACACGAACGAAGTCGACATCGCCACCGTCTTCTCCCCGCACTAGGAGCGTCCACATGCACGGGATCGCCGCGTCGCAGCCGTACGTGATCGCCCTCTTCCTGGTCTGGGCGGGCCTGATGAAACTGCTCAGCCGGCGGATGCGGGCGGGGGCCGGGCACACCGCCCTGGCCCGGCTGGCCGGCCCGGCGCGCGCGGTCCCCGCGTTCCGGCTCGTGGCGCTCGCAGAACTCGCGGTGGCCGCCGTACTCCTGCTCCCACCCCTCCTTCCGCTGGAGGCCGCGGCCGCCGCGGCGCTCTGCGCCGGCTTCCTCGCGTACCTGGTCTACGCGCACGTCGCCGCGCCCACCGCTTCGTGCGGGTGCCTCGGCGCCCACTCCCGCCCCGTGGACCTGCGCGCCTTCGCCCGAGCGGCGTTCCTGCTCGTCGCAAGTCTCCTCGCGATCCCCGCCGATCCCGGCCCGCCGCTCGCCACGCTCGCCCTCGCGGAGGCCGCCGTCCTGCTGGCCCTCTCGGCGGAGCTGGACCGCCACTGGCTCATCCCCTTGCGGCGCCTCCTGGTACGGCTGCGCCGCCCCCTCGCCGCTCCCCCGCCGGCGGAGGTCCCGCTGGCCACCTCGCTGCACCTGCTCTACCGCAGCCCCGCGTACTGCTCGGCGTCCGCGCAGCTCACCACGGACGTCCAGGACACCTGGGACGAGGACGGCCTGCGCTTCGTCGTCTACGGGGCACGCGAGCGGACGGCGGTCTTCGCCGTGCCCCTCACCGGCGACGATCCCTCGGCCGTCCGGGTCAGCCTGGTCCGCGAGCCGACCGGGGTCTGACCGGGCCACCGGGCACACATTTCTGAGGCTGGTGGTACAGAACGGATGAATTACCCCACAATGGGGTGATGGCATTTCCTCCGCAGCCTCCGCAATCACAGCCCGGCCACGGTCCCCCGCCCGGTCAGGGCGGCTACGGACCTCCCCCGAGCCAGGGCGGCTACGGACCTTCTCCAGGCCGGGACGGCTACGGACCTCCCCCGAGCCAGGGCGGCTACGGACCTTCTCCAGGCCGGGACGGCTACGGACCTCCTCAGGGTCAGGGCGGCTCCGAAGGTGGTTACGACCCGCAGACGGTCCCGGCCTCGCCGTACGGCCCGCCCGGCTACTCCGGCCCGATCCCGTACGGCTCCCCGCCTGAGCAGCCCAACAAGGCACTGATCATCGGCGTGGTCGCCGCCTTCGCGGTGGTCCTCCTGGCCGGCGGAGGGTACGGCGTGTACGCCTACACGAGCGCCCGGGACCCGATCCCGCCTGTCGCCCTGCAGACCCCCACCCCGCCGCAGTCGGATCCCCCGTCGGCCTCGCCGTCCGGCGAGCCCACGTCCAGCCCCACGTCGGAGCCCACGTCCGAGCCCACGTCGGAGCCCACGTCCGAGCCCAGCGCCGATCCCACAGCGGAGCGCACGGAGCCGAGCACGAACCCCGGCAGGTCGAACCGCCCCGAGCCGGAATCGCCGATCACGCACGGTGAGTTCCCCGACTGGAAGTTCAGCCTGGGGGAGGTGAAGTTCGCCGCCGACAAGGTGGGCGGCTGGACGTACGACTCCTGCGACACGGTGGACAGGCAGGGCGAGCTGGCCAAGAACAACTGCGAGCGCGCCATCGAGCTCGCCTACTCGGCCTACTCGGGGCACCTCAAGGCGGTACAGGTCATCATGTCGTTCCCGAGCGAGGCCGCCGCGAAGACCGCCGCGACGCGCCTGGCCAAGCTCTCCTCCAACGCCGTGAAGTGGCGCCGGGACCAGGCGCTCGACAAGTTCGTCTACGGGAAGATCCGCTCAGGACCGATCAAGAGGTACGTCGTCCTCACGGTCGTCACCGCCGACAGGACGGCCCGTGCCAAGGCCACGAAGTTCCACCACTACCTGCAGGCGGACCACAAGAACTACTTCCTCTTCCGCGACCTGAGCGTCCCCGGCTGAGCGGAGGACGGCGACCGGCGGCCCATCCCGCCGAGAACCCATGCGCCCGTTCCACGACCTGAGCGCCCCCCGGTTGAGCGGAGGACGGCTACCGACGGGCCGTCCCGGCGAGAGCCCTTTCACCCGTTCCACGACCTGAGCGTTTCCGGGTGAACCGTCCGTCCGGGTGAGAGCCCTTTCGCCCTGTCATCGGTGACGCACGCCGTGCCGTCCGAGACCCCCGGTCAGCGGCGGCGGCGCACGCCGATAACGTCAGCATCATGTTCGACTCCCACCAGGCCACGGTGCTTCGATGATCGGCGCCATCGCGGACGACTTCACCGGTGCGACCGACGTCGCGGTGGCCCTGCGCCGCCGTGGCATCCGTACCGTGCTGTTCTTCGGACTTCCGCCGGAGGCGGCGGAACCACCCGAGTGCGACGCGCTCGTGATCGCGCTGAAGACCCGGACCGCCGCCAGGGCGGACGCGGTCGCGCAGTCGCTGGGCGCGCTCGGCTGGCTGCGCTCGCGCGGCGTCCGCCAGGTCTACGTCAAGTACTGCTCCACGTTCGACTCCACGGCCGAGGGGAACATCGGGCCGGTCCTCGACGCCCTGGCCGGCGCCATGGACGCGCCCGTGGTCGCCATGACGCCGAGCTCGCCCGAGCACGGGCGCACCCAGTACAACGGTTACCTCTTCGTCGGTGACGTGCTGCTCGGCGAGTCGCACATGCGGCACCATCCCCTGACCCCGATGACCGACTCGTACCTGCCGCGCCTGCTTGAGGGCCAGAGCGCGCACCGGGCGGGCGTCGTGACGCTGGCGCAGGTCCGGGCGGGGGCGATGGGGCGGCGGCTGGCCGAGCTGCGGGCGGAGGGCGTGCGCTACGCCCTCGTCGACGCCGTGGACGACGCCGACCTCGTGACCGCCGGTCGGGCGCTGGCGGACGCGCCGCTGGTCGCGGGCGCGGCCGGGCTCGCCGGCGGGCTCGCCGCGGCGCACGCCCGGTCCGGGCACGATGAAGCGCCCGCCCCCGCGCCGCGGGGTGCCGCGGCGGTGCTGGCGGGCAGCTGCTCGGCCCGTACGCTGGAGCAGGTCGCCGCCATGATCGAGGCGGGCAGGCCGGCCTACCGGCTGGACGCGCTGGCCGACCAGGACCACGAGTCGCTGGCCCGGGACGCGCTGGCCTGGTACGACACGCTGGACGTCGAGGCCGGCGCGCCCCTCGTCTACGCATCGGCCGAACCCGCCGAGCTGCGCCGCGTACAGGAGATCGTGGGCGCGGAACGGTCGGCCACGATCCTGGAGTCGGCGATAGGCCGCGTCGCGCAGGGGCTGGTCGAGCGGGGCGTCACCCGCGTGATCTCGGCCGGCGGCGAGACCTCGGGGGCCGTCGTGAGCGCGCTCGGCGTGCCGGGCGGGGTGATCGGCGGGGAGGCGGCACGCGGCGTGCCATGGATCCACACGGCGTCCGGTCTCGCACTCCTGCTCAAGTCCGGCAATTTCGGCGAGCCCGGCCTCCTGGTCGAGTCCTCACGCTAACCACCGCCCCAACCCGCCGACCAAAGCC